>NZ_CP047950.1:1638671-1966405 GCF_014280075.1 Synechococcus sp. A15-62
GGGGTGAATCCGATGACGGTGCACCAGGGAGATTGCGTCAATCTCGACAGTGACGACGACACCTATCAAGTGATCGGTGTGGATGGCGACCACGACCGCTGCTGGGTGCGCCGCTGGCCCCTGCAGAGCAACGAGGGCTCACCGGTGTTCGAAATCTCGTTGGAAAGGATTCGCCAGGTCGGGTAAGTCCCTGTTGAATGGGCCGACCCGTGATGGTTCAGGCCCTTTGAAGCGCATCGATCGCCCCACGAGATGGACGTGCGGTGGCGCGCTGGTGGCCCTGGCCCTGGCCATCACCCAGATGGGGTGTCAGGCCCCACCCCCCACCAGCCGCATCACAGTGGCCTCAGCGGGCCGAATCAGTTCCCTGGATCCAGCCCAGGCCAGCACCCTCGGCGCCACGCAGCTGATCAGCGCCCTGGGGGATCCGCTCTATCGCCTTAGGCGGGATGGCTCACTGGAACCCCGCCTGGCGGCATCGCCCCCCGTTCTGAGTGATGGCGGTCGCACCGTCACGGTTCCCCTGCGCACCGATGTTCGTTTTCACGATGGAACGCCGTTCAATGCTGCAGCCATGGCCTTCAGCCTGCGGCGTTTCCTCGAAATCGGAACCCTCAGCTACGTGGTGGGCGACCGGATTGCGGCGGTTGAGGAAGCCGACAGCCACACCCTGCGGCTGCGCCTCAGTCGCCCCTCCACATCCCTGCAGGGTCTGCTGACGTCGATCAACCTCACCCCGATCTCACCAACGGCCTACAGCAACTACCAGGACCGTTTTCTGCACGACCGCTTTGTGGGGACAGGCCCCTACAGACTGACGCGCTTCAGCGAACATCAGCAACGACTGGAGCCCTTTGAGGAGTATTGGGGGGAAGCGCCACGCAACAAAGGCCTTGATCTGATCTCACTGAGCAACTCCACGGCGCTCTATGGGGCGTTGCGCAGTGGCGAGGTGGATCTGCTGCTCTCCGCCTCGATCGACGAAGACCAGCGCCACACACTGCATGAACGGGCCAGCGCGGGGGAGCTGCACGAGTCGGTGGGTCCGGCGATGGAGATCGGCTACATCACCCTGCTGAGCAACCAGAAACCGTTCCAGAACCCCAACCTCAGGCGGGCCCTGGCCGTCAGCCTCAACCGAAGCGAGATCAGTGAACGGGTGAGCTATGGGCTGCGCCGACCGCTGCGGGCGCTGGTGCCGCCCAGCCTGGCCGGCGGCGCCAGGGCCCCATGGCCCGAACACAACCCCGAGCAGGCCCGCGAGCTGCTCCAGGCAGCGGGCTATTGCAACGGCAGCCCCTTGCACTTTCCGCTCACCTTCCGCTCCAACGTGCCCGCCGACAAACTTCTGGCCCTCACCTGGCAGGCCCAGGTGCAACGGGACCTCTCCGATTGCCTGGTGTTGGATCTGGATGGCGTCGAATCCACCACCATCTACCGCCAGCTGGGGGAGGGTGCCTTCAAAGCCGTGATGCTGGATTGGCGCGGCAGCTACCCCGATCCGGAGGCCTATCTGACGCCACTGTTGAGCTGCACGTCAGTGGAGGGTGACAGCTGCATGGCTGGAGAAGCAGCGATCAGCGGCAGCTTCTGGAGCGTCCCCGGATTGCAGACCGCCCTGCTGGAATCCGACACGCTGACGGGGGATGCCCGCCGTGCCGCCCTGGACCGTGTGGATCATCTTTCCGCCAACGGTGCCGCCTACATCCCCGTCTGGCTGGATTCCCCTCGAGCCTGGGCCCAGCTGAACCTCAGCCCTCCACAATTTGATGGCAGCGGCCGGTTGATGCTCGCTGAACTGAAACGCCGTTCAGACAGGTCGACGCAGAACTGATGGGACGCGCCCGAGACCTCGCCCGCTACAGCGCCACCCGCCTCGCCCTGGCGCCATTGATGTTGTGGCTGATCGCCAGCCTGGTGTTCCTATTGCTGCGCGTCGCCCCAGGGGATCCCGTGGATGCGGTGCTCGGCAGCCGGGCTCCCGCCGCCGCGAAAGCCGCCATGCGGGCTCGGCTGGGCCTGGATCAATCGTTGCTGGATCAGTACCTCAGCTATCTCAACGGATTGATCCATGGCGATCTGGGGCAAGCCCTGATCAACCAGGAGCCGGTTCGGACCATCATCGGCAAAACCCTGCCCGCCAGCCTGGAACTGAGCGTCATCGCCCTGGCTGTCGCTGCTGTGGTGGGGCTGAGCATTGGCTTCAGCGGAATCGCCCGGCCCGAGGGAAAGATTGACCTGGGAGGTCGCCTCTATGGATTGGGCACCTATGCCCTGCCGCCTTTCTGGGTGGCCATGCTGGTGCAGCTGGTGTTCGCCGTCAGCCTGGGCTGGTTGCCAGTGGGTGGACGCTTCCCCCCCAGCCTTCTCCCCCCCGAGGGCAGCGGATTTTTCCTGCTGGACAGCGCGCTTCAGAACAACTGGGCCGCCTTTCGCGGCACCGTGCGTCACTTGATCCTGCCCGCAGGAACCCTGGCCCTTCTGCTCAGTGGCACCTTCACGACCGCCCTGCGCCTGAACCTGCGACGCACCCTGCGCAGCGACCACGTGGAAGCGGCCCGCAGCCGCGGCCTGAGTGAGCGTCAGGTGGTCCTTCGCCACGGACTGCCCAATGCCTTGCTGCCGGTGCTCACCATCGCTGGCATCACCGTGGCCTCGTTGATTGGTGGGGCCTTGCTGATTGAAGTGACCTTTTCCTGGCCAGGCATTGCCCTGCGCCTTCAGGAAGCCATCAACCAAAGGGACTACCCCGTCGTTCAGGGGATCGTGGTGGTGATCGCAGCCTTGGTGGTGCTGGTGAGTGTTGCCGTTGACCTGCTGGTGGCCGCCCTCGATCCTCGGGTGCGTTACTGATCCAGCAGCTGCAGGGCCGAGGGTCGGCCCAAGCGATGCCAGCGCGTTTTAGAGCTGGCTTCCATCAGGTGAACGGCATCGTTGCGGGGTGACCCTGAGCTCAGGGAATCGAGGAAACGGATGACTTCATGGGCAATCACCCGTTGAACGCTGAGGGGATTGACGCCCACCAACTCTTCGCCGAGCCGGAATAGGTCGTCGCCCTCAGATGCCTTCCCCTGGCCATCCACACGAATCGGCGAAAAGTGACTGGCCCCCTCCACCACCACCACACGGCTGGCGGGATGCTCCGCCAATCCAGCCAAAAGAGGCAGCTGCTCGTCCAAGGGAGGGGTGATCAGATCAAGCGTCCCACCCACCATCAACAGCGGAATCGGCAACGCCTGGCTGGAGCGGTGCGGCCAGATCACCCCGCCAAAGCTGTTGAGCCCCACCACCGCCCGGGGCGGAGAAGCCATCGCGTTTCCCTCGAGCACGCGGCCTGCCGCAAGCTCGCACTGCAGCAACTCCGAGAGGTTGGTGAGGGGCAGGCCCGCCAGAGCCGCTTCACAGCGCTGCTCCATCCCGAGCACTGGCTGCGCCCCACTGGCCACGAGAGCCGTCAAGGCACCCAGGGAATGCCCCATCAGCACCACCTCGGTCCCGGGGATGTTCAAATCGCCCCGTTGTTGCGCGTCCAGCACCGCCACAAGATCAGCCAATCGATCACGCATTGCTGCGGCGCCGTCAAACGACTGACGCCCCTCAAGCAACGCCTGGACGGCGGCAGCATCGCTGCCGGGATGCTCAAGCACCAGCACGGGCCAGCCCGCTTGCATCAGCGAACGCGCCAGCCAGCTGAAATGGTCGGGGTCCCCGCCCAGCCCAGGCATCATCAAGACCCAGAGTCCGTCCTTGGATGACGACTCGGGGATCCAGCGTTCCATCCGCAGGGGACGCGAACGATGGTCCACCCCAAGCGTTGACTGACGGGGCGCATCGGCCAAGACAAAACCCTCGGTTCCCTTGAGGAGCTGCAGGCGGGCCTCTTTCTGAGCCAAGGTCCGCATCAAGGTCTGATGTCGCTTCAATTCCAGCCGCCAGCGGTTGGCGGCAGCCACCAGCGCATCCAGATCAAGACGCAGCTGCTGGGTGGGCAACGCTTCCAACACATCCAGCGCCGAAACAGTTGCCTGCCGTTCAAGCAACTGCTCCAGCGTGGAGAGCACCAGTGAACGATTGATGCGCTTTCCGTCCTCCACCCGAATCAATTCCCCCAGCGCATCCAGAAGTGGACCCGCTCCCCAGCTGCTCAGCAACTGCCGCCCGAGGCTGGGACGGGAAAGCACAGGAGCCTTGAGCAGACGGATCAGCCCCTGTCGGCTCTCCGGCGCGAGAAGACCCATCCAGGTGGAGAGCTCCGATCGCGAGAGCTGTGCTGGATCAGCCGTCGGCGAGCGCACGAAGGCGCCGAGTTCCTCCACCGAAACCGGAAGAACCAGGCCATCGATCTTGACCTCCACACGTTCTGTGGAGCCAACAGGCCACGATCCGCCCGCGCTGAGCAGCAGACTGCCCATCAAGCCCATCGCGATGCATCGTCCTGTTAAGCGTCCGCGCAGCAACGCCTGACCCTCTGCGGTGGTGGAACCAGTTTCCATCACCGCTGAGAAACGTCACCCGACTGAGGTTTCTGGCGTCCATCGGAGCCGGCGGGGTGATTTTCATGACGCCGCTGATCTTTCATGCGATTGACTTCTCAGCGCGTGAAGTGGGCAGCGGCATGGCCGTCTCCGCCCTGATCGGCACGGTGGTGCGTCTGCTGAGCGGTGCACTGCTCGATCGAGGCGTCCGCTGCTCCTGGCCTGTCAGGGGCACAACTCTTTTGGCCATTGCGGCCGATCTGATCCTGCTGCAGGCTGACAACTACAACAGCTACCTGTTCGGACAACTGCTGCTGGGCTGTGCGGCAGGTCTGTACTGGCCTGCCATCGAATTGGCCGTTCCCTTGAGTTGCGGTGACCTTCCTTCAGGCCGGGGCTACGCCCTGGTGCGCAGTGCCGATGCTCTCGGCATTGGCATCGGCACGCTGATCGGAACCACAGCCGCCACCCTGGGAATGCTGCGAACGGTGTACAGCGTTGAAGCGCTGTGCATGGCCGCCGTTCTGGTGCTGATCAGCCTTGTTCCACTCCAGGACGGCCCTCCTTACCGCAACCTCAGCAGAAATAGCCCCGATCCTGATGGTCCACGGTCAACGTCCCGGCTGCCTTGGTTGCTGCCCCTGCTGCCGGTGCTGCTGATCAGTGTGGTGGCCACCGGGATCCTGGCCCTCCAACAGAGTGCGCTTCCCTTGGATCTGGTGCGCGGCGGGTTGTTGCGACCGGCACTGAGCGAAAGCCACAGCAGCGCATTGATCTCCCTTCAGCTGACCTTGCTGGTGAGCCTGCAGTGGCCGGTGGGCCGTTGGCTGGCAGAGCGCAGCGTTGCCTTCGGGCTTGGCCTGAGCCTGGCGGGATTCAGTCTGGGCTGCGCTTTGATTGCCCTGTCCTCACTGTTCGAGAACGGAACGATCCTGGTGCTGGCGGCACTGCTGCCGATGGCCTTCGCCCAGGCCGCTTTCTTGCCCACGGCCACAGAGGCCGTCATCGAAGAAACACCACCGGAACACCGAGGTTTGGCGATGGCGCTGTTTTCCCAGTGCTTCGCTATCAGCGCCATCGTGGCGCCCCTCGCCGGAGGAGCACTGCTGGACCTTCAGAACAACGGCCTGCTGCTCTGGCTGTTGATGGGTGGGGCGTGCCTGGTTGTGCTCCCGACCCTGCGCAGCCTCAAGCCGCGTTACAGCATCGCTGGCACGATTGCGATGACCAATAGTTCAAAGGATGATTCAAAACCGACAAACATTCTTACCACCAATTCCAGAAATATTTAGAATCCAAAATGCAATACAACCCATAGCAATGGCATCCCGACGCCATCACCTGAGTTCTGACTCTTTAAGATGAAATTCAAGACCTGGCCTGTGTGTCCAATAAGAATCGCGAAGAATCAAACAACAATTCTAGCGAAATACATTAACGGGCGCCTCGTGGAATTACATATCCCCTACCATCATCAACATACACGAACAGAAATATTTTAATTTCACGTAGCAAGAGCGGGGTTTTACTTTTCTTGGGCACTATCCTACAGACGAAACACTTTTTTTAGATAGTGAAACCGGGCAACTCTTCACCAAACAAGCCAGATAGCGCCTTCCCCTGCAAAAGCCTTCAACTTGCATAATGAGCACTGCTCAAGTACAGTCTAAACATTATTGAGCAGTAATTAAATGAGAGAAATGAACGACAAAGAGGTCATCGTAGTTGCCGGCCCTTCAGCTTCCGGCAAGTCGCACCTGCTGAAACAACTTTTGACCAAGAAAAAAAATAAATTCAGAGACAAAATCTATCGCTTGCTGAAGATTAATCCCAAGCAATCAAGATCTTGCATTGCAATCGGAGCACTAACAAAGAAAAACATAAAGCCTGAGCACTCCCGCAAGCTAAAGAAAGATCTGATATTTATCCACTTCGACACAACCAGTCGTCGCCAAACCAAAAAAAAGCGACTGCTCTTATCAATCACAAAAGACTGCGAAAGCGTGAAAGTACTGACGATTCATACAACCTTTGAGACATGGAGGAATCGAATGCAAAAGCGCATCGAATCAAGCCCGAACGAAATCCCTCTCAACAGGGCCACAGAAATTTACAACTTGTCAAAATATATACGCTTTTTTGCCAAAATTAAATACAACTTAGTTTACAAACGTTGGGCAAAATTTATTAGTGAAATCGACTTTGATGATCAGCTAATTATAAAAAATGAAGAAATACCGTTCAAATCAAAACGACAGAAATTTCCAACCAAATAACAGCAGACTCAAACGTTAAACAAAAATTCCATCACGTCTCCCTCGTCAACCAAATACTCTTTCCCTTCACTGCGTAGCCAACCCTTGTTGCGGGCTTCCGACAGTGAGCCGGCTTCCAGCAGCTTCTCCCAACCGATGGTCTGAGCACGGATGAAGCCACGTTCGAAATCGGTGTGGATCACACCGGCAGCCTGCGGAGCGGTCATGCCGGCCTTGAACGTCCATGCCCTTGTTTCCTTTTCACCGGTAGTGAAATAGGTGCGCAGCCCCAGCAATCGATAAGTGGCCCGAATCAGGCTCTGCAAACCCCCTTCCGTCACTCCGAGACCTTCCAGATAGTCCGCGGTTTCCTCATCTCCCAGCTCCACCAGCTCAGCTTCCACCTGGGCAGAAATCCGCACCGTTTCAGCACCTTCCTTGGCAGCCAGTTCAACCACCTCGGTGCAGAAGGCATTGCCCTTGGCCAGGTCGTCCTCACTCACATTGGTGGCGTAGATGATCGGCTTGGCGGTCAAGAGCCCCAAGGGTTTGATCATCGCCGCCTCTTCATCGTTCAGATCGACGCTGCGAGCCGCACCACCGTTCTCGAGCACCGCCTGAATCCGCTCAAGGGCAGCGTCTTCCACCTGCGCCTCCATGCTGGTGCGCATCTGCTTTTTCAGACGCTCCCGGCGCTTCTCGATCTGAGCCAAGTCCGCAAGACCCAGCTCCAGATTGATCACCTCCGCATCCCGGGACGGACCCACGGACCCTGAAACGTGGATGACGTCATCGTCCTCGAAGCAGCGGATCACGTGAACGATCGAGTCCACCTCGCGGATGTTGGCGAGAAACTTGTTGCCCAAACCTTCGCCCTGGCTGGCGCCTTTCACTAGACCCGCAATGTCCACAAACTCCATGCGGGTCGGAATGGTGTCCTGGCTTTTGCTCAGTTCCGTTAACCGGTCCAGTCGCTCATCAGGCACCGCCACGGTGCCGACGTTGGGCTCGATGGTGCAGAAGGGGAAATTGGCAGCCTGAGCCTGCGCGTTGGCAACCAACGCATTGAACAAGGTGGACTTGCCCACGTTGGGCAATCCGACAATTCCAGCTTTGAGCATCGGCGGAATCTACCGGCCAGCGGCGAGACTGTTGTGAAGTTTTGTGGGCCCATGATGCATTCCTTGCGCTCCCCTGCGTCCCCATCGCCTGAAGCAGAGCTGGCCTCAGTGGCGAAAGCACAATCCAAACGGCCCAAAGCCGCGATGGTGGGATTGCTGGTGTTGGTCCTGTGCGGGAGTGGGCTGCTTCTGCGTTTCGGACCCTGGGGCAACCGCCAACGGGATCTGACGCCCTTCACCACCACCGCAGAACGTGGCGTCCTCTCTGGGGTGATCACCGCCAGCGGCGAACTGCAGGCCCAGCAGAAGGTGAACGTGAGTCCGCGCAAGCAAGGGCTGCTGGCTGAGCTGAAGGTGGATGAAGGAGATGTGGTGGAGAACGGACAGGTTCTGGCCGTAATGAATCGTGGCGATCTCGATGATCGGCTGCAGGAGAAGCAGGCTCTGCTGCGCCAGGCCGAAGCCAACCATCAGAACAAGCGGGAGGATTTCGAACGACGCAGCCAGCTGTATGCCAGCGGCGCGCTCAGCGCTGACGACTTCAGTGATGCACGCTTCGAGATGCTGGCTGGGGAGGCGGGCCTCGTTGCTGCCCGGGAACGGTTGGAGCAACTGGAACAGGAGAGTCGAGAAAAGACGATCCGCGCACCCTTCTCGGGAACGATCACAGCGCGCTACGCCGAACCGGGGTCGTTTGTAACCCCCACCACTGCCGCCTCGGCCACGGCCGGTGCCACAAGCTCTTCGATCGTTGAACTCTCGCAAGGCCTGGAGGTGAGGGCCCGCGTTCCGGAAAGCGACATCGGCCGCATCGCGACCGGCCAGAAGGCCGAAATACGGGTGGATGCCTATCCCGATGAGCGCTTCCAGGCAAGGGTGAGTGAAATTGCTCCCCGCGCAGCCAAAGAGAACAGCGTCACCTCCTTCGAAGTGAAGCTGAACTTCGTCAACCCGCAAAACAAATTGAAGATCGGCATGACTGCCGACATCAATTTCCTAACCGGGCGTAGTGACCCCAAAATCCTTGTGCCCACCGTGGCGATCACCCTTGAGGACGGCCAACAGGGTGTGTTGCTGGTGGATGAGAACCAGCAACCACGTTTCCAGCCGGTGGAACTGGGCAACAGCAGCGGCGACCAGACTGCGATCCTGAACGGTCTCGAATCAGGAACTCGCGTGTTCATCGATCTGCCCCCCTGGGCAGACCCGCGCGATTGATCCAACCACGTTTTCAACACCGTCATGCCTGAGGCCACCGCCAAGCCCCTTCTGCTGCTTGTGGATGGCCATTCCCTGGCATTCCGCAGTTTTTACGCCTTCAGCAAGGGTGGCGAAGGGGGTCTGGCCACCAAAGACGGCCGGCCCACCAGCGTGACCTACGGCTTTCTCAAAGCCCTGCTGGACAACAGCAAAACCCTGAAGCCTGAAGGCGTTGCCATTGCCTTCGACACAGCCGAGCCCACCTTTCGCCACAAGGCTGACGCCAACTACAAGGCCCACCGGGATGTGGCCCCTGAGGTGTTCTTTCAGGACCTTGAGCAGCTGCAGCAGATTCTCGAAACGCACCTGCAGCTCCCTCTCTGCATGGCCCCCGGCTTCGAAGCCGACGATGTGCTGGGAACCCTGGCGAACCGAGCAGCCGACTCGGGATGGGGCGTGCGAATCCTTTCGGGAGACCGCGACCTGTTCCAGCTGGTGGACGACAGCCGCGACATCGCGGTGCTCTACATGGGTGGAGGCCCCTACGCCAAAAGCAGTGGCCCAACGCTGATCCGCGAAGAAGGGGTGCTTGGCAAGCTCGGCGTGATGCCCAACAAGGTGGTGGACCTCAAGGCTCTTACCGGTGACAGCTCCGACAACATCCCCGGCGTGCGTGGTGTTGGCCCCAAAACAGCCATCAACCTGCTGAAAGACAACAGCGATCTCGACGCGGTATACACCACCCTCGAGGAAGTGGAAGCCGAAGGGCCGAAAGCCAGCCGGGGCGCCATCAAAGGAGCTCTGAAGGGGAAGCTGCGCGCCGACCGCGACAACGCCTATCTGTCGCGCAAGCTGGCCGAGATTCTCGTGGATGTACCACTGCCCAAGGAACCCAGCCTGCCGTTGTCGTCGGTGGATGCTGATGGCCTAAGCAGCTGCCTGGAAGACCTCGAGCTCAACAGCCTGCTGCGCCAGGTGGGGGGCTTTGTGGCGGCCTTTTCCGAAGGGGGCTACGGGGCCAATGCGGAGGCCGCTGCGGCCAAGACTCCCCGCCGCTCAGCCACTACAGAACCGGCAGCTGCCGAAACCGCAACTGAACCGGTCACCAACGACGACGTGGGGCTGCCGGCCCTGAAACCGCAGCTGATCCAGACCGAAACGGCCCTGGACGCCCTGGTGCAGAGGCTGATGGCCTGTACCAGCAGCAGCCTGCCTGTGGCCTTCGACACCGAGACCACCGACCTCAACCCGTTCCGCGCGGAACTGGTGGGCATCGGCATCTGCTGGGGAGAGGACCTGGACGCACTTGCCTACATCCCGCTTGGCCACAAAGGCAGCGAAGACAGCAGCCCGGAGCAGCTGCCCTTGGAAACCGTGCTCACCGCCCTCGCCCCTTGGCTGGCCAGTAGCAACCACCCCAAGACCCTTCAGAACGCCAAGTACGACCGCCTGATCCTGCTGCGGCATGGCATTGCCCTCGAGGGGGTCGTGATCGACACGCTGCTGGCTGATTACCTGCGGGATGCCGCAGCCAAGCATGGTCTGGAGCTCATGGCGGAGCGGGAATTCGGCTTCCAGCCCACCTCATACACCGATTTGGTGGGCAAGAAACAAACCTTCGCCGACGTGCCGCTGGAGCCCGCCAGCCTGTATTGCGGCATGGATGTGCACGTCACCCGGCGCCTCGCCCTGCTGCTGCGCCATCAGCTGGAGACCATGGGCCCGCAACTGCTGCCGCTGCTGGAGCAGGTGGAGCAGCCACTGGAACCAGTGCTGGCCCGGATGGAATCCACCGGCATCCGCATTGATGTGCCCTATCTCCAGGGCCTTTCCGAAGAGATGGGCTCCACCCTTCAACAGCTGGAGTCCGACGCCAAAGCGGCCGCAGGAGTGGACTTCAACCTGGCCTCACCCAAGCAACTCGGAGAGCTGCTGTTCGACACCCTTGGCCTGGATCGCAAGAAATCCCGCCGCACCAAAACCGGCTTCAGCACCGATGCCACCGTGCTTGAGAAACTCGGCAACGACCACCCGGTGGTGCCACTGGTGCTGGAGCACCGGGTGCTCAGCAAGCTCAAGAGCACCTACATCGACGCCTTGCCGCAGCTGGTGGAGGCGGAAACCGGGCGGGTGCACACCGATTTCAACCAAGCAGTGACGGCCACTGGGCGCCTGAGCAGCAGCAACCCCAACCTGCAGAACATTCCCGTGCGCACCGAGTACAGCCGGCGCATCCGCAAGGCCTTCTTGCCCCAGGAGGGCTGGACCCTGCTCAGCGCCGACTACTCCCAGATCGAACTGCGGATCCTCACCCACCTCTCTGGCGAAGAGGTGCTGCAGGAGGCCTACCGCAGCGGCGACGACGTGCACGCGCTGACCGCCAGGCTGCTGCTGGACAAAGACGAGGTCAGCCCGGACGAACGCCGGCTCGGCAAAACCATCAACTTCGGTGTGATTTACGGCATGGGAGCCCAACGCTTCGCTCGGGAAACCGGAGTGAGCCAGAGCGAAGCCAAGGAGTTCCTGGCCAAGTACAAGCAGCGCTACCCGAAGGTGTTCGCCTTCCTCGAACTGCAGGAGCGGCTCGCCCTCAGCCGCGGCTACGTGGAAACCATTCTCGGCCGCCGGCGACCGTTCCACTTCGATCGCAACGGCCTGGGGCGGCTGCTGGGCAAAGACCCCTTGGAGATCGACCTGGACGTGGCCCGCCGCGGTGGCATGGAGGCACAGCAGCTGCGGGCGGCTGCCAATGCCCCAATTCAGGGGTCGAGTGCCGACATCATCAAAGTGGCAATGGTGCAGCTGCAAGACGCCCTGCAGCATCAGGGCCTACCGGCCCAGCTGCTGCTTCAGGTGCACGACGAACTGGTACTTGAGGTGGCACCGGATGCCCTGGAGGCCACACGAGAGCTTGTGGTGCAGACCATGGAACAGGCCGTTGAGCTGAGTGTTCCCCTGGTGGTGGAGACCGGCGTCGGCGCGAACTGGATGGAGGCGAAATGAACGCAGCCGAACAGGCCGTAGCCTCATCCTGAGCTCCAGATCAGCTGTGTCCCTGCGCTTCACCAACAGCCTCACCAGCCGCACCGAAGCGTTCGAGCCCCTCACCGCGGGCAAAGCCAGCATCTATTGCTGCGGCGTGACGGTCTATGACCTGTGCCACCTGGGCCACGCCCGCAGCTACATCAACTGGGATGTGCTGCGCCGTTATCTGATCTGGCGCGGGTACGACGTCACCTACGTCCAGAACTACACCGACATCGACGACAAGATCCTCAACCGCGCCAATGAGGAAGGCATCACGATGCAGGCAGTGAGCGAACGCAATATCGAAGCGTTCGAGATCGACATGGGGCGTCTAAATATTCTCCCGGCCGACCGAATGCCTCGGGCCACCGGCTGCATCGAAGGCATTCAGACACTGATTAGCGAACTGGAATCCAAGGGAGCCGCCTACAGCTCAGATGGTGATGTGTACTTCGACATTTCGAAGGCCAAGAATTACGGCAAGCTCAGCGGCCGCGACCCCAACGACCAGCAGCAGGGAGCCAGCGGTCGAACCGCTGATGGAGAGGAAAGCCGCAAGCGTCATCCCTTTGATTTCGCGCTCTGGAAGGGGGCCAAAGCCGGAGAACCCAGCTGGAAATCCCCCTGGGGGCCAGGCCGCCCTGGCTGGCACATCGAATGTTCAGCGATGGTGCGCCAGGAACTGGGGCAAACCATCGACATTCACCTCGGTGGCGGAGATCTGGTGTTCCCGCACCACGAAAACGAGATTGCTCAATCGGAAACTGCCAACGGCACAACCCTGGCGAAGCTGTGGCTGCACAACGGCATGGTCAATGTCGGTGGCACCAAGATGTCCAAATCGCTCGGCAACTTCACCACCATCCGCGCCTTGCTGGACAGTGGAATCTCGCCGATGACCCTGCGCCTGTTTGTGCTGCAGGCCCACTACCGCAAACCGCTTGATTTCACCGCCGAGGCCCTTGAGGCCGCAGCCACCGGCTGGAAGGGGCTGAATGCAGCCCTGAGCCTTGGCGATCGCCAAGGCGACAGTCTCTGCTGGAGCTCGGCCGCACCTCTCACAGAGGGCGCCATGACAACTGATGGAGGACCAGCCGACACCGCTCTGATGGAGCTCGAGCAACGCTTCATCAGCGCCATGGACGATGACCTGAACAGCTCGGGCGGACTGGCCGTGCTGTTCGATCTGGCCAAGCCCCTGCGGGCCCTCGCCAACCGGCTGGAACGGGGGGAAGACGCCGCCCTGCCTGAGCCGGAGTTGAAGGGTCTGGAGGGTCGTTGGCAGCTGCTGCGACACCTGGCGGCGGTGCTTGGACTGCGCTCGGAAGCGGAAGCCGCCCCCAGCCTCGACGACGGCGCCATTGATGCAGCCATCACGGCGCGCAAGGCGGCGAAAGCGGCGAAGGATTTCGCGGAGGCCGACCGGATCCGGGATGAGCTCGCCACCCAAGGGGTGGAGCTGATCGATAAACCCGGCGGGGTGACGGAGTGGATCCGCGCCTGATCCCGGCAGACTGAACCCCAATGCTGTCGCTCCCCATGCTCTGGCTGAAGAAGCTGAACTTCATGGAAACCGCCAAGCTCGAGATGGAGCTGATGAAGGCCCTCGATGCCGGCGAGGATCTTGAGGCGAAGCTCAAGGCTCAGAAGCAATTGGCCGCGACCACGGGCGATGCGGAGCAAGCCTGGAAAGCAGAGGTGTGGGACAAGATGCTGCAGAGGATCCGCAAGATGGAATCCATGCTCAATTCTTCGGATAAGCAGTAGGCACTCGCCAGACGAATCCCCTCAGCTGGGGATCAGATCAATCACGCTGATCACCAGACCAACAGTGATCACCGGCGGTGAAATCCAGCGCAGCATCACCAGCAGAAAGCGCTGCAGCCAGATCGGGCTCCCCGAATGGCTGAGCTCCTCCTGAAAACGAGCGGGGAGCACCCAACCCAGCAACAGGGCCAGGAGCAAGCCCCCCAAAATCAGCAGCAGGCCCCCAAACACGGAATCCATCCAGCCGAGAACCTCCATGGAGGTGGCCGCTGGAAGACCGGCCACAAAGATCAACGCCGTGGACACCCAGACAGCCCGAGAGCGGTTCCACCCGTGGCGATCGATCAAACAGGCCACCGGAACCTCCAACAGCGACACCGCTGAGGTGATCGCTGCAATCAGGGCCAGAGCAAAAAAGAGCACCGCCACCAGCTGACCTGTGGCCCCCAGCGAGCCGAGGCCAGTGGGCAAAGCGATGAAGATCGTGCCCAGGGTGGAGCCACTGATCACATCCTGGAGGCCAAAGCTCATCACCACAGGGAAGGTGACCATGCCGGCCAGCAATCCCACAGCGGTGTCCATCCCCACCACCGCCACGGCTTCCCGGGGCAGGTGGGCGCGCCTGCTCAGGTAGGCCGAATAGGCCAGGATGCATCCGATGCCCGTGCCGATCGAGAAGAAGGCCTGGGTGAAGGCATTGCGAATGGTGGTGGGGTCCTGCAGCTGGCTGTTGTCCCAGCGGAGCAGGAAGGTGCGATAGCCCTCCGAGGCCCCATCAAGACCAGCGGCCCAAACCGCAAGGCCAATCAGCAGCACAAACAACAGCGGCAGCCCCCAACGGGACAACCGCTCAATGCCTCCACGCACGCCGGCGGCCACCACAGCAGCAGTCGCCACCAGGCTGAGCAGCTGGCCGATCAAGGCCGAGCGGCCGCCACTGAGGCCGGCGAAAAAGGCTTCTGCTGAAGCGATATCCGCCGGGAGCCCCTGGGTGAGGGTCTGCACGAGCGTGGCCCCGGTCCACCCCATCAACACGGCATAGAAGGCCAGGATTCCACTGGCCGCCAGCACGAACAGCCAACCCATCGGCTGCCAGTGGCGACCGGCTGCCGCCACTGGCGCGAGCAGAGGGCTTTGGCCAGTGCTGCGCCCCAGCACCATTTCGGCCACCAGCACCGGCAGGCAAACCAACAGCACAATCACCACGTAGAGCAGCAGGAAGGCGCCGCCACCTCCCTGGGAGGCGCGGTAGGCAAAGCCCCAGAGATTGCCCAAACCCACGGCACTGCCTGCAGCCGCCAGGACAAACCCCAGGCCCGATCGCCACTGTTCCTTCGCCATGCGCTCTCCACAAGCTGTCCGCCAGCTTGCCAGCGTTCAACGGTCCTGGTGGGAGACTTGTCGCAACTGCCGGAACAGCATGAAAGCCATCAGCGTGCTGGGATCCACTGGTTCGATCGGCACCCAGACCCTCCAGATCGCTGAGGAGTTTCCGGAGCAGTTCCGCGTTGTGGCGCTCACGGCCGGCCGCAATCTGAAGCTTTTGGTTGACCAAGTTCAGAGGCATCGCCCTGAGGTGGTAGCCCTGGCGGATGCCGATCTCCTGCCGGAACTGCAGGAGCGGCTGAAGGATGCAGGCGTCACAGGCGCCGATGCACCCCAGTTGGTGGGAGATGCTGATGGTCTCAACGTTGCTGCCGCCTGGGACAGCGCCGACCTGGTGGTGACGGGCATTGTTGGTTGCGCCGGTCTGTTGCCGACCCTGGCGGCGATCCGCGCCGGCAAGGACCTCGCTCTGGCGAACAAGGAAACCCTGATTGCGGCCGGCCCCGTGGTGCTGCCGGAACTGAAAAAGAGCGGCAGCCGTCTGCTGCCGGCGGATTCGGAACACTCAGCCATTTTCCAATGCCTGCAGGGAACCCCCTGGGCTGAAAACGCACGGCTCTCCACCGGCGTGCCCACACCCGGGCTGCGCCGAATCCAGCTCACAGCCTCCGGCGGCGCCTTCCGCGACTGGACGGCCGCCGACCTTGAGAAGGCCACCGTGGCCGATGCCACCAGTCATCCCAACTGGAGCATGGGCCGCAAGATCACCGTGGATTCCGCCTCCTTGATGAACAAGGGACTGGAAGTGATCGAAGCCCACTACCTGTTCGGCCTGGATTACGACCACATCGAGATCGTGATCCATCCCCAGAGCATTATCCATTCGATGATCGAACTGGCGGATTCGTCCGTGCTGGCCCAACTGGGCTGGCCCGACATGAAGCTGCCGATCCTTTACTGCCTCAGCTGGCCTTCACGCCTTGAGACGCCATGGCGGCGACTGGATCTCACGGAAGTGGGTCAGCTCAGCTTCCGGGCCCCCGATCCCGCCAAGTACCCCTGCATGGAGCTGGCCTACGCCGCTGGACGCGCCGGCGGCACCATGCCCGCAGTAATGAATGCTGCCAACGAGGAAGCTGTGGCGCAGTTCCTCGAGGAAAAGATTCACTTCCTCGACATCCCCACAGTGATCGAGGCCGCCTGCGAGCGTCATAAACCCGATCTGATGGCCCAGCCTCAGTTGGACGACGTGCTGCGGGTGGATCAGTGGGCGCGAACGGCCGTGCGGGAACAGGTGAACCGCGGTGTGACCCGTCTGCCCATGGGAGCCATCGCCGCTTAGGCATGCAACGGGTCAGCCATCACCTCCTGCTCTGCGCAACCGCCACCAAAGCCAAATGCTGCGATTCAGTGCTTGGGGCACAAACCTGGAATGCACTGAAGAGCATTGTTCGTGAACTGGATCTCGAAAATGCAGCACGCCCCGAGGGGATTGTTCTGCGCAGCAAAGCCGATTGCCTCAGGGTGTGCGAACGAGGGCCGATTCTTCTGGTCTGGCCAGACGGAATTTGGTATTCCGATGTTTCGCCAGATCGCGTCAAAAGAATCATGGAACAACACATCATCGGCCAACAACCTGTCGAAGAATGGATTCTCAAAAGAACACCATTCGAGGCAATCAATGGCGTCCTTTCAGCAGAAATTAGACCCCAAATAAACCCAGGAAAGGATTAGCGAAAAGCTCAAATCACTACTAAAGAAGAGGATCCGAGGCAAAAAGAGTTTGAAATTCAGCCGGAATTCCCAACAACGAAATCCGAACAATTGCGATCGGGCTCTGCAACACCATTCCCCCACAGCTCGCAGGTCAAGCAATTATAATGAAAACCTAAAGCTCCAACTGTTGAGCGCTTGTCTTGAGGCTTCCATTTGGCATTTGCAACAGCGACCCGACCCGCAAATCCAGCCCCTGAAGACAGCGCTGAATCCATCTCCTACCCCAGCAAAGCTGAGTTGCTCAGTGCCCTGCCAGCAGAGCTCTCCAAGCTGAGCCCAGCGAAGTCGTGGGCGAGCTTGGCCATGTCTGCAGGCCTTTCGCTGCTGGCCATCGGACTGGGAACACTTATTCCGCTCTCTGCAGCCGCCACCCCCGTCTGGCTCCTCTACGGAGTGATCACCGGCACCATCGCGATGGGCTGCTGGGTGATCGCCCATGAATGCGGCCATCACGCCTTCCACCCCAACCGCCGGATTGAAGGCGTTGTGGGTTTTGTACTGCACAGCATTTTGCTGGTGCCGTATTACAGCTGGGCCCACAGCCACGCGGTGCACCACGCCCACTGCAATCACCTGGAACAGGGAGAAACCCATGTTCCGCCGCGGGCAACATCACCGATGGGCCGAACCACCGAACAGCTCAAGCAGAGGTTGAATCCCACCGTCTTCGGAATCATTTCTCTGTTCAATCACCTCGTGATTGGCTGGCAGCTTTATCTCTTCCTGGGCGCCACCGGCGGCGAAGACTACGACTCCCCCACCTCCCATTTTTGGAATCGTAAGCGCAATTTCAACGGCAAACGCCGCCTTTTCCCGCAGTCATTCGGCAAATGGATGCTGCGATCCAATCTGGGATTGCTTGCCATGGTTGCCCTGTTGATCATCGCCTCCGTGCAGTTTTCCCTGCTCCGTGTGCTTTGCGTCTACGGACTGCCCTACCTGGTGATCAACATGTGGCTGACCACCTACACCTGGCTGCAGCACACCAACGCCGACATCCCTCACTTCTCCAACGAAACCTGGACTTGGTCGAAGGGAGCCCTGCAAACGGTTGATCGTCCCTACGGGCCCATCCTCAACCTGCTGCACCATGGAATCGGCTCAACCCACGTGTGCCATCACGTCAATTCATCGATTCCGCACTACAACGCCTGGCGTGGCAACCAACTGCTGAGGCAGAGGTTCCCTGAGCTGGTGCGCTACGACTCCACACCGATCCACAAAGCGCTGTGGAGGATTGCCACACGCTGCGGTGGTGCTGTGTATCAGAACCCAAGCGATCGGGCCTTCTATTACTGAAGAGCGAGAGAGGCCCGCAACCAGTAGGAATCACGGCTTA
Source organism: Synechococcus sp. A15-62 (assembly GCF_014280075.1). Classification (NCBI taxonomy): domain Bacteria; kingdom Bacillati; phylum Cyanobacteriota; class Cyanophyceae; order Synechococcales; family Synechococcaceae; genus Synechococcus; species Synechococcus sp. A15-62. The sequence goes on from NZ_CP047950.1 coordinate 1,656,958, forward strand.
GCCAGCAACAACGTCCCTGAGCCAGGCCGCCGCCAGCTGGTCGCCCCAGCAGCCGTCACGGCCATGGAAGCCGTTGTGCCCTCCCCGTAGCGTGAACAAGGTGCGAATCGCAGCCTTCGGCGGCAGCGCCTCTGCCAGATCCATTGCAGAGGAGGCAGGAACCCAGGGATCATCCAGGGCCTGCAGCAGCAAGGTGGGTGGCATCGCTTTGCAGGCAGGCACCAGATGCTGCAGGGGTGAAGCCTCGCGGTAGTAGGCCTCCACATCCGCAAACCCCCAGCGGGGAGCCGTCACGGCACTGTCGAACTCACGAATCGAACGGGGGGGCGTCGCCTGCAGCTTGGCTTCCTCGTCGGCGTTCACCCCAAAGGGATCCGCGAGGGTCTGATGCACCAACCGCTTGAGCAGCCAGCGTTGGTAGACCCGATTGCGCGGTCGCTCGATCGAGGCGCTGCAGGCGGCCAGATCCAAGGGACTGCTCGCACAGAAGAGGCCATCAAGCACGCCGGGGGAAGCCAGAGCGGCATTGAGCAGCATCGTGCCGCCCAGGGAAATGCCTGCCCCCAGCAGTGGGCGACCCGCCGCCAAGCTTCGGGCCCGAGCAATCACCGGCAGCAGATCGCTGTTGCAGCGTGCTGCATAGGTGCCACCCGCAAGGTGACGACCTGGATCAGCGCCGCGCAGGTTGAGGCGCAGCACCGCAAAACCGGCGGCCTGAAGCGCCACACCCATCCGCCTCAGGCCCTCCCGGGAACTGGATCCCCCCAGGCCATGAAGCAGCAAAACCAAGCCCTTGGGGTCCCCTTCCGGCTGATCGAGCAGGGCCAGCAACGACCCGGCAGCCGCCGCTCCACTGGGCAGGGCTGGCACGGGAATTTCAATCGGAACCCCTTGATCGTGGGGAAGATCCACCTCGCGCAGGGTGTCGCGCAGGGTTTGCAGGTCGCCGCCGATCCAGGGCCAGCGCTGCTCAAACGACGGAACCCCCAGCCGCTCCCGCAGCTGGGGGTTATCCACGCCGCGGCCCATCACTTCTTGCCCAGGCCCAGATCCTTGAGTTCCACCAGGAGGTCGCCGAGCACCTTCTTGGCATCGCCGAACAGCATCGAGGTGTTGGCCAGCTCGAACAGATCGTTCTTGATGCCGGAGTAGCCAGCGCTCATGCCCCGTTTCACTACGAACACCGTGCGGGCGTCCTGCACATCCAGAACGGGCATGCCGTAGAGCGGCGAATTGGGGTCGTTCTTGGCCTGGGGATTGACCACATCATTGGCACCCAGCACCAGCACCACGTCGGTGGCGGGGAACTCGGGATTGATCTGATCCATCTCCTGAAGCTGCTCGTAGGGCACATCGGCCTCAGCCAGAAGCACATTCATGTGACCCGGCATACGACCGGCCACCGGGTGAATGGCATAGGCCACATCGATGCCAGCACTCTCCAGCACCCGGGTAACTTCCCTGAGGGTGTGTTGCGCCTGAGCCACGGCCAAGCCATAGCCAGGAACGATCACCACCCGTTCAGCGGCCTCGAGGGTGAGGGCGCATTCCTCAACACTGCAGCTAGTGATGTTGGTGTATTCACCGCCGCCACCGCCTGCAGCGCTCGTGGCACCCAGGGCGCCACCGAACAGCACAGACACCAGGGAACGGTTCATGCCGTTGCACATCACCTGGGTGAGGATCAGGCCAGCAGCACCAACCATGGCGCCGGCAACAATCAGCAGCTGGCTGCCCACCACGAAACCGGCAGCGGCAGCAGCCACACCGGAATAGCTGTTCAGCAGGGAGATCACCACAGGCATGTCGGCGCCGCCGATCGGCAGCGTCACCCCGATTCCCAGCAGGCCGGAGGCCACCACCAGCAGCCAGAGGCCCGTGCTCGAATCAGCGTTGCGCAGCATCTCAACGGCACCCACCAGGGATGCCACCGCCAGCGCAATGTTCACGGCATGGCGCGCCTTGCTCTGCATCCAGGCCGGCGTGGACAGCCAACCCTGCAGCTTGGCCATGGCCACGATCGAACCAGTGAAGGTGATCGCACCCACGAACACGGAAACAACGATCGACACCACGGCCACGGGGCCTGCCGCATCGAGGGCAGCCGGGTACAGCGCAGCTGCCAGAGCCACCAGCAGTGACGACATGCCACCGCAGCCGTTGAAGAGGGCGACCGTCTCCGGCATCGAGGTCATCGGCACCCGCTGGGCGGTGATGGCGCCGAGCACACCACCCACCAACGTTCCGGCGATGATCCAAGTCCAGGCGGCGATGCTGATGCCGCTGGTGCCGAGGTAGTTGATCAGCAGACCCAGCACCGCAAGGCCCATGGCCACAGCGGCCAGCTGGTTGGCGCCCCTGGCGGAACGCACCTTGGAGAGACCCTTGATGCCGAGAGCCAGCAGCAGAACCGCAACCAGCTCGATCGCGTATTTGAGAAGGTCAGACATCAGCGGTTCTCCTTGCGGGCAGGCTTGCGGCTGAACATGGCCAGCATGCGATCGGTCACGAGGAAGCCCCCGATCACGTTGAACAGGGCAAAGCCCAGCGAGACGGAACCGAGCAGCAACAGCACGGTGTTGTCGCCGGCTTTGATGATGGCGGTGAGCGCTGCCAACACGGTGATGCCGGAGATGGCATTGGCACCACTCATCAAAGGAGTGTGCAGGGTGGGGGGAACCTTGCCGATCAGCTCCAGCCCAAGCAGGCTGCCAAGCAGGAGAACCCAGAGGAATTCAACAAACATCAGTTGGCACCTGGGGTAAGAACATCGCCACGACGGATGGTGCCGTCCTGGGCGATCAGACAACCGGCGATCAGTTCATCCTCGGGATCAAGGCTGAGGACGCCATCCTTCAAGGTGGGCTCCAGCAGAGCCACGAGGTTGCGGGCGTAGAGCGCACTGGCGTGATTGGGAACGCTGCAGGGCAGGTCATTACCACCGATCAGCTTCACACCCTTGCGATCCACGGTCTGACCAGGAACGGTGTCGGCACAGTTGCCACCCTGGGCCACGGCCAGATCCACCACCACCGCACCGGGGCGCATCCGATCGAGCATGTCTTCGCTGATCAGACGCGGAGCGCGGCGGCCCGGCACCTGGGCGGTGCAGATGGCCACGTCGGCCTCCGCCAGCTGATCCGACAGCTGCTGACGCTGGGCCGCCAGGAAAGCGTCGGAGGCCTGTTTGGCATAGCCACCGGATTCCGAAGGCTTGTCCTCCATCTCGGGGGGCTCAATGAAGCGGGCTCCAAGCGATTCCACCTGCTCCTTCACGGCAGGTCTGATGTCACTGACGTACACCACAGCACCCAGACGACGTGCTGTGGCCACGGCCTGAAGGCCGGCCACACCGGCTCCAAGAATCACCACCTTGGCCGGCTGAACGGTGCCCGCTGCCGTCATCAGCATCGGGAAGTAACGGTCCAGCGCGGCGGAGGCCAGCAGCACCGACTTGTATCCGGCGATGTTGGCCTGGGAGGAGAGCGCATCAGCAGACTGGGCCCGGCTGATCCGGGGCAGCAGCTCGAGCGCCATGGCTGAAAGCCCGCTGCGCTGCAGGGCGGCCGTCAGCTCTTCGTTGGCATAAGGGGACAGCAGACCCACCACCAGCGCTCCCTGGCGCAGGCGGGCCAGGGTGGCTGCGCTCGGAGACTGAACACAGAGGAGAACGTCGGCCTGACTCCACGCCGACGAATCTCCCGTCCCAATGAGATCCGCGCCCTGCTCGGCGTAGGCCTCATCGAGGTATCCGGAGGGGGTACCGGCTCCGCGTTCGACTGCGACGCTGCAGCCCAACGAAACAAATTTCTTGACCGTGTCCGGTGTTGCCGCGACGCGGTTTTCTCCCGGCGTCGACTCCACCGGTATAAGAAGTCTGGGCAAGGGGAACACAACCACCGACCCGGCACAGGGTAGAAGGTCGCCTTCTCGAGATCGAGGAAACTTCCTGAAGAACGCACAGAACTTCTGTCGTTCTTGCTACGTGAAGTGGACCCTCTGTGCTCCCCATGGGTCTCAGCGCAATCGAGTGTCCCGACGGCCTCTGCCACAGCCACCACGGTGGCCATGCCGTTGAACGGGAAACCATGCAGTCCACCCTCCAGTTGCACGGCAAAGACTGGTGTGAACGGCTGGCGGAGCGGATTTATGAAATCTCCGTCGACACCTTTTCGCAAAGTGTGATGCCGAGCCTGCATACGGCCGGCTGGCAGCGACGCCATCTCGACTGGGAATTCAAGCTCAACGACGGCGAGAGCGAACCCGATCGCACCCTGGTGGACGGGATGATCAACGCCACGGAAAGCTTCCTGCGCAGCAGCGAAGTGCACCGCCTGTTCATCCAGGAACTCGTGCAGGGCACCTTCGCGGAAGCCGACAACGACGACCTGCGCATTCAAGCGGTGCGCACCTTGGTAGAAACCGAGATCGTGGCGATGCTTGAGGAGCACAAAGAGGAGCTGCTGGATCGGCTCGCTCAGCAGCTGCTGGACAGCGCCAAAGGGGATTTCACAGCAGCTCGCTCCGCCTCAGAGGAGGCCTTGAAGGAGGTGGAGCACCTGGTGGTCAACCACGCCGAAGCGCTCTGAAGCAGGCGCTCTAAAGCAAGCGCTGATGATCCAAGACGTGCTGCCGGATCAGACGATCGGCAGCACTTCCTGTTCGAGGCCGGCGGCCCCGTTCACCTCTCCGCGGCGGTGCAGAACCCGGGCCCGAAGAATCAACGGATCGATGTCGCATTCGAGTTGCCAGCAGCCATCGAGCTGGTCGCGCTGCTGATCGAGGGGGCTGCTGAAGAAACGACGTTGGGCCATGGCGATGGGCGGGACCCGATCCCGATGGAGCTGATGGCCGGACGGTAGAGATGCCACGGCGCAAAGGAATGGTTAAAAAGACTCATCTTCCCGGGAGGTGATATCTCAGCCGTCAGCTTCAACCTCCCGGCCAGGCAGACCACGAACGAGTCCCAAGCCCGCCAGGTTCAACCAAGGCAGTGGCAGCAACAGCTGATCCAGCTGCTGCTGCGCAGGCTCGAGCTCGAGGGCAGCAGCCGCGACCTGCTGGTGTTTGCAGGCCCAGGGGCAGGCAAAACCCTCGGGGCGTTGCTGGGATTCCGCGCCATGCGCGATCAAGGCCGGCTGGACCATTTCCTGGTCTTCTGCCACCGAACCTCAATCCTCAATCAGTGGAAATCCGCCGCGGCGCGTCTTGGCTTGCGGCTGGAGGAGTGGCCTTGCCCGCCGGAGCGAAGCCAAGACGCTGATGGCTTGCTGGTGACCTATCAGGGGGCCGGTCGCCAGCGCGAGGCTCTGGGGGCACGGTTCGAGCAATGGGGCCTGAGCGCCTGCATGGCGATCGCCGATGAGGCCCACCATCTCGGCGTTGATCCCGACGAGCCGGATGCCACCGCCTGGGGGCAGACCTTTCTTGAGCTGACCGGCAGCGTGCGGCTGCGCCTGGGGCTCACGGGGACCCCCTTTCGTGCCGACAACCTGGCGTTCTGCGCCGCCCGGCGCATGCGGGTGCGGCTGGATGACGGCGGTTGGGTTGAGCAGATCCGACCGGATCTCTGCGTTGAGCCCAGGGGCTTAATCGCCGCAGGGGATGTGCGCCCCCTGGAGTTCCGTTTTCAGGACGGCTGGGTGGAACACAGCCGCGAAGGACACCCCGACCGCGACGTTTCCCCCCTCTCGGCTGAGCAACGGGAAAGCTGGCGCGCGCGCAACCTGCGTCGCGCCATCCGCCTGGCCGATAGCAGCAGCATTGGCCAGCAGGTTCTGCTGCGCGCCCAACAGAAACTGAATCAGTTGCGTGAGCGGCAGCCGCAGGCTGCTGGTCTTGTGATCGCCCGCGACATCAGCCACGCCGAAGCCATCAGCCGGGTGTTGATCGACGACGGCAACCGGGTGGAGTTAATCCATTCCCAGAGCCCCCAAGCAACGGAGCGCTTGAACGCCTTCCAAAGCGGTAACGCCGATTGGCTGGTGAGCATCGACATGTGCGCGGAGGGCTTTGATGCGCCACGTCTGCGGGTGGTGGCCTATCTGACCACCGTGGTGACCCGAAGCCGTTTCGTGCAGGGCATCACCCGGGCTGTGCGGATGACGCCCGAACTGGCCGCCCGTGAAGCCATTCCCAGAGAAGCCTCTTACGTGTTTGCTCCGGCAGACCCGCTGCTGATGGACTACGCCAGGTCATGGTCAGTGGCCGAGCCCTACGTGCTGCGGCCTCAGGAGCCGGAAGTCGAGGACCAGCAGCCAGGGGTTGGAGCCTGGCGCGGGCCGAGCCTTCCCCTGGAGGCGGTGGAGGATGGAGCCGGTGCTGTGATCCGGCTGAAAACGCCCGAATTGCCCGCTTTTTTGCAGCGCTGAGCACAGCATTGGCCAGAGGAAAATGCGAATTTGTGCAAATGAACGGCCGAAAGGGACCCCCGATCCGCCAATCTGATCAACATCGAGGAGACAGTCATGGACGCCGCAATGGAACGCCGGATCGTCGTTGCAACGGGCTGGGCATCCACGCGCATCGCAGTCCTGGACAAGGAAGAGCGCTATGAAGACAGTTATGCGATAACGCAAGAATTCTGCGAATGGATCACATGCATCGGCGAAAACGTTGAGATGCTTGAGGCCAATGTTTTGGCGGTTCCGCGCAACCCGAGCAAACGGCGTCCGATTCACGACCCCAGCTCCAACGACTCACAAGTTGAAATCTGAAGGTTTTCTTAAATTCTCCTGAAGCTCAATCATTCATTTCCAAGCCTTTGCTCACGTCGGCTTCCAGCAGGGCTTTAGATTTAACTCATAGTCAGTTCGCTTAAGCGGTGGGTCAAGCCGATACAGATCACATCGAAAATCTGGTCATCGTTGGGTCAGGGCCAGCCGGGTACACAGCTGCCATCTACGCCGCACGGGCCAATCTGCAACCGCTTCTAGTCACAGGGTTCCAACGCGGTGGCATCCCCGGTGGCCAGCTGATGACCACCACCCATGTGGAGAATTTTCCTGGCTTCCCGGACGGAGTGCTCGGGCCCGACCTGATGGACCTGATGAAGTCTCAGGCGGTGCGGTGGGGCACTCACCTGCTTGAAGCGGATGCCGACAGCATTGATTTCAGCTCCAAGCCCTACTGCATTGAGGTGGAAGGACAGACCATCCGCACCCACGCCCTGGTGATTGCCACGGGCGCCAGCGCCAACCGCCTCCAGTTGCCTTCAGAGCAAACCTTCTGGAGCAAAGGGATCAGCGCCTGCGCGATCTGTGACGGCGCCACACCGCAGTTCCGCAACGAGGAACTCGCCGTGGTGGGCGGCGGCGACTCTGCCTGTGAAGAGGCGGTGTATCTCACCAAGTACGGAAGCCACGTGCATCTGGTGGTGCGCTCCGACAAACTCCGCGCCAGTGCCGCCATGGCTGATCGGGTGTTGGCCAACGACTCAATCACGGTGCACTGGAACAGCGAGATCGACGACGTGAGCGGGGACGACTGGATGCAGTCGATGACCCTGCGCAATCGCATCGAGGGCAGTGCATCCACCATCGCCGCTAAGGGGCTCTTCTATGCCATCGGCCACACCCCCAACACCGATCTGCTTCAGGGGCAAATCGATCTGAACGAAAAGGGTTACCTGACAACGGAACCGGGACGACCGGAAACGTCCATGGAAGGCGTCTTCGCGGCCGGCGATGTAGCCGATGCCGAATGGAGACAGGGCATCACCGCAGCTGGCAGCGGCTGCAAGGCGGCCTTGGCAGCAGAGCGCTGGCTGAGTCACCACAACCTGGCCACCCGGGTGCAGCGTGAGCAGGTGGAGCCGGCAGTGGCGGAACGTCCTGTGAATGTGGATGTCACCACGGAAGCCACCTACGACCCCCAGGGGCTTTGGCAGAAAGGAAGCTTTGCCCTGCGCAAGCTTTATCACGACAGCGCCAAGCCCCTGCTGGTGATTTACACCTCACCCACCTGCGGCCCTTGCCACGTGCTGAAGCCCCAGCTGCAGCGGGTGATTCAAGAGCTTGATGGATCAGCCCAGGCCGTTGTCATCGACATTGAGGCCGATCAAGAGATCGCCGAACAGGCCGGAGTGAGCGGCACACCCACGGTGCAGCTGTTCCACAACAAAAGCATGGTGAAGCAATGGCGTGGCGTAAAGCAGCGCAGTGAATTCAAAGCTGCAATTGAAGGTTGCCTTCAGGCAGCAGCCTGAGGGCAACAGCCCTCAGCGACGGCGCGGGCCGCCGGGGCGGTTGCCGCCGGGACGACCGCCGGGAGCACCGGCATTGCGCTCGCGGTAGGTGATGCGGCCACGGGTGAGGTCGTAGGGGCTGATCTCTACCAGCACCTTGTCTCCCGCGAGCAATTTGATCCGGAACTTGGTGAGCTTTCCAGCCGCTCTGCAGAGGCATTGGTGACCAGCAGGCTGCTCGAGGGTGACCAGATAGAACCCGTTGCCCTGTTCCTTCTCGATCACGCCCGAGGTTTCGATCATGCGCTGGTGGCCAGTTCTGTCTTGCTGCAGTCAGTTTAGAAGGCCACTTGCACCCCGCAGAGACAACACAGCCCTTAGGCTCCAACGCCGATACACATCCCCCTGCCGTGATTCTCCCCCCGTTGAGCCTGGATCTCGGCCTGCTGCTGATCTCCATTGGCGTGGTCAACCTGTGGAGGATGCGCGAAAACGCAAGCTGACTTGACGACGCTGCTGCTGAACAAGCCCTACGGGGTTTTGAGTCAATTCACGCCTGAGGAGGGAAGCCGCTGGGGTTGCCTGAGCGACTTTGTTGATGTGCCCCAGGTGTACGCCGCGGGTCGACTCGATGCAGACAGCGAGGGGCTGCTGATCCTCACCAGCAACGGCCGACTGCAACAGCGCCTCACTGACCCTCGCTTTGGCCACTGGCGCAGCTACTGGGCGCAGGTGGAAGGCACTCCCAACACCGAACAACTGCAACAGCTCTGCGATGGCGTTGTGGTTCAGGGGCGCCGCACCTTGCCAGCGAAGGCGCACTGGCTTCAGAACCAAGACCAACCGCAGTTGCCCGAACGAACACCTCCGATTCGTTTTCGCGCTGCGATTCCCACCAGTTGGTTGCAGCTGTCCCTCACCGAGGGGCGCAACCGGCAAGTGCGCCGGATGACGGCGGCTGTTGGCCTGCCGACGTTGCGTCTGGTGCGCTGCTGCATCGATCTGATGGACAACGGTCCACCGCTGGACCTCACGGGCCTTCAACCCGGCAGTTGGCGTGCGGTGACAACAGCTGAGGAGGAACGGCTCAACCGCCTGATCAACAGCAGCTCGAGCGCTGCTGCTCAGCGGGGAGGACATCGGCAGGGAGGGCACCGACGAGGGTGACCGCCCGGAACTCAATGCCCTCCACCTCACGCCAGGGCTGCTCACTGCGATCGGCGTAGCGAACCTGCTCAAAACCAAGAGCTTCGAATGCCTCCAGGAAGGCCTGCTCCTGCCAGGCGCCGCTGATGCAGCCGCTCCAGAGATCAGGGTCCTGCTGCAAACGCAGGGGCACCACCTGATCGCAAACGATGTCGCTGATGGCAACGCGACCACCGGGAGCCAGGACCCGGCGAATGTTGGCCAAGAGCCTGTCGCGTGCCGACGGGTTCACCAGGTTGAGCACACAGTTGCTCAGCACCACATCGATCGAACCGTCAGCGATCAGGGGTTCACCCGTGGCCGTGGGGGCATCCAGGGCTTCGATGGCACCATCAACAAAACGGACGTTGTCGAAGCCCACGGCCGAAGCAACTACCGGGATCGCTTCACGGGACAAGGCCAGCATGTCAGCGTTGCGGTCTACACCAGTCACGCGGCCGGATGAACCGACAATTTGGCTGCAGATGAAGGCATTTTTGCCGCTGCCGCTGCCCAGGTCGAGCACCCGATCCCCCTGCTTCACCCAGCGGGTGGGGTCACCACAGCCGTAATCCCTCTCAACAACAGCCTCAGGGATCACCTTGAGCAGGGCAGGGTCGAAGCCGACCGGAGTGCAAAGGCAGGCTTCCTGCTCTTGGGCCGCAGCCCCATAGCGGGCTTCGACTGCCTGGGTTTGATCCAGAGACTGGGGCACTGGGGCCGAACAACACGATTCCGCCATCAGCCGATCGCCTCCTGCAGCTCACGCACCACATTCCACTGGCCGTACCAGTAGTTGGCCTCGGCCCGTCGGTCGGGGTCGGCCATGCCATCCACTGCATCGGGGCCCACCGACTTCCACAGCTCATGGCCGCAGACGCGGTTGAGGCCTTGTTCCGCCTCATCCGACAACAACTGCAGACGCCGCTGCAGATTTTTGAGCTGAGCGACAGCCATCAGAACAGAATCAATTGTGGCGATAGTACAAAAGAACCAAGAGAGATCAAGGCTCAGAAGGGCAGCTTTTTCTTCGCGTCCTTGTCGAGATCGGCTTCCATCTCGCGCAGACGCTTCAGGATCGTGTCGTAGTACTCACCGATGTAGCCCTCCATGTCCGTGGTCTCCGAGGCCTCAAGACCGAAGGCGGCGTAGCTGTTCTGCATGGGGGCATCCAGGGTCTGACCGCTGCCGGTGACCTCAGCAAAGGCCAAGCGCTCCGCCACGTTGACGGCGGGTTCAAAGAAGGACGCCACCCCCTGCATCAGGTTCATCAGGACGGGCTGCACCCGAAACACTCGGGCTGTCTTGCCACTGCAGCGTTCACAGAGCTGCACTAGTTCGCCAGTGTTCCAGGCCTTGGGACCAACAACGGGGTAGGTGCCACGCACGGTTTCCTCCCGCTCGAGTGCCGCGACGGCGAAGCGGGCCATGTCCTGAGTGTTCATGTAGGCAATGGCCGTGGGGCTGCCACTGACCCACACCGTCTGACTCTCAAGAACAGGAATGGCGAACTGACTGATCACCCCCTGCATGAAGGCGGCACCTTGCAGGATCGTGTAGTCGAAATCCGACGACTCAAGCAGCTTCTCGGTGCAGGCCTTGATGTCCATCAAGGGAACCTGGCGGTGCTGATGCGCACCCAGCAGCGAGAGAAAGACAAAACGCTTCACCCCTGCTCGCTCACAGGCACGAAGCAGATTGAGCTTTCCATCCCAATCCGTTTCGTAGATGCTGCGGGGGTCGTTGGGGCGACTGGTGGATGCATCGATCACGGCATCCATGCCCTCAAGGGCGTAATCGAGGCTGTCGGGCTCCAACAGGTCGCCCCGGGTCAGCTCACAACCCCATTCCTGAAGAAAGGCAGCCTTGCGGGGGGTCCGCACCATGCAGCGCACTTGGTGGCCGGCGTCAAGGGCACGACGGGCGACCTGTCGTCCCAGGGTGCCGGTGCCACCCACCACAAGCACTTGCATCGGCGCCTTCCTCACGAAGGGTGGAGCTTAATAGCCCCGGTAGCAAAGCGACTGCCTCAGTCGTCGCCCTGCAGCTTCAGCAGCAGAGCACCACCAGCGAGGCCGACGGGAATCAAGACCCAGAAGATCGCAGCAGTTCCAAAAATCTCAGCAGCCATGGTCTGGGCAAAGCGATCACCCGCCCATTTAAATCCCTTCCCCCCGCAGGCTGGCGCAGATCTGTAACAGCTGCGGTAATTCCGCATCAGTTCGCACCTGGCCCGGCATGACGCCACTGGCACTGGCGCGATAACCCGCCGCCTGGAGCGCCTGCACCAATGGCCCCAGAGCTGTTGGTCCACCGCTGCCCAGCCGTCGGGCCAGCTCATCAGTGGGCCAGACCGTGGGGCGATCGCCGGGATCCGCCTGCAGACGCTGCATCAATCGAAGGGTGGCAGGGCTGATCTGCTGACGCCCCAGCTGTTGAGCCTCGGCAATCAGCTGCTGTAAAAACTGTGGCTCCTGCAAGGGACCAATCCACAGCGGGCCGCTGATGCTCCAGCGCCCCTGACCAGCCGCGCAATCACAGGCGGGCCAGCCGCTGAGCTTGAGCAGGGGCTGCACCCGTTGAGCACCACAGCGTTCGCAACGGGCCACCAGCCCCAGCTTCTGTTCATCACCTGCGGGGATCTGGCGCCGCAGGCGCAGCGCTAGGCGAAAGGTGCGGCCTTCACTGAAGCTGAACAGCGGCTGCAGTCCGCGTCCCAGCATCCAGGCCTGACGCGCCACCAGCCCGATCTGCTGCCGCAGGGCCATTTCCCAGCTGGAGGGATGGGCTCGAGCGGCAGCCCCGAGGCTGCGAATAGCGCCCGGCCGGTCATGGCCAGTGGGGGAGCGACCATCCGTGGAGGCCAGAAACAACAGGCCGTCGAAGCGCAGAGCCTGAAGAGCCGGCTGAATCAGAGGCCCAGGAGCACCGAAGGCATCAAGGTCGATGAAATCGAACCAGTGGCGCTCAACAATCGAGCGGTGCAGCAGCAGGTCTGCAGCCTCAGCCGTGAGCCGCATTGAGCACCCCAGCCTTTGCAGATTGGCCTGGATCAGCGGCAGCCGGTCGGGATCCCCATCGTTGATCCAGAGCTCCGTTTCAACGGCCGTGTTGGCCAGCGCCTCCAACCCCCAGCGCAGGGTTCTGATCCCACAACCGGCCATCAGATCCAGCCAGCGCAGGGGCCGCGTGGCATGGAGGCTCTGGTGACGGGCCAGCAACACCGAAAGGTCCCGGGCCGGACGCGACTCAGGCCTGAAAAAGCCTGGGCCAAGGCTGAGCTCAGCCAAACCTTCGCGATAGTGATGATCGGTTGAGGTCAGAAGGGTGCCACCTGCTGCTGTCCAGACTGCCGAGTGGGGGGTCCAGAGCACCTGGCAGTGGAAGGGCTGGCCCTGCCACTGGCGGGTCAGCGGCCCTGAAGCGGGCCCTGCCCTGCTGCTGTTGCACGGTTTCGGCGCCGCCAGCGGACACTGGCGCCACTGCGCGCCGCGCCTGGCCGAACAGGGCTGGCGGGTCTACAGCCTGGATTTGCTGGGTTTCGGCCAATCCGCCCAGCCGGCACGGCAGATGGACAACCGACTCTGGGCCCTGCAGGTGTGCGCATTCCTCGATCAGGTGGTGCAAGGGCCAGCGGTGGTGATCGGCAATTCCCTGGGGGGCCTGACCGCACTCACCGCGGCGGTGCTGGCGCCAAGCCGGGTGCGGGCGGTGGTCGCCGCGCCCCTGCCGGACCCTGCCCTGATTCAACCGTTGCCGAAACGGCGGGCGCCCTGGCGGCGGCGTTGGCAGCGGCGCCTGCTCGCCCTGGTGCTGCACGTGCTTCCGCTTGAACTTGTGGTGCCCTTGATCGCGCGCACGGGCTTGCTCAAAGCCGGGCTTCAGGGGGCCTACTGGCAGTCGATCCAATCCGATCCGGAGCTGCTGCAGCTGATCGCCCGTCCTGCCCGGCGCCCTACAGCAGCCCGGGCCCTGCGGGGCATGAGCCTGGGCATGGCCAACCGCCCCCGAGGCGCCACCGCCCCAGCCCTGCTCGAACAACTGCGGGTGCCGATGCTGCTGATCTGGGGCCGTCAGGATCGGTTTGTGCCCCTGGCCGTCGGGGAATCCGTGGCCGCCAGCCACACAGCACTCGAGCTGAAGGTGCTGGATCGCTGCGGCCACTGCCCCCATGACGAAGCGCCTGATCGCTTCCTGGCTGTGTTGTTGCCCTGGCTGGACCGTAACTTGGGAGGACCAGACCGGCAGGGGACGACCAGCGGCGATGAAACACACCCTTTCAGTGGTGGTTGAAGACGAATCCGGCGCACTCAGCCGGATCGCAGGACTCTTCGCCCGACGCGGCTTCAACATCGACAGCCTGGCTGTCGGCCCAGCAGAAGCCGAAGGGCAGTCGCGCCTGACCATGGTGGTGGAGGGCGATGACCAGACGCTCCAGCAGATGACCAAACAACTGGACAAGCTGGTGAATGTGCTTCAGGTCCTCGACCTGACACAGCGCCCGGCTGTGGAGCGGGAGCTGATGCTGCTCAAAGTTTCAGCACCGGCAGCATCCCGGGGCGCCGTGATCGAACTCGTTCAGGTGTTCAGGGCCAAGGTGGTGGACGTGGCTGATGAAGCCCTGACCCTGGAAGTGGTGGGTGATCCCGGAAAGCTGGTGGCCCTCGAACGGTTGATGGCCCCCTTCGGCATTCTCGAAATCGCCCGAACCGGCAAGGTGGCCCTTGAGCGGGCCTCAGGTGTGAACACCGAAATGCTCAAGGTGTCACCGAGCCAAAGCCGGGTGCCGGCCTGAGTTCACTCCTTTAACACCGCCTTGGTGATGCGATCTCCCTGTTGGATCGCGTCCACCACCTCCATGCCATCGACCACACGGCCGAAGACGGCGTATCGGCCGTCGAGTTCCGGCAAGGGACGCAAGGCCACATAGAACTGGGCACTGGCGGAATCAGGAGCCTGGGAGCGGGCCATGGCCACCGCTCCACGCTCGTGGGTCAACTCCAGGCCATCAAGTTCCGCTGGATTGGTGCTGACCCTGCTGTAGCGGGGCTGCGGCTCGGATCGGAACTTGATCTCAAGCGGAATCATCCGAGCCTGGCCGTTGTCGGGATCCACAAAACTGCCGGTGCCGAGCTGCCCCAAGGGAACCGATCGATCACTGGATTGCGGATCGCCACCCTGCACCACAAAGGGAACGGGCTCGCGAACAACGCGATGGAACATGGTTCCGTCGTAGATGCCGCGCCGCACCAGATCGATGAAATTGCCGGAGGTGAGGGGAGCGGAATCGCCATTCACTTCAATCGTGAACTCGCCCTGGCTCGTCTGTATGGTGACGGTGGCCAGGCCCTGCAGGCAGGCCGCCTGAGCATCAGCACAGCCGGTCACCACCGAAGCGCGCGGGGAAGTGCTGCAACTCACCAACAAAGGGATGAGCAGCAGCAGCGCCCAGGAACGAAGACGACGCATCGAATCAGAGGCCCTCAAGGTTGACGCCCAGGAATCGGGCCAGTTCAGCACCGTCCTTCTCTAACTGGGCCAAAGGAAGCGGTTCACCAACGCGGGTGAGCGGCATGTCACGGCGTCCCTGGATTCGCAGGGCGACGCGGCGGCGCGCATTGAAGCCATCGCGCACCTCCACCTTTACCGCTTTGACATCTTTAAGCGGAATTTCCACCAGAACAGGCTTGCGGAAACCGCGGCGGCTGATGGTCACCACACCGGCATCCTTATCGAAGCGATTGCTGCCGCCACCAACGTTCACAGCGATCACGTACCAGAGATACGTGGCCAGCAACGCCGCAGCAAGGCTGTACAAGCCCATCACCAGTCCCTGGGGCACAAACACCAGTGCTGCAGGGTGCCCAATGGGAACCAGGTCGCGACCGAGGTAGCTCGAGAGCGACGCCAGGAGGAAGCCCACGCCCCCAATCGTGACGGCCGAAGCCACCAAAAAATTCGAGAGACGACGGGAGCCGAGCACGGGTTGCTCGAGCACTGCTGCGGACATGACCCAGTCAGAACGAAGCGCCATTGTGACCGCAGAAAGGCCCCGAAGACGAAATAGGAAAAAATCACTAAGAAACAGAGCGATACAGGGGGTTTCAGCTCAGACAAATCAGCCCCGCAGGTCGCTTGAAGATTGTTAAGGTCGCGGCGTATCCCACAGCCTGCGGCTTTCCGCACCGTTCACCTCTCATGACGATCGCTGTAGGACGCGCGCCACAGCGGGGATGGTTTGACGTCCTCGATGACTGGCTCAAGCGCGACCGCTTCGTTTTTGTCGGCTGGTCCGGCATTCTTCTCCTTCCAACGGCCTACCTGGCCATAGGTGGCTGGCTGACAGGCACCACCTTTGTCACCTCCTGGTACACCCACGGCATTGCCTCCTCGTACCTGGAAGGTTGCAACTTCCTTACCGCTGCTGTGTCCACCCCCGCTGATGCGATGGGTCACAGCCTGCTGCTGCTCTGGGGCCCTGAGGCCCAGGGCGACTTCGTTCGCTGGTGTCAGCTCGGCGGCCTCTGGGCCTTCGTGGCCCTGCACGGCGCCTTCGCACTGATTGGCTTCATGCTCCGTCAGTTCGAGATCGCTCGTCTGGTCGGCATCCGCCCCTACAACGCCATCGCCTTCTCCGGTCCGATCGCGGTGTTCGTCAGCGTCTTCCTGATGTACCCCCTCGGCCAGAGCAGCTGGTTCTTCGCGCCCTCCTTCGGTGTGGCTGCGATCTTCCGCTTCCTTCTCTTCCTCCAGGGCTTCCACAACTGGACCCTGAACCCCTTCCACATGATGGGCGTCGCCGGCATCCTCGGCGGTGCACTGCTCTGCGCCATTCACGGCGCCACTGTGGAAAACACCCTGTTTGAGGACGGTGAGCAGGCCAACACCTTCAAGGCGTTCGAGCCCACTCAGGAAGAAGAGACCTATTCCATGGTCACCGCCAACCGCTTCTGGAGCCAGATCTTCGGTATCGCCTTCTCCAACAAGCGCTGGCTGCACTTCTTCATGCTGTTCGTGCCTGTGATGGGCCTGTGGACCAGCTCCATCGGCATCATCGGTCTGGCCCTCAACCTGCGCGCCTATGACTTCGTGTCCCAGGAAATCCGCGCTGCAGAAGATCCCGAATTCGAGACCTTCTACACCAAGAACATCCTTCTGAATGAAGGTCTGCGTGCCTGGATGGCACCGGCTGACCAGCCGCACGAAAACTTCGTCTTCCCTGAAGAGGTTCTGCCCCGTGGTAACGCTCTCTAATCCCGGTCTTGGCGCCACTGGCGGCAAAGACCTTCCCTCCACCGGGTATGCCTGGTGGTCTGGCAACGCCCGCCTGATCAACCTGTCCGGCCGTCTGCTTGGTGCCCACGTGGCCCACGCTGGTCTGATGGTGTTCTGGGCCGGCGCAATGATGCTGTTCGAGGTGAGCCACTTCACCTTCGACAAGCCCATGTACGAGCAGGGCTTCATCTGCATGCCCCACGTCGCCACCCTTGGCTACGGCGTGGGCCCCGGCGGTGAGGTCACTGATCTCTTCCCCTTCTTCGTGGTCGGTGTCCTGCACCTGATCAGCTCCGCCGTGCTCGGCCTCGGCGGCCTCTATCACGCCCTGCGTGGTCCGGAGATCTTGGAGAACTATTCCTCCTTCTTCTCCCAGGACTGGCGTGACAAAAACCAGATGACCAACATCATTGGTTACCACCTCATCCTTCTGGGAGTCGGCTGCCTGCTGCTGGTCTTTAAGGCCATGTTCTTCGGCGGCGTTTACGACACCTGGGCCCCCGGCGGCGGTGACGTCCGCATGATCACCAACCCGACCCTCGATCCGGGCGTGATTTTCGGTTACCTGTTCCGCGCTCCCTTCGGTGGAGAGGGCTGGATCATCGGTGTGAACTCCATGGAGGACATCATTGGTGGCCACATCTGGCTGGGTCTGACCCTGATCTTCGGTGGCATCTGGCACGCCATCACCAAGCCTTTCGGCTGGGTGCGTCGCGCCTTCATCTGGAACGGTGAGGCCTACCTGAGCTACAGCCTTGGCGCTCTGAGCTTCATGAGCTTCATCGCTTCTGCCTACATCTGGTTCAACAACACCGCCTATCCCTCCGAGTTCTGGGGCCCCACAAACGCTGAGGCATCCCAGGCTCAGAGCTTCACCTTCCTGGTGCGTGACCAGCGCCTCGGCGCCAACATCGGTTCCGCCATGGGTCCCACCGGCCTTGGCAAGTACCTGATGCGCTCACCCACCGGTGAAATCATCTTCGGTGGTGAAACCATGCGCTTCTGGGACTTCCGTGGTCCCTGGCTGGAGCCCCTGCGTGGCCCCAACGGTCTCAGCCTCGATAAGCTGCAGAACGACATTCAGCCCTGGCAAGTGCGCCGTGCGGCTGAGTACATGACCCACGCTCCCAACGCCTCGATCAATTCCGTGGGCGGCATCATCACCGAGCCCAACTCGGTGAACTACGTGAACCTCCGCCAGTGGCTGGGTGCAACGCAGTTCGTGCTCGCCTTCTTCTTCCTGGTTGGTCACCTCTGGCACGCCGGCCGCGCTCGCGCTGCTGCTGCTGGCTTCGAGAAAGGCATCGATCGCAAGGCTGAGCCTGTGCTCGGCATGCCCGACCTCGACTGATCCACCGGTTCAATCCAAACGATCGTCATCAACCCTCGCCACACGGCGGGGGTTTTTTATTGGGATGGAAGAGGCGATTTCTTAGCCTGTCCGAATCGATGGATCGTCCGTGAACACAGGCCTGAACACCCGGGTGATCCACCACGGCGACAGCTTTGCGGGAGACACCGGCACGGTGATGCCGCCGATCTTCCCCACCAGCACCTTTGCCCATGGCAACGCCGGCGGATTTGATTACACCCGGTCCGGCAACCCCAACTTCCGCATCCTTGATGGGGTGCTCGCCTCGGTTGAAGGCTGCGCCCACGCCACCGTGTTCGCCTCCGGCGTCAGCGCCATCACCGCCGTGGTCTCCCAACTGAAACAGGGCGATCTGGTGCTCTGCGAAGAGAACCTCTACGGCTGCACCGTGCGGCTGTTCGAGCAGGTGTTCGCGAAGTTCGGATTGAAAACCGCGTGGGTGGACTTCACCCAGCCAACCGCACTGGAGCAGATCCAAGCCCAGAAGCCAGCGATGGTGTGGCTGGAGAGCCCCACCAACCCTCTGCTCAAGGTGATCGACCTGGAGGCGGTGTGTGCCATCACCCAACCCCTCGGCATCCCCGTGGTGGTGGACAACACCTTCGCCACCGCCCTGGTGCAGCGCCCGCTGGAGCTGGGCGCAACCCTCTCGCTCACCAGCACAACCAAGTACATCAACGGCCACTCCGATGCCCTCGGTGGAGCCGTGTGCACCAACGATCCCGAGTGGCACCAGAAGATGGTGTTCTCCCAGAAGGCCCTTGGGCTGCAGCCGTCCCCCTTTGATTGCTGGCTGATCACGCGGGGCATCAAGACCCTGCCACTGCGGCTCAAGCAGCAGATGGCCAATGCCGCGGCCCTGGCCGATCAACTGGCGGGGCACGCGAAGGTGAACTGGGTGCGTTACCCCCACCGCAGCGATCACCCTCAGCATCAGGTGGCAACCCGTCAGATGCGTGCCGGTGGCGCCATCGTGACGGTGAGCTTCAACGCCAGCCAGGAGCAGACCTATGCCCTCTGCAAACAGCTGCGCTGGTTCACCATGGCCGAAAGCCTGGGCGGCATCGAAAGCCTGATCTGCCACCCCGCCACCATGACCCACGCCGCGGTGTCGGCTGAGGTAAAGGCCAAACTGGGCATCGACGATGGCCTGGTGCGCTTCTCCGTGGGCTGCGAAGACCTCGCCGATCTGCAGGCCGATCTGGACCAGGCCCTGGAGCTGCTGGCGTGAGTCCCCGCAATCTGCTCAGCGATCCGGCCTGGCAGGGCTCTGATCTCGGCCATCCCCTTCCGGACTCCCCCCATGCGGTGTCTGTGGCGCTGCCGCGCTGGTGCGATGTGATCGCCTACGAGGAGAAGGATCCGGCCTGCCGCGATGCCCTGCAGACGATCTATCCCCGCTTCGGCCTGCATCCGCTGATCCGACAACTAGTTCAGCCTTCGGAGCTTGCAGGCACCACGGTCTGGCCTTACCCCACCGAAGCGGCAGCCCAGGCAGCCCTGGCCCACTGCCAACGCAAAGCACCAGAGAGCCGCTCGGAGCTGATCGCCATTGCCGGGGTGACCTGCCTGCGCAGTGATGCAGCGGCGAGCCCCCATGCCAAAGCGTTCTGGCAGCACACCGGCCTGGGCCTCTCCTCCCGCCAGGCCGCCATCGCCCTAGGGAAGGAGACGGCCCCCAGCAGCTCATACGGCGACGCCGCCCGCGAGGTGATTCGAAAGCGCTTGGCTGGCATCCATAGCGTCGACGCCCAGCAGATCAGCCTGCATCCAGCGGGAATGGCCGGGCTGCATGCGGCACTCAGCGCCATCCAGACGCTGCGGCCCGGGAAGCCCACGCTGCAGCTGGGCTTTCCCTATGTGGATGTGCTGAAGCAGCCGCAGGTGGTGTTTCACGGTGGCGAGCTGTTGCAACCGCAGAGCCTTGCCGAGGTGGAAGTAGCCCTGGATCAGCTCCAACCGGCGGCCGTGATTGTGGAGCTGCCCAGCAATCCGCTGCTGCGCTGCATGGATCTGCCAGGCGTGTCGGCCCTGGCCCGCAGCCGCGGCATTCCAGTGATTGCCGATGACACGATCGGCACCGGCATCAACCTCAATGCCCTGCCCTACGCCGATCTGATCTTCACCTCACTCACCAAAAGCTTCGCTGGCCGAGGTGATGTGATGGCGGGCAGTGTGCTGGTGAGTCCGCAGTCGGCCTGGGCGACCACCCTGCTGGCGGCGGTTCCAGCCATCGCCCCACTCAGCGATGCCGATGCCATCGCCCTGGAGATCGCTAGCCGGGATGTGCTCCAGCGGGTGCCGCAACTCGATGCCAACGCCCTGCTTCTGGCGGAACGGCTCGAAGAGCACCCGGCCGTGCAGCGGGTGCTGCATCCGAAGAGCTGCCCCAACTTCCGCGCCTTGATGCGCAGCGGTGCTGGCCACGGCTGCCTGCTCTCCTTTGAACTGAAAGGAGGCCAAGAGCATTCCAAGCGGGTTTACGACGCGCTTCGGATCAGCAAAGGCCCCAGTCTTGGCACCGATTTCAGCCTGGTGTGCCCTTACACCCAGCTGGCCCACTACGACGAACTGAGCTGGGCGGAGCAATGCGGTGTGCCGGCTGATCTGCTCCGTGTGTCCGTCGGCCGGGAAGACCCCGAGGCGCTGTGGATGCGGTTTGAGCAAGCGTTTGCTGACCAAGAGTCCGGTGAGACTCTGAAAAAGCCCTTAACAACTGGGTGAGGAGAGGCTTTCGATCATTAGTTTGTTTTCTTCGGGCCCCTCTACAGCAGCTCCATGTCCCGCATTTACGACGACAACAGCCAGGCCATCGGCAACACCCCGCTGGTCAAGCTGAACAACGTCACCAAAAACTGCAAGGCCACTGTGCTGGCCAAGGTTGAGGGGCGCAACCCCGCCTACAGCGTCAAGTGCCGGATCGGCGCCAACATGATCTGGGACGCAGAAAAGAGCGGCAAGCTCACCAAGGGCAAGGTGATTGTTGAGCCCACCTCCGGCAACACCGGCATCGCTTTGGCCTTCACCGCCGCAGCCCGGGGTTACAAGCTGATCCTGACGATGCCCGAGTCGATGTCGATCGAGCGGCGTCGGGTCATGGCCGTGCTCGGAGCTGAGCTGATCCTCACCGAGGCCGCCAAAGGCATGCCCGGTGCGATCGCCAAGGCCAAGGAAATCGCTGAGAGCGATCCGGCCAAGTACTTCATGCCTGGCCAGTTCGACAATCCCGCCAACCCCGAAATCCACTTCAAGACCACCGGTCCTGAAATCTGGAACGACTGCGATGGCGCCATTGACGTGCTCGTGGCGGGCGTCGGCACCGGTGGCACGATCACCGGCGTCTCCCGTTACATCAAAAATGAAGCGGGCAAGGCGATCGAATCCGTGGCCGTTGAACCCACCAACAGCCCGGTGATCACCCAGACCATGAACGGTGAGGCCGTCAAGCCCGGTCCCCACAAAATTCAGGGCATCGGTGCCGGCTTCATCCCCAAAAACCTCGACCTCTCCGTGGTCGACAAGGTTGAGCAGGTGACCAACGAGGAGTCCGTTGCCATGGCCCTGCGCCTGGCCCAGGAGGAAGGCCTGCTTGTGGGCATCTCCTGCGGTGCCGCCGCTGCAGCCGCCATTCGTCTGGCTGAGAAAGACGATTATGCCGGCAAAACCATCGTGGTGGTACTGCCCGACCTGGCCGAGCGTTACCTCTCCTCGGTGATGTTCGCTGAAGTGCCGACCGGCATCATCGAGCAACCGGTGGCTGTCTGAGCTGGCTCCACCAGAAGCCTTGGCCCCGTCGTTGACGGGGCTTTTTTTATGGCCTCACCGATAACCGTTCAGGCCTCAGCGTGCCGGTGGGCGGGCCTGGGGCTGCACCGCCGCTGCATCAATCCACATGGCATCGCCATAGGAGAAGAAGCGATAGCTCCTTTCAATCGCTTCGGCGTACAGCTTCAACAAGTTTTCGCGGCCGATCAGGGCACTCACCAACAGCAGCAGAGAACTTTTGGGGAGATGGAAGTTGGTGAGCAGGGCTTGAATCACCCTGAACTGATAGCCCGGCTGAATCACCAGATCCACCGGCCCCGTGTAGGGCTTGAGAACACCGCCATGGGCTTGAGCGGCCCCCTCCAGGGCACGAACACTCGTGGTGCCCACCGCAATCACCCGGCCTCGACAAGCCTGCACCGCCTCCACCAAAGCAGGGCTGACATCCACCCATTCACTGTGCAACTCCAAGGCGGTGAGGTCTTCCGTTTCAACAGGGCGAAAGGTGCCGAGGCCCACATGCAGGGTGATCCGGGCCAGATCCACCCCTTTCTGCTGCAAGCCCGCCAGCAGTTCATCACTGAAATGCAACCCCGCCGTCGGGGCGGCCACCGCACCGGGGCGATCGGCGTAACGGGTCTGATAACGCTGGCTGTCGCTTGGATCGTGCCGTTCGATATAGGGCGGTAGAGGCACCTCGCCCACGTCATTGAGCAAACCCTCAATGGTTTCGGCATCCCTGCAATCACTGGGGAACTGCACCACCCGTCCACCACTGGCGGGGTCTTCCGCGAGCACCGTCAGGCTGATCGAAGTGCCATCAATCGTGAGGCTGTCGCCCGGCCGCATGCGCTTGGCAGGACGGGCCAGGCACAGCCAGCGGCCCTCCCCCCTCGGCTCCAGCACCAGCAACTCAGACAGCCCACCCCCAGAACGCCGCACCGCCAGACGGGCCTTCAGCACCCGGGTGTCGTTCACCACCAGCAGGTCACCGGGCTGCAGCTGCTCGAGCAGATCCCACACCTGGCCGTGAGCGGCATCCGTTGATGGCTCCCCCTGAGGGGGAACCATCAACAAACGAGCACTGTGGCGGGGCTCAACTGGTGCCTGAGCGATGCTCTCGGGCGGCAGCGGGTAGTCGTAGCTGCTGAGTTGCAGGTCCCTGGGGTCAGGCACGTAGGCAACCGATCAGAGCGCCAGGCTTTCTGGACGGTTCTCGATCAGATCGGCGAGATCCTTCAGAAATGCGGCACCGTCAGCGCCGTAAATCACCCGGTGATCCGCCGTCAGGTTGACCTGCATCTGACGCTTGACGGCGATGGACCCGTCCTTGTTCGCCACCACCGTGGGGCGTGATGCGGCGACGGCAAGAATGGCTCCGGTGCCTGGGGGAAGGATCGCGTCGAATCGATCAACACCGAACATCCCAAGGTTGGAGAGGGTGAAGGTGCCCGTGGAATATTCCTCCGGCTGCAGCTGCTTGCTGCGGGAGCGCTTGACCAGATCACCCCACTGACGCGACATCTCATAGAGATCGGTGCGGTCGGCATTGCGCAGCACCGGCGTGATCAAGCCGCCGTCTTCCATCGCGACGGCAACAGCCACGTTCACATCGGCTGGATAGGCCATGCCAGCGGCTGTGGTGGCGGCATTCACCTGGGGATGACGCGCCAGGGTGACAGCCACCGCTTTGGCCAGCAGCGCCGTCATCGTGACGCCCTTGGGCTTCACCTTTTTGTAGAAGGCATCCAGCTTGTCGGTGGTGATGGTGTAACCAACGCGGAAGCAGGGAACCGCCAGGCTCGCCTCCATGTTTTTGTTCACCGCACCCTGGAGGGTGTTGAAAGCCACAGTCTCACCGGGGCGACCAAAGCTGTTGCCCGCCGGAGCCGCCGGGGCCGCTGCTGCTGCAGTGCCTGCCGCGGAAGCAGCGGGAGCCGTTCCTTCCGCCACCCGGGGCACGGAGATGGGCTGACCGGAAGCTTGCTCAACGTCTTCCGCCTGAATCCGGCCATGGGGACCGCTTCCGCGCACGGTGGCCAGGTCCACACCCATCTGGGAGGCCAGCTTCTTCGCCCTGGGGCTGGCCACGATGCGGCCGTCATTCACCACCGGTGCCGACGGTGCTGGAGCAGCAACAGGTGCCGGAGCCGGCGCAGGGGTTGGAGCTGGGGCCTGGACCGCCGCTGGTGTGGGAGCCGGAGCCGGTGCAGGGGCGGGAGCTGCAGCCGCCGCGGGAGCGCTGGGGGCCTTGGCCTGCGCGTCGGCGATCTCAGCTTCGGTTTCGACAATCAGTCCAATGGTTTCGCCCACCGGTGCCGTGCTGCCGGCAGGCATCAACACCGCAGCGAGGTAGCCGTCCTGGAACGACTCAACGTCCATGTCCGCTTTGTCGGACTCAACGACAAGAACCGACTCTCCCCGAGCCACCTTGTCTCCGGGCTGTTTCAGCCACTCAACGATCTTCCCCTCCGTCATGGTGGAGCTGAGGGCAGGCATGAAGATGTCTGTGGTCGCCATTCAGTCCTGTTTGCAAGGGATCTTGGGGTGCTGTCCAACTGTTTGCCCAACAGTTGTCCAACTCATTCGACGACTCTAAGGCGCAGAAGACCCCCATCCACCAGTAACGGCAAGGGGAGTCAGGTCTCTCCTCGTATGACATCAAGCACGATGTCCAGCGGATCACTCAACATCTGATCTCGCCTCTTGCGTAAATCTCTTTTGAGATCTAGATCGTTCCACGCAGCTGCATAGGAATCACAAAGTTCTCTCCCTTTGATCCGTAGGCAGTAGACCAATTTCTTGGACCGAAGGGTTTTGTCTTTGATCTCACGACCGCGAGCATTGGTTTTTCCATATCCACGGGTGATACCAACCATTTCCCAGTTATCAGCGCGATAACAAGCACCATTTCTGGTCTTTCCATTCCATAGACGTTCTTCGACGACAAAGGTCTCGAACCCTGCTATCGGAACTCCATATAGTTTTTCCCAGTCCTCCATTATCCGTTTTCTCCAGATGGAAAGAACAATCGTTGCTAGATTTGGTGCGGGATATTCAAGACGAAAAACATTGTTGTTGACGATGCTATTGAGTTGTTGTATTTTGACTTCCGCTTCCTCCGCAAGACCAAAGAACTCGTCCCGTGCCTGATTAGCAAAGACGGCGGAAGCACCACCAATGATTCCAACGACCTCAGATCCGTAGAAGATCAGGTACTGGAGTTGTTGTCCCATCGTCCCTCTGTCAGGGATGTAGTGGCTGCGACGGAACTTTTGATAGAGGGGGTTACTGCTCTTGACCAGTTCCAACCTCACAAGGTCTCTCTGAGCGACAGGAAGGGGATCTGGAGGTGAACTAGGTGTCAGTACACCCTCAAGCAGTTTCACGATGCTTCTGCCACGTCCTGTCCCGTGTTCTCGTCCATACGCATCGAGTGCCTCTATGAACGGTTCAGGCAGAGAGACTTGAATTTGTCTTGCAGGTGGATGTGAACTCTCAACAAACTTCCCGCCTTTGTCACGATTCTGATGGTCCTTCGAGAGCGGCACGTTACGGACTCATACCAGTCGGACATGGAACTTAATTCAGATTGATATTTGCTCCATAAAAAAAGTCTTGATCTTCTTGATGTTTTGAATTGAATATCAACTTTTGAACCGCAGGGTCTGATTTTGCTTTTTTCGAAGAATCTCTGTACGGTGAAACATTGCTTGAATTATTGATCTCCAAGTCAAGGAGGGCAGATGCATCCAGTTTTAAGTTTTCAGTTCTAATTATTTTCACTTTTGAAGGTATGCGTGTGGAAGAAATACATGGAATATCATGATTACTAGGAATGGATAATATTTTTATCATTGTAGGAATTTTTTCAATCATCTCCGCGAATTCATCGATATCGAAGTCAACTTTTTCAGGATAAGAGATTTCTCCAGTGATTTTATTTCGTTTAACATGTCTATGCGGAGAAAAATAAAATGAAACTAACCTGTCAAGAGAATTCCGAATGCATGTAAAAATTTCAAAGGATCGCAACTGTTCGTATTCAAAGTATTCAGACAATTTCATATGTTTTTTGGAAGTGAATCGACCTCTCACTTCGAATCTATCTTTGCCGTCCTGGTGACCCGAGATTTTCATTTCATCCATGGAGTCACCCTTGTCAAAAATGTGCTTCTGGATAGTATTACCACCTGTTTTGGGGATATGTATGAAAATTGCCTTTCCTTCGGGAGAATTAAAAATCATCTTCATAGTTTTTGTCCTTTTCTTTATACCATAGATGACCCTTATTGAGAATACGACATCATCAGTTTTCTATTGAAGCAACAATCTTGACACGTATACTTGACAAATATCATTAACTTGAATATAATAACTCTGTAAGGGTTAAAGAGAACAATGTACTTTGAACTCTAGAGACTGGATTGATACCAGGAATTTTTTTGAAGATGATGTATTGAGTTACTCCGATCGTCCGTAACACTTTGTAGGTTGACAGTATCTTCGATTTTAGTTTTACCTGCTACGTCTTATCGAACTTATCTTTGATCAGTTGTTCAATGAGTCTTTCGTAGTTCTGACTAGGCAGTCTCATCTTTTTAATCAGTTCTCTCGCTAACACTTCTGATTTATCTGAAAGTCTAACTGTTTTCATCTTCGATCTCCCTGTAAACCTGTTTTAGTTCTGTTTCAAGCAGTTTCATTCTTTGTTTGTCGATCTCTTTCATCAGAAACGACACTTGATTATTCTTCTCTTCAAAATCACCATCACAGATTTCATCTAGTTTGTTGTAGAGGTAATCAATCTTTTTTCTTGTAGCGGTAGTTTCGTCTTTCATAGTGCCGCTTTCAACGCATAATATTTCTCTCTGACTAGATTCTTGTGCAGTTGAGAGTAGTTGTACCCGTAATGATCCATCAGTGAACCTTCCATCAATGACAGTCTTTCAATCTCCTGTTCCTGATAAGAAACCATTTTTTTATTGGGTTGTTGCTTTGTTGGCGTCATGTTGATTCTTTCTAGATGATTGATGTAGATAAGTTTTTAGGAAAAACACAAGTGGCGATAACAAATCACCTAAGACAACAAGAGGAGTCATATTAAAATCACCCTTTTGTTGTCTACTAGTTATACGATTGAAGTGGTTTCAGTGTTTTGACGGTTACTCTAAACAGGACTCTTAATAAGTTTCTGAACAATACTATCTATAAGAATTCTGTCTTCCAGATATAAATACGTCAGAGAACAAACACAGAAGGGATTGAAATGAGTTGGAACTTTTACACGAATGAATCAATAGAAGAACCCTTTGTTCATGATGTTGGTCGTTTCATGAATGCCATAGAGAATCCCAGGAAATTCAATGGCAGAGTCGCTTACCAAAAAGGTGAGTGTCCAGTATGCAAAAGGAAGACAACAGTGCTGGGATTCTCACCTCGAACAAACACCTGGATGATGACGTGTCCTGTTCAGGTCTGTGGTCTCCGAACAATGACGTTGTACAAGGCGATCAAGAGTTACTTTCCAACCCTCCAGGAGGACTGTAGACGTGCGAGATGGACTCCAACGTATTCAGGAGACTGGTTACCGATCAGGAACAGAAAGAGGTCAGTGCCAGAGGATGATCAAGAAACAGAGACAGGTTCATGTGTTTGAACGATGCGTTGCACCATCGATCGACTCATACCCATTGATCTAGCGATCGTTCCATACCCCTCACCAGCAGTACGTTTTTTCATCACCTCTGCTGCTTGATGTTCGGTATAGGTCTTTTTCCGACCGAATTTCACCCCACGGGACCTAGCGACTTCTCTGCCTTCAGCGGTTCTGGATTTGATCTGATCCAGTTCTTGAGACGCCGCATACCCCAGGACCGACACGATGAGCATCGTGATTTCCTTTGGCATCGCAGTGGTATCAAGACGTTTGTCGAGAGTCCTGATATGGATCCCACGTTCCAACAGGTTGCTTACCTCGTTTACCATCCCCAGGAAGGAACGAGATAAACGGGAGAGTTCAGAGATCACCAGCGTGTCTCCCTCGACCATCTCATCTAAACAACGACGTAGTTCAGGACGGGTGTTCCAGTCACTAGTGCCTGTGATCTTGTCTCCATAGATCCGTTCGCAACCTGCACGTTCTAAGGCGAGCACCTGTCTCTCCTGATCTTGTAGGTCGGTGCTGCACCTCCACACTCCAAAAACAGTCATTGCATGGGTGTCTGTATCGGACATTTTAATACGGCATTCCGATACAGTCACTTCTCTGTTGGCACGGTTAGCAAGGTGGTGTATTGGAAATCAAAAAAATCATTACAGGATCCCAATGGTTTGAACGTTCCCAACCGACTCATATGAGTCGGTCTCAAGACGACTCGGGCGACCACTCTTTTGTCCACACCAGAGAGGCGACTAGAAGACCCCCAGATAGGAATTCCAGCCGCGTCCAAGATCTATGGGTTTTGTCCTCCTGCTGCCTTCTCTGTCCCTCCTCTGTCTCCTCCTGAGGCGATATCCCCCCGACTGATCGATGGAGTGATGATCTCATTGATCTGTGGCAGAGAAACACTCCCTGAAAAGAAGAGTAGGAGGAACAAATACTATTCTTCTGCTTGTAACTGGTCTTCTGGTTTCAAAGTCTTCTTGTGCATTCCTAGTTCATCAATATTCAATAAATTGTTGATCCGATAGTAGGTACTCTCAATTTCCGACTCGGAAGTACCACAATTGTCAGCAATAACTCTTATGCGAGTGCCATTCAAAAGATTGTGTGTGATATGTGTTGAACGTAATGAGTACAAAGTGAATCGACTGTGATCAGTAGGTTTTGTTTGTCCTTTGTAGAAATCCGTCAAAGCAGTACGAACAAGTTCCTCGTACTTCTTTCTGATCGTCTCTGAACTATAAACTCCGACTTCCCATCGGACTTCATCCAACCTTCCTTCTACCTCGAACTTCTTGATGCTTCTCTTGTCCTCCTTGTTCATGGTATGAAAAAGGGGATTCAAGAATAGACATGTGTCTTTATTCGATTGTGGCAGTAATGGAATTTCCCCTTGAAATCTCCAACGATAATTTGTGATCTCTCCACTAGCAACAATCAAGTTATGTTCTTCGATTTGTTTGTTTCTCAACTTGATGCCTTTATTTAAATGCGATTTCACAGAGTTCAACCAATGACCATTCATCACAACAGTTCTCTTACCTCTTTTCGTCAGAGGACTTACGCGGACTAAACCCTTTAACTTGCCGTCAGGCATCTTTCTAGTTTCGAGATCACCCAAACGCAACGTCATCGCTTCGTGAGGACGACCACCAAAGTGATACATGAAAAATATCCAGTTGTAGATCCAACGTCTCCTCCACTTCTTCAGTTCATCATCACCCTCTTTAATTTTCACCCATTCATTAAGAGCAGACTTCAGCGCTTCCCACTCTTCTGGCATGAAAGCAGGATTGGCATCCTCACGGAACTCTTTTCTATTCCGAAGTTTTTTAATGAAGGGGAATTCATTAGCATCAAGAATACTCTTCTTGACCATCCAACCCAAGAGTTCATTCAATGTCGAGAGATCGGAATTAATCGTGGAGACAGATAAACCTGCTGTAGCAGAATTCCATTTCCCCTTTGTCTCAACTTTTCTGTAGTAAAGACCATACTCTTCAAAACTTTCACGTTTAATATCGCCAATATTCAAAACACCAACCTTTGTGGCATAAGGAATTATCCTTTGGTGAATACGTTGAGAATATGATTTAACAGCACTCTCTTTAATCTCCCCGATATCCGCTTGTTCCAGTTTCCATTTCAAAAACTCTTCACAGACAGTGGCGAAACGATACTTTTTATTTTTGGAACGAAGTGGTTGATTGATTGTCGCTGCATAAACATCAAGTGCTTTGTCGTGAGCAATCTTGAGATCTGTTGTACCTAATGAAATGTTGTTGTACTTCTTGTTCCCTCTTGGAATGCGAAGCGTCAAATACTCACGATCGGCATAAGCGACGATGTGTGCACGTCCGTTCAACGTTTCCTCTTTGAACTGGATCTTGGGCATCAGGGGAAGTGTCCAACTTCCTGCCAAACCACTCAGCAGAAAGCACCGCAGGCACTAAGTGTACCCACGGTGCGTTTCAATGTCCAACCACTGTCCAACTGTATAAACCCTTGCAAACACTGACACTAGGAAATGTCTGTGGTCGCCAAAACCGTCTCCGGGAGGGCAGATCAGGGGAGTTTACGAGTCAGCAGAGGCCAGCCGATCAGGCTTCCTCAATCGACTGCACAACGCCATCCTTCACAACGATGGCCACCTGCATCTTCTGCACCAGGTTGTCGCCAACCTTCAGCTCACAGCTGCTCTCCAGCTGACCCTGCTCAACGATCTGGTCCATCTCCAGCTCACGCACCTGGGCCTGCTGCTGAAGCAGGTTGCGCTTCTGCTCCTCCAGCTCGGCGCGCTTGGCCGCCACCTGCTGTTGGATCTGCGCCACCTGATCCTGCACGCGGGGATCAAGGGGGTTGGCGCTCTGACGACGCACCTGGTCCACCACGTCCTGGCCTTCCTGTTCCAGCTGAGCCAGCTGTTGGTCAGCGGTGGCAATGCCATTGCTGAGCTCGCGCTCTGCTTCTTCTTTCCAGGTGGGCGTTACGACGGCGCGGACGGTGATCGGACGCTTGATCGTCAGGGAGGTGCCGTCGGACATGGGTGCTTGGGAGACGGCCAAAGCGTGTCAGCCCTTTCACGTGGGGTCAATCACCGGACAACCGACCACCCCCAAGCCTCCTCAGGCGCGGTCAACGTCCGTAAAGGCCATCGATCAAATGCTGATCGCGGCTGGTGATGCGATCACGGCGCTGCTTCAGGGTCTGGGTCAACAGACCGTTCTCAATGCTGAAGGGATCCACAAGCACCACCCCCGCCAGCCGTTCATCACCCCGGGAGCCCGACCGCTGCTTGAGCAAGCAGTTGCATTCGCGCATCAACAAGCGAAGCAGGGCCGGATCACCGGGTTGTCCGCCCAGGTCCTGCGCCACGTTCACGCCGGCTTCAGCCGCCCAGGCCACGATCGCCTCAGCACGGGGAACAATCAGGGCACCGAGCTGGCGTTCATCCTGACCCACCAGCATCACCTGCTCGATCAGGGGGCTGGCCACCAGGGCCTCTTCCAGGGGGCCGGGCTCGATGTTCTCGCCACTGCTCAACACAATCGTGTCTTTGGCCCGGCCGGTTAGGGCCACCGAACCATCCGGCAGCAGCATGCCGAGATCGCCGGTGTCAAACCATCCCGCGGCATCGAGAACCTTGGCGCTGGCCTCGGGTTTGCCGAGGTAGCCCGCCATCACCTGGGGGCCACGCACCATCACCCGCCCCCGTTGCCGGAAGCCCAGGGGCTGGCCGTTGTCGGGATCGACGATCCGGAATTCGGTCTGGGGCATCGGCAGCCCGGAGCTGCCGCGGATGTTGCGCCAGGGCCTGCGGCAACTCACCACAGGGCTGGTTTCGGTGAGGCCGTAGCCCACCAGCAGCTCAATCCCCACGGCTTCAAAAAAAGCATCGATGTGGGGCGCGATGGCACCGCCACCACTGATCGGATAGGAGAGCTGACCACCACTGAGCTGGCGCCGCAGCTTCGGCCAGATCAATGTCGACGCCAGGGCATGCAGGGGCCAGCGCAGGGCGGCGGAGCCGCAGGCACGCAGCCGGCCGGAGGCTGACACCGGTTCCAGCAGGAGGTTGCGCGCCGTTCGCACGGCTTTGCGCTGGGCAGCGCTGTTGGCCAATGCCGCACGCAGCAGTCGCTGCCGGGAGGGGGGGAAGGTCTTAAGCACATCCTCAAATCCAGCCTGAACCGCCTCCCAAAGCCGCGGCACAGTGGCCATCGCGATCGGCCGGACCCGCGGCAGATCCTTCTTCAGTTGCTTGATGGTTGTGTAGGTCTGCGTGCAGGCGCAGGAGAGGAAGAAGTAGCTGGCACTGCGCTCGTAGGCATGCCAGATGGGCAACACACTCAGCACCGGAGCACCGGGCTCGGGATAGGCCACACAGGCCAGTGAGCTCATCTGATGCAGCAGGTTGGCGTGGGTCAACGGGACCCCTTTGGGTTGGCCAGTCGTGCCCGAGGTGTAGAGAACAGTGGCCACGGCGTCTCGCCCCCCCGCCGGGCTAACGGGATCAAGGCCGGCCCCGGACGCCAGAAACGCCTCCCAGCCCATGGCGCCCTCAGCAGGCTCCCCTTCCAGCTGAAGCACAAAACGCAGCTCAGACCGTTGGTCTGGGGGAAGGGCCAGACGACGCCACGCCTCAGCGTTCTGCACCACCAGAGCCGTTGCCTGGCAATCCGAAAGGATGTAGCGCAGCTCCTCCACTGGGGCCGAGGCTCCGCGCACGGCATCAGCGGCACCAGCACGCATCAGGCCCTGATCCGCCACCAGCCAGCGGGGGCTGTTCTCAGCAAACAAAGCCACCACATCGCCTTCCTTCACGCCATGGCGCCGAAAGGCAGCTGCAGCGGTGGCGATGCGTTCCGCCAGTTCGCCGAAATTGAAGCGTTCGGGATGCGCTGCATGGGGAGCATCAACGGCGGCAATCAGCCCATGGCGGTCGGCGAGCCAGGGCCATACGGCATCGACCCTCGGCAACCTCTGAACATGGGCATGACGCTGCAGAGCGTCCGTTTCACGGGTTGTCGGGCTCCAGCTGGCCGTCATCCGAGGCAGGGGTTCAAACAGCTCAGGTTTATCTCGCTTCCTCCTCCCAGACCAGAGCGAAACGATGGGCCAGGGCATGCCGAAGCAGCGGCTGCACCTCAGCCGACGTCAGCCCTGGCAACCAGTCCGCAAGCCGCCCGACCTCACGACCGGTGAGCCCACAGGGGGTGACCTGCTCAAACCCCTGCATCGAACAATCAACGTTCAGGGCGAGG
This sequence comes from Synechococcus sp. A15-62, assembly GCF_014280075.1. Taxonomy (NCBI): domain Bacteria; kingdom Bacillati; phylum Cyanobacteriota; class Cyanophyceae; order Synechococcales; family Synechococcaceae; genus Synechococcus; species Synechococcus sp. A15-62. The sequence goes on from NZ_CP047950.1 coordinate 1,689,669, forward strand.
CCGTGCTGGGTGATCCAGCGGCGACAGCCCACACCGATGGCGGCGACCTTGCGGTTGTCCAACCAGAGGCCGGTCAACCCCGGCAGACGCTGACCCTCCAGGCCCAACTCCGCCAGAACATCCAGAACGACTTGTTCGAGCTGGCGCAGATACCAGTGCAAATCGGGGGTGCGGCGCTTTAGGTCCAACACCGGGTAGGCCACCAGTTGGCCGGGCAGGTGATGGGTCACCTCCCCACCCCGATCGATCCGGTACAGGGGTGCCGGTGGCTCAGCGGGATCGAAATGCAGGTGCTCCTCGCTGGCGCCACGGCCGAGGGTGTAGCAGGTCTGGTGCTGCAGGATCCAGACCGCCTCCCGAGCCGATGGATCGGCCAGAAGGCTGCTCTGCCAGCGCTGTTGCGCCGACCAGGCGGCATCGAATCGAACCGGATCACCGGGCTCGAAAAGAAATGCACGCTGGGGGTGGGCCGAATCGTGCGCCGTATCTAGCTTGCCGATAACAACCGGCACAGGAGTGAGGCATGAAGTTGCTGATCCATGGTCGCAACCTCGAGATCACGCCGGCGTTGCGGGATTACACCCAAACCAAATTGGAACGGGCCACATCGCACTTCGGTGATGCTGTTCGCGAGGCCGACGTCCATCTCTCCGTGGCCCGCAATCCCCGTGTGCCTCAACAGACCGCCGAGGTGACGGTCTTTGCCAACGGCACGGTGATCCGCGCCCAGGAACGCAGTGAAAACCTCTACGCCAGCATCGATCTGGCCGCCGGGAAACTGGCCCGCCAACTGCGCCGCTGGAAGGAACGCCACAGCGATCACCACCACAGCCACGGCCACAGCGCCAGCCACACCCCCAGCACGGATGTGGTCAACGATGCATCCCCCGTTGAAGCCTCCCTTTTGCACGGGCGTGAGGCGGAACTGCCGGATCCGGGTGTGCGACGCAAATATTTCGCCATGCCGCCCATGGAACTGGAGGAAGCACGCCGCCAATTGGATCTGATCGACCACGACTTCTACCTGTTCCGTGAGAAGGAGAGCGATCAGCTGCAGGTGATCTACCGCCGCAACCACGGGGGGTATGGGGTGATTCAGGCTCGTGACTGACCTCCCGGCCCGCCATGGCTGATCCAGCCCAAGAGCTCCCCGACCTACCCCCCCGGCTGGATCAGGCGATCCTCGACCCGCTGCTGACCCGTGACCAACTCCAGGCCCTCTGCGATTCGGGAATGCAGGAGGGCGTGCGGGCCATCTGCACCACACCGCGTCAACTGCCACTGCTGCGGGACCGCATCGGGACCACCGACGCAGGCCCCCGCCTGGTGGCGGCCATCGGCTTTCCCTTCGGAGCCATTCCCGCTGAGCTCAAGCTGGCCGAAGCGGAGTGGTGTGCCGCCCATGGCGCCCAGGAGCTCGATGTCGTGCCCGATTTCAACGCCCTGGCCAATGGCGATTCAGGCGCCTTTGCCGAGGAACTGGCCGCCCTCTGCGAGCTGGGGCTTCCCGTGCGGGCCGTCCTGGACATGGCCCGTCTGGAGAGCGAACAGCTGGAACTGGCCGTGGAGGCCGCCATTGATGCTGGCGCTGCGGGGCTGCAAACCAGCAACGGCTTTGGCCCGGCCTGCCATTCCGATCAGATCCTTGCGTTGAAACAGCTGATCCGCAAACGCTGCGCCATCAAGGCAGCCGGTGGCATTCATAGCCTCAGCCACGCAGGAGACCTGCTGTTGGCGGGGGCAGATCTGCTGGGCACCAGCAGCGCGCCGGCTCTTCTGCAGGCCCAGCGCCGCCCCGCGGCCTGAATGGCAGAACGACGCCTCACCGGACTCGCCCTCAAAGTGGGCCCCCTCGGCGAGCACGACCGCCTGTTGAGCCTGCTCAGTGATGCGGAGGGGGTCAGTCGCTTCGCCGTTCCCGGAGCACGCCGACCCAGGAGCAGTCTGGCCGCCGCGGCCCCCCTAACCCTGCTGGAACTGCAGGTGGGAGGACGCAGCGGCCTGGCCCGGGTGCGCCAACTGCGGGTGCTGCGCAGTTTTTCCGGCCTCGGCCAACAACTGGAAACCCTTGCTGCTGCTCAGGCGCTGTGTGATCTGAGCCTTCAACTGGCGGCCGAAGACCCCGTGGAGGGGCTGCTGGACACAATGCAGCTGCATCTGGAACGCCTGGAGGAACACCGAGCCGACCCGGAGTTGGTGCTGGCCGGCACGGTCCAGGCCTGCATCCATCTGCTCACCCTGGGCGGTTATGGACTGCCGTTGCAGACCTGCTGCATCACCGGCGATCCCCTGGAGCCACCGCTTGGCCAGTGGGACTGGCGCTGCAGCCTGCTGCCGCAGGACGGTTTTGCGATCGATGAGCAGCCTGGGGCAGCGATCCAGCTGAATCCCTCCGAACTGGCCCTGCTCCAGCGACTGACCCGGGCCGAACTACCGCGTCGCCGGGACGGTGAGCTGATGGGCCCCCCAGCCGTGTGGCGCCGGCTGCTGCGGGTGGTTGAAATCTGGAGCCGAACACATCTGAACCGACCCAGCAAAGCCCTGGCCATGCTGCGAGAGACGCTCCTGGCAGGCGCGTGAGCCATCATGGCCGCGATGCAATTGCCCCTTGAGCGGACCGAGCCTCACCACCCCTGAACCCGCTCTGCCCACCGGCAGCAACCCGGAGGGAAAGCGTGGCTTGGAAGCCGTGCTGCGCCTCAAGGACTTCCGCAAACTCTGGCTAGGCCAGATCTTTTCCCAGCTGGCAGACAAGTTCTACATCGTGCTGATGGTCTTCCTGATCGATCAGCACCTGCTGCTGAAGGGGCAGGGAAGCGGCGTGCTGGCGGAGATGGCCTCGGATTACGGCCTCGACATCAGCACACGCACCCAGGTGATCACCCTGTTGGCCACAGGCATCTTTGTGGCCAACACCATCCCGGCCATGCTGCTGGGAACGGTGGCTGGGGTCTGGGCTGACCGCTGGCCCAAGCGTCGGGTGATGGTGGCCAGCAATGCCATCCGAGCTCTGTTGGTGGTATTCGCACCGATCTGCCTCCTGCCGGGGCCCGTGTGGCTTGGTCTGCCCTGGGGCTACTGGGGGCTGGTGGGCATGACCTTCCTGGAGTCGATCCTGACCCAGTTTTTCGCCCCCTCGGAACAGGCCACGATTCCTGTGGTGGTGCCGGGAGATCACCTGTTGGCGGCCAACTCCCTCTACCAAGCCACCAGCATGGGGGCGACGATCCTGGGCTTCGCGCTGGGGGAACCGATTCTGCGTGCCCTGCACAGCAGCCTGGCGATCATCGGCATCGATGGCGGCGAGTTTCTGCTGCTTCCGCTCTGTTACGGCCTTGCGGCCCTCAGCCTGTCGCGCCTGAAGCTGCAGGAAGCGCCCAAGCCCCCCTCCACTACATCGGTGTGGACCGAGATCGGCGAAGGATTGCAAGTGCTGCGCCGGGTGCCATCGGTGCGCGGCGCCATGATTCATCTGGTGCTGCTTTACAGCCTGTTGGCAGCGCTCTACGTGTTGGCGCTCCAGCTGGCTGCCCTGATCGACAACTTGGGCCCCTCAGGCTTTGGTGCCTTGCTGGCAATGAGTGGACTGGGCATGGCGATCGGAGCCGTGGTGATCGCCCAGCTGGGCCATCGGTTCAGCCGCCGCCGGCTCACGGCAGCAGGCCTGGGAACCATCACCTGGACCCTGGTGCTGCTCAGCCAGCTGCGGGGATCCCTGGCCTTCACCCTGAGCCTCTGCGGAATCCTGGGCATTGGCGCAGCTCTGGTGGCGATCCCAGCGCAGACCACGATTCAGGAAGAAACCCCTGAAACCGAGCGCGGCAGGGTGTTCGGACTGCAGAACAACCTGATCAACATCGCCCTGAGTCTGCCGCTGGTGCTGGCGGGCACCTTGGTGAGCAGCATTGGTCTTCAACCGGTGCTGTGGCTGCTGGCGGGGTTGGCGCTGGTGGCGGCGTTGATCGAACGGCCGTGGCAACGCTGCTAATTTGCGCTTTCGCCTGAGGAGGCCCAACCCGCTTGGCGCAGATTGCGTGGCTCGGCAAGAAGTCTCCCTTCTGCGGGAATGTGTCCTACGGGATCAGCACCACAGAGGCCCTGCGCAAACGCGGGCATCAGGTGCACTTCATCCATTTCGATAACCCGCGCAGCCCGGAGCGCGACAACACATCGCTGCTGGCCAACGACCCGGACGTCAGCCTGCCCTATCTGGTCAAATCGCAGGTCTACACGATCCCTTCCCCCGGAGCGCAGCGGGAGCTGAGGGAATCCCTGGAGCGGCTGCAGCCCGATCTCGTGCACGCCAGCCTCACCCTTTCGCCCCTGGATTTCCGCCTACCGGAGCTCTGTCAACAGCTGGGCGTGCCCCTGGTGGCCACCTTTCATCCCCCCTTCGATGCAGGCCTGCGCAACCTGACTGCAGGCACCCAACAGCTCACATACCAGCTGTATGCACCGGCCCTGGCCCGCTACGACCGGGTGATCGTGTTTTCACAGCTGCAGGCGGATTTTCTTGAGCGCCTCGGCGTTCCAGCCGATCGTCTGACGGTGATTCCCAATGGTGTGGACACCGACCGCTGGTGCCCCACCAGCCCCGGCACCATTTCTCTGATGCATCAGCAGGTGCGGCAACGGCTGGGCCGAGAACGGATCGTGCTCTACATGGGGCGCCTGGCGACGGAGAAAAACGTTGAAGCCCTGCTGCGGGCCTGGCGTCTGGTCTCACCGGAGGGCTGCCGTTTGGTGATCGTCGGCGACGGGCCGCTGCGCAACAGCCTGATGAACCAGTTCAACGACGATCGGATCCTCTGGTGGGGCCACGAGCCAGACCTGGACACCCGGGTTGCACTGCTCCAGTGCGCTGAGGTCTTCATCCTGCCGAGCCTGGTGGAGGGCCTGTCGCTGGCCTTGCTGGAGGCGATGGCCAGCGGAACAGCATGCGTTGCCACCGATGCTGGTGCCGATGGCGAGGTGCTCGAACAAGGGGCGGGAATCGTGCTGAGCACCCAGGGCGTCACCACCCAATTGCGCACGCTGCTGCCGGTGCTCAGGGACCAGCCGGTGCTGACGGCGGAACTGGGCCGCAAAGCCCGCCTCCGCGCCCTGGAGCGCTACACGATCTCAAGCAACATCGACGCCCTCGAACAGCTCTACGCCGACCTGATGCTGACCAGCACGGTCGCCGCATGAAGGGCTGATCACCGCCAGTCCAATCCAGGAACCCAGCCCACAATCGCCGGGGTGACTGCGGCGTATTGGCCGTAATCCGGATGCAGCGCCCGTAACCCCTGCTCCTCGAAGCGGGCTTTGCCACGCAGCACAGCCGCCAGGCTGACCAACAGCAACAGATGCAGCGGGCTGCCTGTGGCCAGCACCACGCCTGCAGAACACAGCAGCACTGCCCGGTACAAGGGATGCCGGCAGACGGCGTATGCACCTGTGGCGATCAACCGATTCGCCGGCTTGGGCGCCGGCAGCGGCGAAAGGCTGGTCCCGAGACAGCGAAACGCCTCAAGGGCCCGAAACAGGCCAAAAGCCAACAGCAACAAGCCCAGCCCAAACAAGGGTTTGGGCCAAATCGCAACACCGAAGCTGGCCGGAGCAGGCCAGGCCGGCAGCAGATGGGCCGTGATCAGCAGCAGCTGGGCCAGCAGCCACCACTCACCGCGGCGGTTGTCCAACCAGCCGCCCCAACTGAAGCCCCAATCGGAAAACATTCAGTCGCTGACCACCAATGTTCGGACGTTACGGCGCTGCACCAGACCCGCCAGAGTCTGCATGTCGTCCCAGCGAATCAAGCCCACACAGCTGAGTGTGCCGCTGTTGGCATTGCGATTGGCACTGGGGTCGAGATGAATGCCCAGATGGCCTCGCCCCGTAGGGAACTGCGGTTCAATCCCGATCCAGATCGGCCCGAGCTCGCGCGGATCCGTGGGACCCAGGGGCTCCACTGGCCCAAGGCTATAGCGACCGGCGGGCAGCGGCGCGCGGGTGCCGGAGCGATGGCGATCGGCGTTCTGACGGTGGGCCCGACCGCTGACGGCATCGAAGTGCTGCACGGGCTGACCTGGGGTTTCCAAACGCAGACTCCAGATGGGATCGCCCGTGCGCGGGAGCGATCGCGTGGTGCGGTTAAGCACCAAGACTGACTCGTTGGGGGAGTTGGAAATGGATCGCGACGTGGTTTGGAGCGTGGAGGCCGAGGCCAGATCCATCTCAGCGGCAGAACAGGGCACGACCAACAGCGCCAGCAGCTTCAACGCGAGACACGACCGAACGACCACAGCAGCCAGGCAAACAGGCCGGAACCCTATGGGCGGTTTTTATTCGCTGAGGAAATAAAAGCCAGCGCTCTCACTGCCCCCTTCTGAGACCCAGCTCGAGAAAAGGTTCAGAGTTCGTTTTCGGCCAGCTGAAGCGCTTCAGCCTCCTTGGTTGGATCCAGGCGCAGCTGTCATCCAGCAGGCGCTGCAGGCGAGGACTGACGGCAACCACGAGGGGATTCGTCAGCACGCGCCGGCTGATGCCCAACTCCTCGAGCGAAATCGCCAGGGCTTGCCTGGCCTCGAGGCGCGGAAGACGCCCCTTTTCCACCTGGCAGTCGCTGCTGGCCTTGGCCATGGCGGCATAGCCGCGAATGCGGCGGGCCAGCACCACCACGGCAACCCGGCGCTGAACCTCGGGTGCCAAGGGAGCCTCCTCAGCAGCAACAGGGATGGGTCCTGCCATGGGCAGACCCAGCAGAAGCGCAGTAAAGGTGCGGAGCAGACGCATCAACGTGCCTGGAACGCCCTCTCAGTCAAGCCTGGGAAATCGCTGGGCGATGCTGCTGCCGGTGTACTGCGCCACCCAGCCCTCGGGGTTGTTGAACCAACGCACAGCACAGAACCGGGGCTGAGAACCCATGTCAAACCAATGACGGGTCCCTGCTGGGACCCGCATCAGGTCGCCCCGTTCGCACAGCACGCTGAGCACCTCGGAACCGATGTGCAGCACAAACAAGCCGCACCCTTCCACAAAAAAGCGCACTTCGTCTTCGGCATGGGTGTGCTCCTCAAGGAACTTGCAGCGCAGGGGCTCGCGATCGGGATGATCCGGCGTCATTCGTATCGCGTCGACCGTGACGTAACCACCATCGCGTTGAACCCGAGCGATGGCATCGGCATAGGCCTCGAGGATGGTGGCCTGGTCGACCCCCTCCGGCAGACCCTGCTCCGCCGGCCATTGCTCAAATCCGATGCCCCTGCGGCTGAGCTCCGCCTGAATCACCGCCGGATCGTTGCTCTCCAGCAAAGGCATAGGCCCATTTGGAGCATGGGCTGCGCTTTCGTCTGGAAAGATGCTGAGACGACTCATCGTCTGGACCCCGGGCGCATCGACTGCTGACCATCATCGATCCCACCACGACTGGGGGGCTCACACTGGTGGGGGTCGGCCCCGGCGATCCTTCCCTGCTCACCCTGGCCGCCGTTGAAGCCATCCGCAAAGCGGAGGTGGTGGCCTACCCGGTCGGACGACCGGGGGGCGACAGCATGGCCGCCAAAATCGCCGCGGCCTGGATCCGCAGCGACCATCAGCGCCTGCCCTTGTTGTTCCCGATGGTGGAAGCCGCCGAACCGCGGCGCACCGCCTGGGGAGCGGCAGCGCAGGAACTGCAGCAAGCCATCCGTTCCGGCCAGCAGGTGGCACTGCTGTGTGAGGGAGATGCGTCGCTGTTTGCGAGTTGCAGCTACGTGCTGCTGGCCTTGCGTCAGGCGTGGCCCGACTGTCCCATCAGCGTGATTCCCGGCATCACCTCCTGCTCGGCAGCCGCGGCTGCGGGCCTCTGGCCCCTCGCTCTGCAGCAGGACCAACTGCTGTTGCGCCCTTGCCCCGACACACCCGAGGAGCTGGAGCAGGTGCTGGACACCGCCGCGGCAACGGGGCAAGTTCTGGCCCTGCTGAAGCTGGGTCGGCGCTGGAGTTGGGTGCAACCCCTGCTGAAGCAGCGAGGCCTGCTGCAACAAGCACTGTTTGCCGAGCGGGTCGGCTGGCCCGACCAGCAGATCTGTTGTGCGGATGCCGTTAAGGCCGAACCTCGCCCCTACTTCTCGCTGCTGCTGATCCGGCAGGGTTGGCCGGAGGTGCTGCCCTAGGCCAGCTCTCGGCTGCGTTCCGCAGCAGCGACCACTGCTTCGATCAAGGCGGAGCGCAGGCCGATGCGTTCGAGCGCGCGAACGCCGGCGATGGTGGTCCCCCCCGGGGAGGTGACCATGTCCTTGAGCTGGGCAGGGTGCAGATTGCGACGGTCCAGCAGCTCAGCCGTTCCAGCCAGGGTGCGGTGGCTCAGCCGCAGGGCCAGGTCTCTGGGAAGACCGGCAGCAACAGCCCCATCAGCCATGGCTTCCGCCACCAAGGCCACAAAGGCAGGGCCCGACGAGGTGAGGGCAAGGAACGCATCGAGTTTGGCTTCCGCCAACTCCAGAACTTCGCCCACATCGGCGAACAGCTGCCGCACCTGATCCCGTTGCCCTTGGTCGATCCCCTCCCCCCAGGCCAGAGCTGTCAAACCAGCTCCCACCAGCGCAGGGGTGTTGGGCACCGCCCGCACACAGCGATGACCGGGAAACAAACGCTGCAACCGCGCCAGAGACACCCCCGCCAACACAGAAATCAGCAGCGGTTGACCCGCAACAGGTGCTGCAGCTGCTGCAACAGCATCGAGTTGCTGCGGCTTCACCGCAAGCAGCTGGATCGGAGCCGTCCAGACCTGCTGAGCGGAAGGGTCATCAGCCGCAACCAAACCGATGCCAGCCGGAAGGCCCCCACGTCGTTGCTCAAGAGAGCCAGACCCTCCAACCACCGCCAACAGCTGGTCGGGCGGAATCCGTCCACGTTCCAGGAGAGGAACCACAAGGGCCTGAGCCATGCGGCCCAGGCCGATCACACCGAAAGCGGGCTGCACTGCGGGCTTCAGAGAGCGGCTGCTCCCCAGGCGGGCGAGGGGGCGCTGGCGGATTCATCAACATCGGCCACATCGGCCTCACGGCTCACCACCGTTGGAGCCGAGGCTTCGTCATGACCGGTGTTGGTGACGGTGACGCAGCTGGGGGCGAACAGGAAGATGCTCTCGCCGACGCGCTCCTGGTGACCATCGATCGCGAAGGTGCCACCAGCAACGAAATCAACAGCACGCTGGGCCTGGTCGGGCTCCATCATCGTGAGGTTGAGGATGACGGTCTTGCGCTCCCGCAGAGCCTGAATGGCCCGAGGCATTTCATCGAAGCTGCGGGGTTCCATCACATTCACCTCAGCAGCAGCATTGCTGATGCCGGGCATGCCGATCACGTTGGATCCAGGCAGATCACCACCGAGATCAAACGGGTTGGCATCTCCAATGGTGGCCAACGCCCCTCCGTCAGCCTGCAAGGCGCGCTGGTCCTGGTCATCTTGCTCGTCGTCGTAGGCGAAATCATCCAATTCGCCATCGAGATAGTCATCGCCAGCGACGACGGCACGGAGACGGGAGATCAGCGACACCTTGGGATTCCTCTCGGTCTGAATGTGGTTCGAAAACCATGTCCCTGGATACCGTTTTCGTTGCGACGGGGCAAGTCAATTCGCAGCGTCTGTTGACACCAATCTCGGGCCGAACAAGGCCGAGCCGATCCTGAGCCAGGTGCTGCCCGCTTCAGCGGCCTCTTTCCAGTCCGTGCTCATCCCCATTGAGCACTCCGCCAAGGCGAGCTGATCGGCTAAAGCTCGGCAGTCGGAAAACAACGCCTTGCGCTGCTCTGCGGCCATGTCGAGCGGCGCCATGGTCATCAGGCCCGAGATCCGCAACCCCGGCAGAGCCTGCAGGTCGGACCAGATGGCGCTTAGTTCATCGGCCGACAGCCCCCCCTTACTGGGATCAGGGCGCAGTTTCACCTGCAGCAGAACGTCAGGGTGACGGGCCTCCTCCACAGCGATGCGCGACACCCGTTCGGCCAGCGACAGGGAATCCACCGAGTGAATGACATCGAAAGCCTTCACCACCGGCCGCACTTTGTTGCTCTGCAAGCGACCGATGAAATGCCAGCGCAAGTTCAGATCGATCAGCTCCTCTTGCTTCGGCAAAGCCTCCTGAACGCGGCTTTCCCCGAAATCAAACTGACCAAATTCAGCCACGCAACGCACAGCAGCTGCTGGGTGCCCTTTGCTGACGGCCAGGAGTTTGGTGGAGGAAGGACGGTCGAGATTGAGCGCCTGCCACCGCGCAGCGAGTGAATCGGTCAAGGGTTCAGATGAACGTCTGATCGAACAGCTGAGTCCAGGAGTCCAGATCCTCTGACCCATTCCGCCGGCAGCGGCCCAGGTGCACCTCAGCGTGGTGACGCGCGTCTCCGTAGGGAATCACCTCGAATTGGGCGCCACGGGGCTGGAGCGTCACCAGGAAGAACATCCGCTGGGCGTACAGCGTGGCGTAGACGTCACGACCTTCTCCAGCCGGAGCCACCCTGTAGAGCATCCCGAAGGTGGGGTGATTCAGATATCGCTCGGACGCCATGCCCTAATCGATGGTCATAGAGCACCGTACTGACCCCGAAGCCCGATCACCAACACCAGAGCGAGCATCGCCAGTCCATTCAGCAGGGGAGCAGGACGATCAGGCGGCATGCGGAAGTACGACGGACCGAGAATTCGGCCGCCACGGGCGACTAGAGCATCGGCCCCCTGCTCAGCCCTGAGAAGGATGTTGGCCAGCAGCCGCTCCCCGACGGCCAACACCAAGCCGAAACCAGCCTTGAAGCCCAGCTGACCGAGGTTGACAGCGCGGCTGGCGAGAGAGCGCAGCAGATTCTGGAGCTCTTCCTGCACCAGAGGCAAAAAGCGAAGTGCCAGCAGCAATTGAAACCCCAGTCGCTCCACAGGACACCCAACCCACTTCAAGGGAGCCAGGCACCAGCTGAGGGCCCAGACCAGATCCTCTGGGGGGGTCGTGATCAGCATCAGATTGACGCTGTGAATCACAGTGAAGATCAGGGTCGACGTGCGCAGCCCCAGCAGCGCCGAGGCACGATCAACTACCAGCGGGCCCAGCTGGAGACCGCCCAACTGCAGGGGGCCGAGGCGCAGCAGATCCCAGGAAGGGCCCTCCATCTCGAGCCCGGAAAGCTCAGCGGGACTGCGCAGCGGGAAGGCTGCAGGAGGATCCACCGCCGGCAACAACATCGACAAGAGGCCCACCACAACGGCCAAGGCCGTCAGCAGCAGCACAGACCGCCACCACAGCGAGCGTGCCAGTCCACTGCCAAGGGTGATCAGCACCAGAGCCACCACCAGACCAACGCGCCAGAGGGGCCCCGCCAGAACAGGCGTGAGCAGAAAGACAAGGGACCAGGCCAGCTTCAGGCGAGGGTCCAGGCGCCGGAGCCAACCCGTGGAGCCATCGACGTATTGGCCCATGGGGACCTGGCGCAACCAGTCCATGAATCAGCCTTTGCGACTCTGCTGACGGGCCAGGTCCCGTTCGGCATCGCGCTGTTGCTTGCCGCGCCAGAACAGGCGCAACGGGCTGCCATCAAAACCGAGGCCCTCGCGGATCTGCCGCTCCACATAGCGCCGGTAGGTCTCACCGAACAATTTGGGGTCGTTGACGAACAGGGTGAAGCTGGGGGGCCTGCTGGCCACCTGGGTGCCGTAATACAGCTTTCCCTGGCGTCCACCGCGGGTGGTGGGTGGGCTGCGCCAGCTCAGCGCTTCCTTGAGCACCTCGTTCACAACGGACGTACTGACGCGGCGACGGTGCTGCTCAACCGCCAAGGAGGCCAAAGCAAAGATGCTCTCCACCCGCTGGCCCGTCAGCGCCGAAGTGAACAGCATCGGAGCCCAATCAAGGAAATAGAGCTTGGAGCGCAGCTCCTTTTCCATCGCCGTCATGGTGTGGCTGTCTTTTTCCACGGCGTCCCATTTGTTGACGACCACCACGCAGGCACGCCCGTCCTCTTCAATGCGGCCCGCCAGGCGCTGATCCTGCTCGGTCACCCCATCGAGGGCATCGATCACCAGAACACAAACATCACTGCGTTCAATGGCCTTGAAACTGCGGTTGATGCCGAAAAATTCCGGGCCGTAGTTGACGCTGCGACGCCTCCGGATGCCTGCGGTATCGACTAAGCGCCAGGGGCGATTCTCACGAATGATGCTGGTATCAATCGTGTCGCGGGTGGTGCCGCGGATCGGGCTGACAATCGCCCGCTGCTCTCCGCAGATGGCATTCAGAAGACTGGATTTACCGACATTCGGCCGTCCGATTATGGCCATCTGAATCGGCTCTTCCTCGTCACCCTCCTGATCCTTCGGGGGCAAAAAGGTGAGCACCTGATCCAGCAGCTCTCCGGTGCCTGCGCCATGGATGGCCGAGATTGGATGGGGTTCACCCAGCCCAAGGCCCCAGAATTCGCCGGCCATCGCCAGGCCCTGTTCCGGCGATTCGCACTTGTTCACCGCCAGAAGCTTGGGACAGCGGTGACTGCGTAGAAATTCCGCGATGGATTCGTCAGCGGCGGTGAGCCCCTGCTGACCATCCACGATCACCAGAGCCACACTGGCTTCCTCGAGCGCGAGCGCCGCCTGCTCCCGGATCTCCGGCAGAAACTCACTGTCATCGTCGAAGACCAGTCCACCGGTGTCGACAACCTTGAATTCCCGATCGCCCCAGTAACCATCCTGGTAAGTGCGATCACGCGTCACGCCTGGCTGATCGTGAACGATGGCCTCCCGGCTGCGGCAAAGCCGGTTCACCAAGGTCGACTTACCGACATTGGGGCGTCCGATGATTGCGACGACAGGACGCGCCAAGGGTCTTCTCAGGCCAATCTTTCACCCTACATAGAGGCCAAAAACCCGCTGCAGAACCGAAATTCTTTCGGAGCGAGACAAATGAGTCTCAATTGAGACAGCTAGGTCAGGCTCAATCTGATCCCCCGTCATGCTCGAGCTCGTCGCCAGCCTTGTGGTCGACCTCTCCGATCAACGCCTGACCGTCTACAACAGCGATCAGGAGGTGGTTCGCGTGATTCCGGTCAGCACCGGCAAGGCCTCCACACCAACCCCGATCTTCAACAGCAAGGGCCTTACGAAATACCGATCCACCACGATGTACGGACGCACCTACACCGTTCCAGGGGTGCCGTTCACGATGTGCGTGAGTGCGAATGAGGCCATTTGCCTCCACGCCGCCCCCTGGCAGGAGAACGCCGGGCAACCCTTCGGCGTGCCCCGCAGCCATGGCTGTGTGCGCATGCCGATGAACCATCCCCGTTGGTTGTTCCACAACACCCCGAAAGGCACACCCATCACGATTCAGGCCTGAGTCAGGCCAATAGATCACTTCACTGGCAGATCGCCGGGGTGCCCCTGCACCGGATCGTCTGGAGGGGGAAGCTCAGGGCCCAAGGGCCCCTGCTCCGGCAGAGGCTCGCCCTGCTGGGCCAGCCAGGCCAACAGCCAGTTCACGGCAGTGGCTCGTCGAGTGCGGCGGGGGTACAAGTCACCGATGCGGTAACCCGCGAAGTTGAGCTGTTGCTTGAGCAGCTGTTTGTGTTCCTTGGGAACCGAGCGGGTCAAACGAACCGACGCCGGACGCTCCGCGATCAACTCGGGAGCCTGGGGGAAGGCATCGGCCCATTCGGAGGGTGTGTCAGGACCGGCGCACCACTGCGGTTCAGAGGGCTGATAGCCCAGACGTTCCCAGATCCTTTCGCAGACAAAGCGATCGCTGCAGCGGTCCTCGAGGATCTGCAACAGCAACGAACGACTGAGCGGCCAGGGCATGTCGATTGCGTTGTGCAGCATGGACCCATGATTGCTTCACCCCCCCTGCAGCTGCCCGGCAATGGCATCGCGCGTCAGCTGCGCTGCCGCGTGTTGCAGTCGCCGCTGGCAGGAGTGAGCGATCGGGTGTTTCGCGGCCTGGTTCGACGCTGGGCGCCCGATGCCCTGTTGTTCACCGAAATGGTGAATGCCACCAGCCTCGAGATGGGGCATGGACTCTGCAAGGTGGAGTCGCTCGCCGAGGAATCCGGCCCCATCGGCGTGCAACTGTTCGACCATCGCCCCCAGGCCATGGCCGATGCGGCACGACGGGCCGAAGCCAGTGGCGCTTTTCTGATCGACATCAACATGGGCTGCCCGGTGCGGAAGATTGCCCGCAAAGGGGGCGGTTCCGGGTTGATCCGTGATCCGGGGCTGGCCATTCAAATCGTGGAAGCGGTGGCGGACGCCGTGGCCGTCCCCGTCACGGTGAAGACACGCCTGGGTTGGTGTGGCAGTGATGCCGATCCCGTGCACTGGTGCCAGCAATTGGAACAAGCCGGGGCACAACTGCTCACGCTGCATGGACGCACCCGCGAGCAGGGCTTCAAGGGTGCCGCGGACTGGAGCGCCATCAGGCAGGTGCGGGAGGCCCTCACGATCCCGCTGATCGCAAACGGCGACATCAACAGCCCCGACGATGCCCTGCGCTGCCTGAATCAGACCGGCGCAGCGGGCGTGATGGTGGGCCGAGGCACGATGGGATCCCCATGGCTGGTGGGGCAGATCGACGCCGCCCTGGCCGGTCGCTCAATCCCCGCCACGCCGGATCCTTCAGCACGACTTGCGCTGGCCCGCGATCAACTGGATGGCCTCGTGCAGGATCGCGGTGACCACGGGCTTCTGATTGCCCGCAAACACATGGGCTGGACCTGCACAGGCTTCCCCGGTGCCTCGCGACTGCGTCATGACCTGATGCGGGCCCCCACACCCGCCCAGGCCAGGGATCTGCTGACCCAGCAGATCGATGCCCTTGCTGCGTCCGCTTGACTGGACGCCCCGACGATCAGGGCGTGGAGCCTGCCAGCGGCCAAGACAGAAGCACGCTTGATGCTCAGGCCTGGCAGCGTTGGCGGTCTGGTCGCGCCAGCGCCGAAGAGATCGAGCATTGGCAGCAGCAACTCCAGCAGCAGCTTCCGCAGATCCCGCCAGAACTGCTGGATCCTTCACTGCTGCCAACTGCCCTGTTGCGCGACCCAAGCCAGTGGTCCCCTGAAGACAGCGGGCTTGATCCCATCGCTCTTCTGGCCTGCCATCGGGACCTTACGAATGCCAAGCAACTGCTGAGCAGCGGCCGGCTGGGCGAAATCGCCCTGGGACAACGCAGCCTGTTCACGGATCTGCCGCCGGTGCACCTCCAGGCCTACCGGGATGGGTTGAGACCAGCGGCACGTGAAGGATCCCTCAGCGCCTTGGAGCATCTGGGGGGCATCGGCCGTCAACGCTTCCAGCAGGGACGGCCCCTGGGCATGGATCTCGATCGCTACCAACCCCCGATCCCAGACCCGGCTCCAAGGGGGCCCATCCCCTCAGCGGCCTCGGTGTTGGTGGTTTTCCACCCCACCCAAGAAGAGGCAGAGGCCGAGTCGGCTCGCAGTTCACGACCAGAAGAATGGGGCCAGATCCGGCACGCCTCTCTGGAGCAACCATCGGGATGGATCGGAGCGCCGGCCCCAGACGACGAGACCCTCGTCAGCTTCTGCCATGCCAGTGATCAGCTGGATCCCCAGGCAGCCCTGCGCATGGCGCACTGCGCAGCGCACCACCCTGCCGCGGTGTTGCTCACCAGCGATGAAAGCCTGCACTGGAGCGATGACCCAGCCATTCCTGCAGGAAACCGCCAGAGCAGGACAGCGATCACACCGTTTCGCCTGCTCTGCCGGGGATGCCTCGGTGGCCTGGTGACCCTCCGCTGGTCAACGCTGCAACAACTGACACTGCCTCCATCCACCGGTTCGCTGCATGCCCTGCTGCTGGATCTGGCACTGCAGGTTTGCCATCGTGGCGACGCCGTGGCCCACTGCCCGGAGGTGTTGCTGCAGCGATCCGTCCAGGCGAACCCGACCGTGCCCGATGTTGCCTCCCCGGCCGACCGCCACTGTTGGACCCCTGAGCTGAGCGCTGAGATCCTGGCGACCACCCAGCGACACAGCCCAGGCTTTCTGGAGCCAGGTGGGGAGCTCACTTCCTCTCAATCGCTAAGCGCCTGCCATCAGCTGAAGCTCCGCGCGGATCCCAGGGTTCTGGTGTCGGTTCTGATCCCGTTTCGCGACCGGGTGGATCTCACCCAGAGCTGCGTCGAGTCTCTGCGCCGCTGCGCCGGAGCTGTGAGCTACGAGCTGATCCTGATCGACAACGGCAGTGAGGAGGCCGCCACCAAGGCCTGGCTGGACGAACAGGCCCAGATCGATGACGTGTGCGTGGTGCGGGTGGACGAGCCGTTCAACTATTCGCGGCTCAACAACATCGGCCGCCGCCATGCCCAGGGCAGCCATTTATTGCTGCTGAACAACGACATCGAATTCCGATCCGCCGAGGTGCTTCAGGCACTGCTGGACCCCTTCGCCTACCGCAGCACCAGCGCCGTGGGGGCCAGGCTGCACTACCCCGATGGGAGCATCCAGCATCAAGGAGTCGCCCTGGTGAAGGGGGAGCGCCGCTGTGTTGTGGAGCCTGGCAAACACCTGCACAGCCCCGCCGTGCTGGCCACCCTCACGCCCCTGCTCCTGCAGGAGGAATTCACCGCCGCCACCGGAGCCTGCCTGATGCTTCGCAGCAGCGATTTCGATCGCATTCAAGGCTTCGATGAAGATCTCGCCGTAGTGTTCAACGACGTGGATCTCTGCCTGCGGCTCCGCGCGCAGGGCGGATCAATCGTCGTGACCCCCTATCTGGAGATCGTTCATCACGAATCGATCAGTCGCGGCAAGGATCGGGAAGGCGCTGCACTGGCCCGCCATCAACGGGAATCCGGTCAGCTGAGGGCCAAGCACGCTGGGCTGTTTGCCGCAGGCGATCCCCTCACCAGTCAGCGGATTCATCCCCACAGCAATCGCTACCAACCCCGGGCGCCTGAGCCGCGCTCCAAAGGCCCGGTGTCCAATGCCGTGCTGATGCACTGGAGGAATCCGAACTTCCAGCCCAGCCGCCAACGACCGATCGTTCTGCTGGCACACTTTTCATCCAACAACCGGGTTCGGGACGATCTCTTCCCCTTGCTGGATGAGTACCAGCGCTTCGCCGACGTGATTGTTGTGTCGTCAGCTAGCGGGCTGCGCTGGCACCGGCGAACCCTGCATCGGCTGCGCCAACGCTGTGCCGCGATCGTGATCAGGCGCAATCAGGGGTACGACTTCGGCAGCTGGAAAGCAGCACTGAAGCTGCATCGGCAAGACATTGCGCAGGCGGCGTTCCTGGTGCTCACCAACGACAGCTTCTGGGGACCGATCACTCCCCTCGACGATCTGTTTGGACGCCTACACGCAAGTTCAGCGGACGTGATTGGACTGACGGACGATCTGATGTACGAGCCCCATCTTTCGTCAGCCTTCACGGCTTACAAACCCAAGGCACTGCAGTGCCCAGCCTTCAACAACTTCTGGCATTCCCTGCAGATCTGGCCCCGTAAACGAGACCTGGTCAAACAATGCGAAGTGGGCCTGCCGGTGCAGCTGCGGGCAGCGGGACTGAAGCTCGAGAGCCTCTACACCCACAACGCCAACGGCAACGTTCTGCACTACGACTGGAAACAACTCATTGAGGAACGCGGCTTCCCCTTCCTCAAGGTGAGCCTGCTGCGCGATAACCCCACCAGGCAACCCGTCGACACCTGGCCCGAGGTAATTGGCCAACGCAACCCTCAGCTGGCGTCCAGCATCGAACGCCAACTGCGGCCGAAACCAGGGTTAAAGCGACTGCTTGATCGGCTGCGCCGTCGACGGAATGAAAGTGTTCGCAAGGGGTCTCGTGCTGTAATAACGCCGACTCCACGCCTGTGAGCCAGCCGATGAGCAGCGCATCCGATCGACGGGGAATCATCTTGGCTGGCGGTAGCGGCACGCGGCTGCATCCGATCACCCAAGCCGTCAGCAAACAGCTGCTTCCGGTTTACGACAAGCCGATGATTTATTACCCACTCAGCACCCTGATGCTGGCGGGAATCCGCGAGGTACTGATCATCACCACCCCCCACGACCGCGAGGCATTTCAGCGCTTGCTCGGCGATGGCAGCCGCTGGGGCATGACGATCGAGTACGCCGTGCAGCCGAGCCCAGACGGTTTGGCCCAAGCGTTTCTGATCGGGGCCGACTTCCTGGCGGGCCATCCTGCCGCGCTGGTATTGGGGGACAACCTCTTCCATGGGCACGACCTGGTGCCCCAGCTGGTGAACAGCAACGCACAAGCCCAAGGGGCGACGGTTTTTGCCTATCCCGTCAGTGATCCCGAGCGTTATGGCGTGGCCGAGTTCGATGCCGATGGCCGCGTGCTCAGTCTGGAGGAAAAACCTCAGAAACCCAAAAGCCGCTACGCCGTCACCGGGTTGTACTTCTACGACGACAGCGTCGTGGAACGGGCCCACCAAGTGAAGCCTTCCGCTCGTGGAGAGCTGGAGATCACTGATCTCAATCAGATGTACCTCGATGAAGGGCTGCTGCGGGTGGAACTGATGGGCCGTGGCATGGCCTGGCTCGACACCGGCACCTGCGACTCCCTCAACGATGCCGGCAGCTACATCCGCACGCTCGAACACCGTCAAGGGCTGAAGGTTGGCTGTCCAGAAGAGGTGGCTTGGCGTCAGGGCTGGATCAGTGCCGCACAACTCGAACAACTGGCGCAACCCCTCAAGAAGAGTGGCTACGGCTCATATCTCCTCCAAATGCTCGAGGAGAGCGTGAGCGATCACGCAGCCCTGCAAACCAGCCTGGAGGTAAGTCATGCAGTTTGAACAACTCACGACCTCGTCCGGCGTATTGATGCAGGGCCCCCTGCTGATCACCCCCCAAGCCTTTGGCGATGACCGTGGGTGGTTCTACGAAAGCTGGAACCAGCGCAAGTTCGATAACGCCGTCGGCGAATCAGTGCTGTTTTCGCAAGACAACCACTCCCGCTCGATCCAAGGGGTGCTGCGGGGTCTGCACTACCAGCTCGCTCCGGAACCCCAGGCCAAGCTGGTGCGTGCCACGCTCGGGGCGATCTACGACGTTGCCGTCGACATCCGACGCAGCTCGCCCACTTTTGGTGCCTGGGTCGGTGCCGAACTCAGCGCTGAAAACAAATCCCAGCTTTGGATCCCCGAGGGCTTCGCCCACGGCTTCCTCACCCTCAGCGATGTTGCTGAGGTGCAATACAAGGCGCGGGGGTTCTGGAACAAATCCTGTGAGCGGGCCATCGTCTGGAATGATCCGGATTTGGCCATTGCCTGGCCTCTCGATCGGCTGCAGGGCGCAGAGGTGAGCCTCTCGGGCAAAGATGCCGAAGCAGCAGGGTTCAAATCCGCTGAGGTGGCTGGAGACGTTTTCCCATGAAGGTGCTGCTCACCGGAGCCGGCGGTCAGCTGGGCCAGGCTCTGATCGCTTCCGCCCCTGAGGGACTAGATCTGGTGGCCACCAGCCGTCAGCAGCTTGACCTGTCTGACCCAGAAGCCTGCCGCAGCGCCGTGAAACAGCACCAACCCGACTGGGTGCTCAATGCAGGTGCCTACACAGCAGTGGACAAGGCCGAGTCGGAACCGGAGCTGGCCCATGTCGTGAATGCCGGGGCACCCGAGGCCTTTGCCCGCGCTCTTGATCAACAAGGAGGACGCCTGCTCCAGATCAGCACCGACTTCGTCTTCAACGGAACCCAGGGCACCCCATATCAACCCGAGCAGGCCCGCGACCCTCTCGGTGTTTACGGCGCCAGCAAAGCTGCTGGAGAAGCAGCGGTCCAAACAATTTTTGGCGCAAGCGGACGGAGCCTGATCCTGCGCACCAGCTGGGTGATCGGACCCGTGGGCAAGAACTTTGCCCTGACCATGCTCCGCCTCCACCGCGAACGGGATCAACTGGGTGTTGTCGCCGATCAAGTGGGCTGTCCCACCAGCACCCTCAACCTCGCTCAAGCCTGTTGGCAAACGCTTCAAATCGCTGATGAGCGCGAACTACCAACTGTGATGCACTGGAGTGATGCCGGCGCCGCCAGCTGGTACGACGTGGCGGTGGCCGTAGGCCAGATCGGTGCTGACTTGGGGCTAATCGACACGCCCGCAGCCGTGCAACCAATCACAACAGCGGACTACCCGACGCCTGCTGAACGGCCGGCCTATTCCCTGCTGGACTGCACGGCCACCCGAGCAGCACTGGACCTCAACGGCGAGCACTGGCAGCAAGCCCTGAAGGCTGTGTTGCAGCAAGCCAAAACGCCATGAAGCGCCACTGAGTTCTACGCCGCAACCTCAAACAAAGCCCCCCACGCACACACCAATGGTTTCCTCCATGCCTTCCGCCTCCGACCTGCTGGGAGGTCGCCGCAAAGTTCTGGTCACCGGAGGCGCCGGCTTCATTGGCGGCGCGGTCGTGCGCAGGCTACTTCGGGAAACCACAGTCACCGTCTTTAATCTCGACAAGATGGGCTATGCCAGCGACCTGTCTTCGATTGAGGAGGTGCTGAGCGAGCTGGGCGGAGCGGCGAACAATCGGCACAGGCTTCAGCAGGTGGATCTGACCAATAAAACCGCCGTTGAGGCGGCAGTGCAGGAGGCCGACCCCGATTTGGTGATGCACTTGGCGGCGGAAAGCCACGTGGATCGATCCATCTCCGGCCCTGGCGTGTTCATCGAGAGCAACGTGAACGGCACCTACAACCTGCTGCAGGCGGTGCGGGGCCACTACGAGGGTTTGAGCGGTGAACGCCGTAATTCCTTCCGGATGCACCACATCAGCACCGACGAAGTCTTTGGGTCCCTAGGCGCCGAGGGGCGTTTCTCAGAAACAACGCCCTATGACCCCCGCAGCCCTTACTCCGCCAGCAAGGCGGCAAGCGATCACCTGGTTCAGGCCTGGCACCACACCTTTGGACTTCCCGTGGTGCTCACCAACTGCTCAAACAACTACGGGCCCTGGCAGTTCCCGGAAAAGCTCATCCCCGTGGTCACCTTGAAGGCCGCAGGAGGTGAGTCGATTCCTCTCTACGGCGACGGGCTGAATGTACGGGATTGGTTGTACGTGGAAGATCA
Organism: Synechococcus sp. A15-62; assembly: GCF_014280075.1. NCBI lineage: Bacteria > Bacillati > Cyanobacteriota > Cyanophyceae > Synechococcales > Synechococcaceae > Synechococcus > Synechococcus sp. A15-62. Next base: position 1,710,718 of record NZ_CP047950.1, read on the forward strand.
CGTCGATGCATTGCTTTTGGCCGCCTGCAAGGGTGAGTCGGGTCGCAGTTACTGCGTTGGCGGCCACGGTGAGCGCACCAACAAAGAGATCGTTCACGCCATCTGCCAACAGCTGGATCAAAGCTGCCCCTCATCAGCACCCCACGCGGAGTTGATTACGCCTGTGACCGATCGCCCTGGCCACGACCGTCGCTACGCGATTGACCCAAGCCGCATTAGTTCCGAGCTTGGCTGGAGCCCTCGTCACGATGTCGAGCAGGGACTAGCAGAGACGGTGCGCTGGTACTTGGCCAATCAGAACTGGTGCAGCAAGGTACGTCAGCGTGCGGGATATGACGGCAGCAGATTGGGCATGGGGACACCAAAAACCAACTCAAACGAGTGATAGGTTTCCACATTCTGTTTTAGACCTGCCACATGAGCGGCATGCCAAAACATCGTCATCCGCTCTCCGCTTTTTCCCACACGACCAAGCAGGTACTGAAGCGCTCAGCTTCTGCGATGGGCCAGCAGAAAATATTGCCCAAGGCACTACGAAAGCAGCTCAATCGACTGGGCCAAGCAAAACATCCAGCGCCACCCAACAACAAGCGCAAAAAAACAACACCTGAGCTGCAGGATTACATCAAGAGGCTTGAAAGAAAAGATATAAGCAAGAAAATTATTCGCGACTTTCGAGAATTAGCCCATTACGCCTATGTGTTCGACATCGAACACTATAAGTCTCAATTAGAGAAAGAAGAAGTAGAAACCCTTGAATGCATTGGAGACGTTATTCTTCATTACTGCACATCAGGCAACAAAACCGGGATTGATCCCAGCAATTTGTTTGATACAGACAATTATCTAAGCAAGTACCCGGATGTCAGAAAAAGCGGACTCAACCCGATGGTCCACTGTTTCAAGTTCGGAATGAACGAACACCGCTACTCGATGGACAACATCCATTTTATGCGGAAAATGGCCGACATCAAACGGCCTAAAACAAGTGCCTTGAATTCAATCAAGGACGACCTGAAAGGCAAAAAAGTTGGCGTCTTCCTGCATATCTTCTACCCAGAGCTGGGAGAAACAATCGCCGCTTACCTGAAGAATATACCCTGCAGCATCGACATCTTCATTTCCACGAAAGAAGATTCAGTTGAAGTGTTGAAACACATTTTTGCACGAGTCGAAAATGCCCAGAGGGTTGACGTTAGGCACTTCAAAAACATTGGACGCGACGTCGCTCCATTCTTCGTTGGCTTTAAAGATCAAATCCTCAACTACGACCTCATCCTTAAGCTCCACTCCAAAAAAAGCCCCCACAGCAATGCGCTTAGCGGCTGGTTTCTTCACTGCCTTGACAACCTGATTGGCAGCAAAACCATTACAGCCACCAATCTCAAAGCCCTCCAATCACCAGAGACAGGAATCGTGTATCCGATTGAGAACTACGCACTCAGCCTCGGAATTAAACACGATTCCTGCTGGGGCCATGAGGATGGTAACTACACCAAAGCCAATCCCTTCCTAAAACGCTTCAATCTCGACCACATCAAAAGAGACAGTCAGTTTCGCTTCCCAACCGGCACGATGTTCTGGTGCAAGCCAGAGCTACTCAAACCCATTCTTGAATGGGATCTCAGCTGGAATGACTTCGATGAGGAAGGCGGTCAGATCGACGGAACCATCGCCCACAGCATTGAACGCCTCATAGGCCTTTCGACGACTGAAATATTCAATCAAAAGCTGCAAACAACATACTGCGGGTACTCCCTTTCAAAACAACATCAAACCGATAAAACAATTATTGAAGGCAAAAATAAACTGACAATCCAGGGCTTTGAAAAAGTTATTCAATTCAAACCCCAGCAATTGGATCCAGACTGGTCGCTGAAGAACAATATCAACCCCAAATCTCTGCACATCCATTGGGTCATCCCCAATTTCACGCCCGGCCTCGGCGGCCACATGACCATTTTCAGAGCTATTGACTATCTGGAGCGCTGTGGTCACCAATGCACAATCTGGGTTCACTCCGAGCTCAAGGGGAACGACAAGCCAAGCCGCCTCAGCTCGTTGCACAAACGTGGCATCGACCAGTCCTTCATTCCACTGCGTACAGATCAGGTCTACATGCTGGGCAACAACCAAGACGACCTTGATCTTGTATCAGGCGACGTTGTCATTGCCACAGACCGGATGAGCACTTATCCCGTGCTTGGAATGAAAAAATTTCAGAAAAGATTTTATTTTGTTCAGGATTATGAGCCCTACTTTTTCGCGCGAGGTAGCTCAAGCATCCTTACCGAACAATCCTATGCATCTGATAACAATTTTTCCTGCATTTGTGCCAGCCCTTGGCTGAAACAGAAGATGGAAAGCTTTGGCAACTCAGCCATCTCTTTCCCACTGGCCGTCGACCACAGTGTTTACTACCCCAAGAACGAAGAGAAACGCAAACGCGATGCAATTGCATTCTATGTAAGACGCAGTACGCCAAGGCGGCTTTATGAACTGGGACTGCTTGCCTTAAGGGCTTTATTTGATCTGGGCGACCACTTCGAGATCATCACCTTCGGCGAAAAAGACCTTCCCGATCTTGGAATTCCAGTGAAAGTGAGGCATGCAGGAATTCTGGACGCCGACGCCTTGGCCAATCTCTATCGCCAATGCGCAGTTGGTTTGGTGCTTTCAGGAACCAACTACTCACTGGTGCCGAACGAAATGATGGCCTGCGGGCTGCCGGTTGTTGATATTGATGCCGAGCACACGCGGATCTCCTATCAACCAGAAACGGCGGTGTTGGCCAAACCAACACCGATAAAGCTGGCCTCAGCATTAAGCCGATTGTTGAATGATGCGTCGTTCAGGCAAAGCACCGCTAAGGCTGGCCTTGCCGCCACTGAACAGCTCAGCTGGGATGACTCCAACAAACTGATCGAAGCCTTCATTCAGGAGTCACTGTCATCGGCGCCATCGCTCCCGCGACAACTTCAGGCATCGACTCCCTTGGTGACGATTGTGATCCCCGTTTACAACGGAGGCACGATGCTCAAAACCGTCATTGAGTCTTGTCTGTCGCAAGATCTTGATCGGGAATTTGAAGTGTTATTGATCGACAGTGCCTCCAGTGATGGATGCCTCGATGCACTGCCAAAAGACGAACGACTCCGTCTACACAGAATTAAGCAAGAGGATTTTGGCCATGGACGCACCCGCAACTTGGGGGTAGAGCTAGCGCAAGGGGAATACGTCGCTTTCATCACGCAGGACGCGATTCCGGCAAATCGCATGTGGCTGATGAATCTCATCGCTCCACTGCAAAAGGATCCAAATGTGGCCGGTGTTTTCGGCTGCCATATCGCCCATTGCGGTCATGGACAACTCACCGCCCATGACCTTGACCGGCACTTCAATCGTTGGATCTTCAGGAGTCATCGACAACCAATCAAACTGGATGTTGATCGACAGAACTCCAATGGAATTGTCTCCACCCATGAACGTTTCTACTCAGACAACAATTCATGCCTGAGAAAATCTGTATGGGAAAAATTACCACTTCCCGATGTTGTTTATGGTGAAGATCAATTGTGGGCACGTGAAATCCTCAGGAAGGGCTACAAAAAGGCCTATGCCTCAACAGCTGTTGTTCGCCATTCCCACGAATATGGTTTCCGGGAAACAATCATGCGCGCCAACACGGAATGGCACTTTTATAATCAACTTCTTGGAGAAAGTTTACCTTCCAGCAAAGAACAGGTTTTGCAAATGGTTGAACAAGCCTGTGCCAACGACCGCGAAGCTCAGAAGTTATACCCAAACGTCAGCGACGACGATTTACTCCAACGGCGACGGATTCATTTTGCTCGGGCCTGTGGCTACTACTTGGCCGCCAAAGGGCACGGCGACCTACGTCCCTAATAAAATAAACAAGCCATGTTCATACAACAAATCATCAACTTCATATTTTGAGCAATACGATCAGGAAAAATAACCATAAGTCACTACAGCTTTTACATTATCGAGATCAATTCAAAAGTAAGCGCAAAAACATCTGCCTTAAACTTAAACTCACAGATCTAGTCATTACTTAGAGAAAGGTGAAAATACAGTGCCATTCACAGTCCTTCAATCAAACAGACTGATCAACAAATCAGCTCTTACGCATTGCATTCAAAATAAATCCACCGACACCCCAACCCACAACAATGATTCCGACAGATGCCAAAAATGCTTGCCACCGCCAGTTTTGATCTGGCTCAACGGGCAATCCAGGTTGACTCAGAACAACAACAAATTTTAATTGACGCTGGCTTTCTCGACGACTGTTATCAGAAGCAAGTCGCGCCGATTGAAGCGTTTCAGTGGCAAATTCGACGTCTGAAATCAACCCTGCTTCTTCAAGAACAAGAGTATTGAGGTCTCGACCGTCATTACTGACGGATTTATCCCTTTCTTGACGAATCTGCACTTGAAGCTCCTTAACTTGGTCTGCAACAAATGAAACTTCAGGTGCATTTGGATCGCGATATTGACGGCGCAATGCTGCTTCTTCAACCTTCAGTTCAACAAGCTGCGATTCCAGGCCAGAAATAAATGAAGATGTTGCAGCTTGCTCAGACTCAACACTCAAGTTCCCATGTTTTTTGCGGAAAAGCTCAAGCTTCCTTGAGGCTGCTTTGAGATTTAGTTCCGCCAACTGAACTTCTTTTCTAGCAAATTTATTTTGATCAGCATTGATTGACTGGTTCACTTCATTCACAAATCGACGCGACTGTTTCAGCAGCGCAGCGTTAAGATCAAAAGCCTGCTTTGGGGTAAAGCCGGAAGTCGTGAGAATGACTGAACCACTCATCGGCTGAGGAGCTACAGACAACTGTTTTCTGTAAAAATCAAGCTGCGCTGGTGCCGAACTACTCGCAGGCAATCCAGTCCAGACATCAGGGAGTCGGGGTCGATAAGCCTGCTCAAGCTTCTTGCCATCGGGGAACAGACGATTTTTTATGTCTGAAGATTCAAGGTAGACCTGTAGGTATTGTCCATCAACGAGGGAAGTTAAAACTTGCGGAGAAGAAGCTGCACCAGCCAATACCGAAGCAGATGAACCATCCAATGGAGCTGCCTGTTGAATCACAAACTCAGAGACAGACGTGTAACGGTCTCGACCAATGACAAAGCAATAAAAGGCTGATGTTGCCAGAAAAGCCGAGATCAAAATCCGGGGCTTTGCGTAACTGGCAAGCCGCTCACGCCATAAAGTGATAAGTTGATTTGACTCGAAAGACTCAGCGAATTTAAATGATGAAGACAATTTCTTAGGGGTGTTAGAGAAAGTATTGGAACGCTGGTTTGACTCAGACATGACTCAAATTCATTTTAGGTAATGGAGCAGGGAGAAAATCAAGTGGTTAGTCATCAACTGACTCAAGGAGCAAGGACTCATTCGTCCTGTAAAGAATCAGAGAAAATCCTAAAAGTATCAGGGAACACCAAATGAGGTATGACAATGAAATATCGGGAATTGGGTATTCATTATTTAGAGAATAACGGAAAAGCTCAACTGCATGAAGGAGAGGATTCCATGTAACGAATGGTCTTGAATATAGGGGGAGTTCAAAAGTGGCGAAAAACAGACCGGATGTGAAAATAAGAATACGATTAATAAGACGTTTAATCAGCCTAGTAATAAATTTATTATAACTACCAAGAAAGACAAGACAGATACCAAACCCTATTGCCATCACAACGGTTAGCAGATAGATGCACAGAGCCAACCCAGGACTATCCATTCGAAAATCCCATGTAAGAGCCCATATCAGTGCCATAAGGCCAAGAGTGAGGGTCAACAAAGCCCTAACATTGTTAATTGACAAAGCTAAAAGTATGTCCAGCGGCTCAATACGCTTGTAATATAAAGGAGATCTCAATTTCAAGCCGGATAGTGCTTGTATGGCCAGCTGTCTAAAAGGAAAATAAATTGTAAATCCAGCGGCCATAAAAATAACGATGTTGAAATATAGGCTTGTAGCGCTGCCACCTAACGACCCACCAGATAACAGATATCGAAATCCAATACGGATCCCGATAAAGAACAGCATGATCTGCAACGGATTAATCAGACTCTCCCAAGAGCCAACTGAGCTACTGGTTGATTTCCGATCGTTCTCATAGGCCGCGAGAGCAAGGATTGTCGATATCTGTCTCGACATTGCAGCCAAAAATCTTCTAAAAAAGAACATTATACTTTCCATACTTAAAAGTCTATTTCATCATCAGTAGAGTCTGAATTGCTCAAATTTAAGTTAACCTCAAAGCCATCATCTTCAGACTCTAATACATTGGAACGCTCTAGGTTTTGGTCTGCCCACTGAATGGCATCTGCGAGAGGGCCCAAAAAGAGAATTTGACCTAGAGGGCCCAAAACCAGGCCATCTGTACAGAATTCTCGCTGGAACTGAACATTTGCCGAAGTAGAAAAAAGCATTTTCCCCTCGATCTGCCTCAACAACAACTCTTTAAGCAGATTGGCAGGCTTAGACATTAAAAATCTTGTCTTAGGAATTAAATAGCAGTCGAAGGAAAAAATCACAGACAAGGCCAAACCGAAGAAATCTTTCTGCTCTCTTGAGAGCTCTTTAATTACAAGGTCTGGCTCAATACCGGTATCTGACAAGGTCTTCCAAAATTCGTCAATACTGACGAGAGATTTGCCAAGGCAATCGTTGTAGACGGTTGATAGAAAGCTGACGGCATGGGAAACCCGCAGCTTTCTATCCAATCCTCCATCTGCTCCAACAGGCCAGCCAATCACGCTATTACTAACAATTTGACCTGTTACTGGAGAGACCAGGCCAGACATACAAGCAATCAGCTGGTAACGAAGGAAAGAATTATTCGTAATAAAAGCTATTCTCTTGCCTTGACCACACTCCCAATTCCAAGGAGTATCAAACGAAACTAGAGGATTTGACTGATCGCAGCGAAGGGAGAAGTTGCGGAACGTCAGCACTGGTTTAGATGAAGCTGTCGCAATTACCACTCAACCAGGTGCGGAAGTCTCTGTGCAATAACGATACCACTAAGAAATAAAGCAGCTTTAGGGGTGACGCGCAATCCAATTAAGTGCACCTTTCCTTAAGCCAGTGCGGCACCGCTTTTCCAGGCGATCCGTAACCAAACTCAGGGCAAGATCTCCGGTGCGTTGAATCAGCGGCTCCGGTACAAGTGACCCTGCTCCTCGCGGAGACAGTTCAAGACTGAGATCAGCCTTAGCCATCAACCGTTGCTGCTCGGGACGAATCCATGCCTGGCACTGGAACTGCACAAGATCCTGCAAGCGCCCAAGGCCATGAATCGTGCAGTGCTCAAAAAGAATGGTGAGTTGGTCGCCATCCCAGCTGGAGCGGAACACCACCTCAGGCTGGAGCTGAAAATTCAGCAACTGATACGGCCGGGATGCATAAAGGAAGCGGCCATCTGCGAGCCGCTCCACCTTTTTGCGATTCAACAGAGCCTTCAAGGGGCGCCCAGGCTGCGCCAGGTAGGCCTGCAGCTGAGGCAGGGATGCATCAGGCACCTGCACATCGATGCCATGGGAGCGGTGAACCTGCACCGAAAACCACCGAAACAGTTGCTGCGGAACGATGGCACGACCAACGGACAGTGATCACGGATGATCGAAGCATCACTCGATCGCGCCGAAGATCCGATGACGCAGCCGTTCAGGATTGAAACCGACAGCCTGGGTGGCATTGAGGTGGCATCCGAAGCGCTCTGGGGAGCCCAGACCCAGCGATCCCTTCAGAACTTCGCCATCAGCGACGAACGAATCCCGCTTGAAATCCTCCAGGCCCTGGCCTGGATCAAGCGTTCCTGCGCCACGGTGAACGGCCAGCATGCGCTTCTGAACCCTCAACAGGTTGAGCTGATCTGCACGGCGGCCGATGCCATTGCCGCTGGCCAGCACAACGATCAATTCCCGCTGCGGGTCTGGCAGACCGGAAGCGGGACCCAGACCAACATGAACGTCAACGAGGTGATCAGCAATCTGGCGTCTCAGGCTTCAGGCACCGCCCTCGGAAGCCACAGCCCAGTGCACCCGAATGACCACGTCAATCGGTCGCAATCCACCAATGACGTGTTTCCCGCAGCGATTCACGTCGCCGCGGCCAAGCACCTAAAGGACGGGCTGCTGCCGGCGCTCGATGCCCTGGTGCAGGCCTTGGATGCCAAAGCCCAGGCCTGGATGCCCATCGTCAAGATTGGCCGCACCCATCTGCAGGATGCGGTGCCCCTGCGTCTGGGCGATGAAGTGGGCGCCTGGCGGGATCAACTCAAACAAGCCCAGGCATGGCTGGGGGACTGTCTGGTCAGCCTCGGTGATCTCCCGCTTGGTGGCACCGCAGTCGGCACAGGGTTGAACACTCCACCTGGCTTCCGTCATGCCGTAGCGGAAGAGCTGAGCCGGGTCGCTGGCGTCGAGGTCCGTCCCGCTGAGAACCTCTTCGCGGTGATGGCCGGCCATGACGCCCTCGTCCATGCGATGGGCCAACTGCGCCTGCTGGCGGTGACCCTGCTCCGCATCGCTAACGACGTGCGTCTGCTGGGATGCGGTCCCCGAGCTGGGCTAGGCGAGTTGCAGCTGCCCGCCAATGAACCCGGCAGCTCGATCATGCCGGGGAAAATCAATCCCACCCAGTGCGAGGCCATGGCCATGGTCTGCACCCAGGTGATCGGGCTCGATGGCGCCGTGGCCGCAGCCGGAGCAGGCGGCCATCTGCAGATGAATGTCTACAAGCCCTTGATCGGCTTCAACCTGCTGCAGTCGATCCGCATGCTCAAGGACGCCATGACCAGCTTCCGCCAGAACCTGGTGGAAGGGTTGGAGCCGGATCGCGAGCAAATTCAGCGGTTCGTCGATCGCTCCCTGATGCTGGTCACCGCCTTAACCCCGAGCATCGGTTACGAGAAGGCGAGTGCCATCGCTCAGCATGCCCACCATCAGGGGCTGACGCTGAAGCAGGCGGCCCTGGAGCTTGGCCACATCAGCGAAGCCGACTTTGATCAGCAGGTGAATCCCGGCGCCATGGCCGCTCCAGAGGCCTGAACTCAGGCGGCCCGCTCCGTTGCCGGGTTCAGCGCAGCGGAGGCCGGCACCAGATCCTCGGCTTCAGCCACGGGGAAGCGGTTGATCGCTTTCAGCGCCTGACGGGCATGGCTGCGCAATTGCTCGCTGATCGCTTCGCAGTAGGGCACCTGGGCCAGAAGGTCCACGGTGCGGCGCATGATTCGCACCACATCACCCTCATCAAGGGAGGTATTGGCGATCAGATCGCTCCAGGACGTTCCCCGCGCCCAGGCATCCACAAGGCCCATGAGCTCGGGTTCCCACCAGGCCGGCACCACCACACCGGCGCGTTCCTGGGCCCGCAGCAGCTCGCGACGCAGACCCGAAAGATCCTGCAGCGCTTCCTCCGCTGCAGCAGGTGGCGGGAAGCCACTCCACAGGTCGGGGCGGTTCACCTCGGTGCTGATCGCCTCGAACACCGCCGCCAGGTCGGGGGGGGAGAGGTCATCGAGATGGCCACTCATCAGCGCCAGCCCGAGCCAGAGTTCGTTGTCGCCTCGCAAGGCAGCAACGGTGCGGCCGATCTCCGTGGGATCCAGCTCATCGAGACATCCGAAGTGCTGCAGGATCTCCATCAAGGCCAGGAAGGTTTCCCAGTGGCGGTTGGCCCGCTGATGCAGCAGGTGCTGCCGTTCAGCGATCTCCAGCTCCAGATCTTCCATGCGACGGCGGTGCTTCTTCAGCTGTTTGCGATCTCCCCAGCGATGGGCCGGATGCTGCTCCTGCTCCTGCTCGAGATCCCGCACCAGCCTGGCCTGGGTCAACACCTCCCCAGCCAGGTCGTATTGCGGGGTGGTCATGTCGTGGCGCCGGGCCATGTGGGCCACGGCTAACGCCAAACCACCACTGGCCTGATCGCCATGGCGCAACTCACCGGAGCGAGACAGCTCCGGGACCTCGAGCCCGTCCACCTGCAGGCAACTGAGCTCCGCATGGATGCTCACCACAGCCTGACAGGGCAGCAGGATCCAGACGTTTTCATCGGTCAGGCAGAGCAGCAGCGGGAACTGACCGGGCCCCTTCACCTTCTCGACGATCACCGCGGGCGCAACGCGCCCCCGCAGCTGCGGTGATTTGAGGCTGACCAGGGTGCCGGTGCTGGCGAACTGCAGGGCCATCGTCAGCTCGTTGGCCAGCGTCTCCTCGGCCTGCTGCTGAAGGATGCGGAGCAAGCGCCGCTCTTCGCGGAGCCGCCCACGCATTTTTTCGTAGTCCTCAAAGTCTTCCCAGGGGATATCGCCGGCAACACCCTCCAGCTGGCTGAGTTGCAACCGCAGCTGGGAGAGATTCTCCTCGTCCTCCACGAGGTCAAGCCCCGCCAGATAGCGGCCGAAACTGCGCTCCACCAGTTCCCTGGCCTTGGCCAGATCGTGGCGTTGCAGCAGGTTGAGAACCATGCCGTAGCTGGGGGTGAACTGGCTCACCAGGGGGTCAGCGGGACTTGTCGCCAGCTGACCTGCTTCACGCACACCTTCGAAACGGCTTTGCACCGTCACGACGTAGCCCTGGGAGTCGAGGCCACGACGCCCGGCCCGGCCGGCCATCTGGAGGAACTCACTGCCCATCAGCGGGCGATGCCCCCGCTCGGTGCGCTTGGAGAGAGCCGCAATCACCGTGCTGCGGGCCGGCATGTTGATGCCCGCCGCCAGGGTCTCTGTGGCGAAGACCACCTTCACCAACCCCTGCTGGAAGAGCTCCTCGATCAACTCCTTCCAGGCGGGCAGAACACCGGCGTGGTGGGCCGCGATGCCCCGCAGCAGCGCATCAGCGTGAATTCCATCCCGAACGGCCTCGGGGTTGTCTTGGCTGTAAGCGGTTAGACGCTCCTTGATCCGCGCCTGCTCCTCCTGGGTCACCAGGCACTGCACCCCCAGATCCCGCACCGCCTTGTCGCAACCGCGGCGGCTGAAGATGAAATAGATGGCTGGGAGCATCTGCCGCTCCGCCATCTGAGCCACAACGAAGCTGATCGGCGGTGGCTCCGGTTGCGGCGGCCTCTGGGAACGTCCTTTGCGCTTGTGCCCCTTGGGCGCGCGCCAGACCTTGCAGTTGGGATGAAGACCCGTACCGGCTTCGTTCAGCAGTGGATGCAACCCCTTGGCACTGCAGAAACTGAACTGCAGCGGCACCGGCCGGTGGTCACTCATCACCAACGTGGTCGGACCATGCACCTTCTCGATCCAGTCGGTCAGCTGCCCGGCATTGGCCACGGTGGCGGAGAGCGCCACCAGCTGCACCGTGGGTGGGCAGTGAATGATCGACTCCTCCCAGACCGTGCCGCGCTGGGAGTCATTCATGTAGTGGCACTCATCGAGCACCACCGCCTCCACATCAGCCAGGGGATCGTCGTGCTCATCCACCTCGGCGTAGAGCATGTTGCGGAAGATCTCCGTGGTCATCACCACGATGGAGGCCTCGCGATTCACGCTGAGGTCACCGGTCATCAAACCCACGTTCTCCGCACCGAACTGATCACGGAAATCGCGCAGTTTCTGATTGGAGAGAGCCTTCAGCGGTGTGGTGTAGAAAACCTTCTGGCCGTGGGCCAGGGCGCGATGAATGGCGTATTCACCGATCAGGGTTTTGCCGGATCCTGTGGGGGCACTGACCACAACCGAATGTCCCTGATTGAGGGCATCCATGGCCTCCAGCTGGAAATCATCCAGCGGGAAGGGAAAGATTTCTGAGGGATTCAGTGGGGCACTGCAATCGACATCGGGCTCGGATCGGGGCGTGGCCGGTGTCGATTGGTTCATCGAATGATCTTAAGGAGCCTGGCTGAGCACTCTTTTCAAACAAGCGATAAGCCACACCAATGCCATCAATCAGATCTGCCGACATCCTTTGACGGCAGCTGGTCGAATCATGAAAAATAATGCAGAGAATGCTTCGAGCCTTGGTGATCCCACTGGGGCTTTTTTTGTGCCTGCCTGTGCAGAGGCGAAGGATGACAGGGGCACTCCGCCGGTGCCATGACAGAAGGAACGAACGCATCACCCTGTGACCACCACTCAGCTCACCAAGCCTCGGCCGGCAGAAGACACCCTGATCGATGCCCTAAAGGGCTGCCGCGACGTGAAGGAGCTGAAGGCCCTCGAACAGCGCCTGGCATCCACCACCGATGCGCCACCGCTGTTCAGCTGGATCTGCGATCTGCTCGTGGCACGACGCATCTCCCGTGGCCTCGCCGCCCGTCTGCTGTTCGAACTCCACGACGGGGGCTCGACCTAGGGCGACCGACTAAGGCGAGCGACGCCTCCAGACGGCGGCGAGGACAGAGATGAGCACCTTGGATGTGACCGGATCAGTGCGGGACATCTGGGAGTGCTTGAACAACCAAAACTCGGTCGATCAGCTCCAACAGCTTTGGCTCACCAGCAGCATCGAGAAATATGGAGGGTCGCCAACCATCAAGGCTTACTGCCTTGATGGGCCTGCCTCGACCTGTTGCTCGCCGACAAGCTGAAGGCTTTCGTCCCGGTGTGGTGCCGCTCCACCGGCAATCGCTTCATGGATCCCCACCATCGACCAGGAGACCTGGGAACCAGACTGGATGCATGGAACAGGTGTCGCCAAAAGTCACCCCATGGAAATGAGCCTGGCGTCGATGCAGCAGGCCATGCACCTCAGGCCGAGGTCTCAGCTAGTTGGCCGATACGTCAGACGATCTCTTTACGGCCAGACTTGATCTTCTCTTTGGCCGTCATGAGGCCGTAGACGAGCAAGCCGAGAAGAGCAATGTTCACGCCGATGAAGAACATCATGTCCATGGTCTTGTGGCGACTTGGCCAGTAATAGACGGGAAACGCAAGCCGGCCTACCCGTCAGAGGACTCATTAATCGTGAGGGGAGCAGGCAGCGGGTGCCTCAACTGGAAAGCAATGCACCGCATGGGTAGCGGCGAAACGGTAGCGGTATGAAGGAGCGAGCCACTCTTAATCGGATGCGCTCAAGACACGATCCAGCCAGCGAGTCAGGTTCTTAAAAGACGGGCCTTTACGAGTGGTCTTGGCCTTGGGAACGCACATTGCGTGAACAGCTGAGCCAGCCGCGAACTTCGCAGCAACTTCAGATAGTTCGATTGTCTTGCCGCACACGCGGCAAGGGAGCTTTTTGACCAAGCGGGGATGCCTTTAACCCTGTTGTTAGTGGTAGCCCTACAACGCGCGAAAAAGCCAGTTGTCGATACAGGCGTCACCAATTGGGTGAGCACTGACCTGGTGACTCAGATCGTCCCCAGGGTTTCAACCTTGACCTCAGCCTTTTGCCGGCTGCGCCAGCCTGTAAAGGTTCAGGGCTACGAGAGCCACGCCGAAGCTGCAAAAGAAAGCGATCAGGTCTTGGCTGGTGATGGACATAGGAACCCGAAAACGAGACCAATAAGAAATGTAACGAATGCTTGTAGTGTGACGGCATGAGTCGAATCAAAAAATCACTAGCGATCCCTGCTTCCTTGGGTGACAGCGTGATCATCGCTGTCATCGCCTTGGTTGTACTCAATAGCGTCTCCAACGCTGGCGACTGCTCCCGCAGCAAATCAGCTGTAGCAACTTCGCTGGAGGCTCATCAGAAAGCTGACAAAAAACTGAAGTCGAGGCCTGACGATGTCTATTGATGCCCGATGCAAGGAACAGCAATCAGCCGCTGATCGCCTGTTCATGGACTTCAAATACACCCGCCCTGGATCGAAAGAGCAGTTACAGGCCCTAGCCACACTGAGCTTTCTCATAGGGATGTGGGCCGATTTCCTCACTGCAGAGGAGAAGAGAATGGATCAAGCCATAGCCCTAGAAGGCCGTTGAGCAGCAACGAAGGGAAATCCCCGCTCGCGCGGGGGCCTTGGATCGTTAACTCAGGCAACAGAGATGCTGTGAGGTGCAGCGGGATAGCTCGTCGGCATTGGATCTGCCTTTCCTTCGGCCATCGCTTTAGCGCGTCGGTACATCTGGCTGTTGGTAGCCCCTTGAACTTCCATGACGGCTGCAACAACTGCCCAGTTCTTGGTTTCGGAGGTCATTGACTTCAGAAAATTTCAACCCATGAACCATCGCGGAATTGTTCCTTGTGCCGTGACGGAGGCATCCGCACCGCAGACCGCTCGCAGAAAGAGAAAGCGTTAGCTACAGCGCACCTGTATCAGGCCCTACGTCAAGCAATGTTGAGTATCTGTAATAATTCCTGAAGACGCCTCTACTCAGTGCGCGAGGAAATAGTTGCGAGCCTCCACCTTGATTTGCGGTCTCTCAAGCTCGAATACAAGACGACTTGCGATGCGTTGAGAAATTGGCCTGGCGGACCTGCAGAGGAGCAAGAGTTTCTTGAGTACAAAAAACAAGAGCTTTTTCGAGCCTTGCTTGAGCACACCTTCCATGACGATCCTGTCTGATCATTTGCCAAATGCTCAGCAGCTGTAAGCCTTGGGCACCTACCTGGCAGAGGGAGGTGAGGTGGGCAGATGAAGCGTGTTAGCCAGCGAGTCTCACCTGGTGATCATGTCTTTGGAAGTAACGGGTTTTTATGAATCGCGGCCGTCCTTCCGGGGATTTTATGAAGGCGTATCAGGCAGTTAACTGACAACTAGTCGCAATCTGGTTGCAATCACCGCCGGTAGCGAAATAAACACTTACCTGTCAGATCATCTGCAATTACTGCAAGGTTGGCGCCTCCACACGGCGGCAAGGGCGCTGCCGATCAGGCAGTGAATCACCGCAGAGATGGCACCCGGCAACGCCGTAAGGGGATTGGCGAACCCGCCACTGCGGGCGAGCACCACGGCCAGTCCTGAGTTCTGCATGCCCACCTCGATGCTGATGGTGCGCTGGGCCTGCACGCTCTGCCCCGCCAGCCGGGAAATCAGCCAGCCGAGAAGGAAGCCGCCGCCATGCAGCAGCAGGCAAGCCAGGATCAGCACGGCCCCCTGCTGAAGCAGCACAGCCCTCTGACTGCCCACGATGCTGGAGACGATCATCACGATGGCCATCACTGCCAGGGGAGGCATCACCGGCTCAATCCGCTGGGCCACACCGGGCAGGCCACGCTTGAGCAGCACCCCAATAGTGACGGGCAGCAACACCACCTGAAGCACGGCCAGGAACAGGGCCCAACCGTCCACCGGCACGTACTGGCTGGCCAACACCTGGGTGAGACGGGGGGTTAACACCACCGCCGTCAGGGTGCTGATCGTGGTCATGACCACCGAAAGCGCCACATCGCCACGGCCGATCAGAGCCACCACATTGCTGGCGGTCCCCCCTGGGCAGCAGCCGACCAGAATCAAGCCCACTGCAAGCGGGGCAGGCAGGTGCAGAGCCGCCGCGATCCCAGCGGCAAGGGCCGGCATCACCAGGAACTGCAGCAGCACCCCCAGCAACACAGCGCGGGGGCGACGACCCACCCGCACGAAATCAGCGGGTGTCAGCCCGACGCCCATGCCGAGCATGATCACGCCGAGTCCAAGGGCGATCAGTGGCCCCTTGAACCAGATGAACAGCGGAGGATGGAGCAATGCCAGCAAAGCTCCCAGCAACGTCCAAAGCGGAAACAGCAGCGTGAAACGCTCCCAGGTCATGACGATCAGAGGATTGAGGCCATCCTCGATCAGGGGGGGGTTCCAGACTGTTGTGATGCTGGACCACGCTTCTCCCATCCCTCCAGCCCGCCGACGCCGCCTGCGGAGCTTGAATTCCGGCCAAGAGCCCTGGCAGCTGCAGGATCCCGCCGGAGCCGGCCAGCTCGTTGATCTGGCGAGCAACGACTACCTCGGGCTCAGCCGCCATCCCGACGTGATCGCAGGGGCAACGCAGGCCATGGCCTCCGATGGCGTCGGTGCCGGTGGATCTCGCCTGATCACCGGAACCCGACCACGCCATCTGGAGTTGGAGGCAGCCCTCGCCACCTGGTTGAACCGAGACCGGGTGCTGCTGTTCCCCAGCGGATTTCAAGCCAACATCGCTGCCTTAACGGCCCTGAGTGACAGGCACACCACGGTGTTGGTGGACCGGCTGATCCACCACTCGCTGCTGGCGGGCATTCGCACCAGTGGAGCGAGGCTGCAACGCTTTGCCCACAACGATCTTGAAGATCTCGGTCAGCGGCTGCAGCGGCTCAAGGACGCCAGGACCCCTTCTCTGGTGGTGACCGAAAGCCTGTTCAGCATGGAGGGCACCAGCCCTGATCTGCAGGGCATGGCTGAACTTTGTGCCCACCACGGTGCACAACTGCTGGTGGACGAAGCCCATGGCCTGGGGGTGCTGGGGCCTGGCGGCCGCGGGCTTTGCCATGGACTCCAACGGCCTGTGACCTTGGTGTGCGGCACCTTCGGCAAGGCCTTCGGCAGCGGAGGTGCGTTTCTGGCTGGGGACCACACCACGATGGAGCGGCTGCTGCAAACCAGTGGGGCCTTCCGCTACACCACGGCCCTGGCCCCACCGCTGGTGGCAGGAGCCCAGGCGGCCCTGCGCTTGATCCAAGCCCACCCCAAATGGGGAAGCGAGCTGCGCCAGCGCTCAGAACATTGGAGGACGGCGCTGGCGAAACAGGGCTGGCCGAAACCAGCAGGGCATGGCCCCGTGCTCCCCCTCTTGGTCGGGGACGACCAGGACGCGCTCGACCTCCAGCAAAAGCTGGAGCAAGCGGGGCTGCTGTCGGTGGCGATCCGGCCGCCCACCGTGCCGGAGGGAACTGCCCGCCTGCGCCTGGTGCTGCGGCGGGACCTGCCGGAGGGCACATTGGAGCAACTGCTCGCAGCCCTCGGCTCTCGATGATGCAGGTCCTGGCGATGCATGGTTGGGCTGGCCAGGCCGGCACCTGGTCCCACTGGCGTCAACGCTTTGAAGACGAGGGAGCAGAATGGTCCAGCGCAGACCGGGGCTACAGCGGCGGTGAAGCCGTTGCTCCGGCATGGCCCCCCGGCTCAGGACGCAACCTGTTGATCGCCCACTCGCTGGGGCTGCACCTGCTCCCTGCAGCTGTTCTGGCGCAGGCCGATGCGGTGGTGCTGCTGGGCAGCTTCAGCGCCTTTGTGCCCCACGGGCGCGCAGGACGCGCGGTGGCGGCGGCTCTGAAGGGGATGCTGGCGGCCCTGGGCACCGACCAGGAACTGACGATGCTGGAACACTTCCTCGAGAAGGCCGCTTCACCCCATGCCCGCAGCGCCCTGCCCCCAGCCCCCCTGCTGCAGGGTTTGACGAGCCTGGGGCGCCAGCGGCTGCAGCAGGATCTGGAGCTTCTGGCGCGCTGCAAGAGCCTGCCAACGGGCTGGCCTGAAGCGGTGCCTGTGCTGGTGGTGCAGGGCGAACGGGACGCTGTGGTGCACGCCGCGTCAGCGCAGCAGCTGATCGATGACCTTGGAACGCAGCCGCTGACCCTGCATCGGGATCCGAATTGGGGCCACGCACTGATCACACCAACGGTGCTCTCGGTGGTGCAGCAATGGCTGGGGGCCCTGTGATTCGCCCCGACCAGGTACTGGAGCGCTTCAGTCGCGCAGCACCGACCTACGCAGGCGAGGCGTTGCTGCAACGGGCCATGGCCTGGCGCCTGGCCCAACTGAGCCGTCGCTGCTCCATCCGGCGGGGCCTGTGGGCTGACCTGGGCAGCGGCACCGGTCACCTAGCCGCAGCCCTGGAAACCGCTCATCCGGGGCAGCAGGTGATCCGCCTTGACGGAAGTACCGCCATGTTGAACAGCCACCCCCATGGAACACACACCCTGCGGCATGACCTGAGCAGCGGGCTACCGGACTGGAGTGAGCCTCCGCAACTGCTGGCCTCCAGCTTTGTTTTGCATTGGTTGCCGGATCCAGCCCAGCAGCTTCGGCGTTGGGTGGATGCACTCCCGGAGGGAGGCTGGCTGGCCCTGGCGGTGCCGGTGGCTGGGAGTTTTCCTCAATGGCAGCACGCCGCCCGGGCAGCGAATCAAGCCTGCACGGCCTTATCCGTGCCAGTACGGGAGCAACTGATGGCGGCCCTGCCGGATGGCGTGGTGCAACGGGACGAGTGCCTGAGCTTCACCCAACACGCCGACAATCCACTGCGGCTGCTGCGCCCGATGAGCAGCATCGGCGCCTCCGTTACCAACGGTGGCCAGCTCTCAACAGGCCAGTGGAAGGCCGTCTTCCGGGCTTGGCCCCAAGCCGACGCATCAGCCGGTTTCGCTCTGACCTGGAGGATGTGGGTCCTGATGGTGAAGCGATGAACGACAACGTCAGTCGCCTGGTGGTGTGCGGAACCGACACGGACGTCGGGAAAACCGTGGTGAGTGCGTGGCTCGTGCAGGGGCTTCAGGCCAGCTACTGGAAACCGGTACAGAGCGGACTGGAGGGCGGCGGTGACCGCGAACGGGTGCGGCAGCTGTTGAACCTCCCGCCGGAACGGATGCTGCCCGAGGCCTATGCCTTCAACGAGCCCGTCTCCCCCCACTGGGCCGCCGAACTGGACGACACGCCGCTCGAGCCAGCCCAACTCGCCATTCCCCAGCACCAGGGATCCCTAGTTGTTGAGACGGCTGGAGGGTTGATGGTGCCTCTCACCCGCAACTGGCTCCAGATCGATCAACTGGTGGAGTGGCAGTTGCCCATCGTTCTGGTGGCCCGCAGTGGACTGGGCACCCTCAACCACACCCTGCTCAGCCTGGAAGCGTTGAGACGGCGAAATCTCACTGTGTTGGGACTGATCCTCAACGGTCCCCTCCATGCCGACAACCCGGGGACCCTCAAGCAGTTCGGTGACGTCCCCGTTCTGGCGCAGCTACCCCCCCAGGCCTCGCTCTCAGCAACGGTTCTGGAGCGGCTTTGGGACGAGCAGGATCTCACCACTACATTCCGAGAAGTGTTGAAGCGCTCGTCCCCGTGACTTCACGTCAAACCCTTGCGACCCTGGTTGTTTCAGCACTCTGCGTAGGGATTCTGGTGCTGTTCACCGATATCGAGGTGCAGCTGGTGCGCTGGGTGAACTGCAGCGCCATTGCCACAGAGGCGGAAAAGAACAGTGACGTTTGCCGCTGACCACTCAGCCCAGGGCCTTTGAACCAGTGGGGCAGGTGCCCAGACGCATTGCGGCATGACGCAATGCGATCCGCAACGGCCATCCGTGACTGAGTTCAGCCTTGATCACCTCCAGTTGGGACGACGACCAACCCCGCAGCTCAAGATCACTGCGAATCGCTTGCCAGTCGCCCTCAGCGACAACGAAACGACGTTTGGCCGACGGCTCAGGCCGCGTGGTGGGAACAAAACGCTTGGATTGACGACGGGTGCGTGGGGCAGCCATCCGGGGCATCTCCATCAGCTCCAGATTCAATATGGCAAAAGCTGCCGCTGCTGCCATGGGGTCAATCCGCCATCCAAATCTGTGGCCCCCCTTCACCCAGATGGCCAGCGCAGCCAACGCCCAACGGGTGGTGTCTGGAGACGGGGCTCTGCTGATCCGTGAACAGGGGGAACCGCTGATCGATG
Source organism: Synechococcus sp. A15-62 (assembly GCF_014280075.1). Classification (NCBI taxonomy): domain Bacteria; kingdom Bacillati; phylum Cyanobacteriota; class Cyanophyceae; order Synechococcales; family Synechococcaceae; genus Synechococcus; species Synechococcus sp. A15-62. Next base: position 1,730,283 of record NZ_CP047950.1, read on the forward strand.
CCATCAGCAGCTGGTGGGTCACCCTGCACGGCCATGCCCATCCGGTGTTGGCCAAGGCGATCGCCGATCAGGCCGCCCGCCTCGAGCAGGTGATTTTTGCCGACTTCACCCATGAGCCTGCAGAACAGCTGGCCGTTCGCCTAAGCGGCATCTGCGGCCTACAACGGCTGTTCTTCTCCGACAATGGCTCCACTGCGGTGGAAGTGGCGCTCAAAATTGCCTGCCAGTGGTGGGCCAACCGAGGGCAACCGCGCTATCAGATCGTCGCCTTCGACGGGGCGTACCACGGCGACACCTTCGGGGCGATGGCCGTTGGCGAACGCAACCTGTTCAGCGCCCCCTTCGAAGACAAGCTCTTTCCCGTCGCCCGGGTTCCATGGCCGGCCACCTGGTGGGATGACGATGCCGTGGAGACCAAGGAATCGGCGGCACTCGAGGTGCTTGAGCGCGTGCTGGAGACACCGACAGCGGCGGTAATCCTCGAGCCGCTGCTGCAGGGGGCCGGCGGCATGGCGATGGTGCGGCCCGAGTTTCTGCGACAGGTGGAGGCACGCACCCGTCAGGCGGGAGCATTGCTGATCGCCGATGAAGTGCTCACCGGCTTCGGACGCTGCGGCGACTGGTTCGCCAGCCGGCGGGCAGGCATCCGGCCGGATCTGATGGCGCTGTCCAAAGGCTTGACGGGTGGATGTCTACCGATGGGCGTGACCATGGCCAGCGAAGCGGTGTTCGAAGCCTTCGTGGGTGACGACCCCTGCCTGACCCTCTGGCACGGCCACAGCTTCACGGCCAATCCGCTGGGCTGCGCCGCGGCCAACGCCAGCCTCGACCTGCTGGAGCGCAACCCCGCTGCTTTTCAACAGTTCGAACAACGGCATCGTCCGCACCTCGAACGGTTGGCGCGCCATCGGAAGGTGCAACACCCCAGGCTGACGGGGACGGTGGCCGGCTTCGATCTCGTGGTGGAGGGAAGCTCGGGCTACCTCAACCCGGCGGGGCCAAAGCTGAAACGGCTGGCGATGGAGAACGGCGTCTTCCTCCGCCCCCTGGGCCAGGTGGTCTATCTGCTGCCACCGCTCTGCATCAGCGATGCCCAGCTGGAACGCTGCTATTCGGTGCTGGAAAAGGCCCTCGATCAGCTCTAAACCTTGGGGCCTCATGGACCCGCCTGAATCGCCGCCTCGACATCGGCCCTGGAAAGGCCATAGGGCAACGAGCACTGCAGCATCGCCTCCAGGGAACCGGGGTGCCAGATCACTTTGAGGTCCTCCCGTTCCAGCAGCAACAACGCCCTCCACTCAGAACGCTCGAGCATCCACTGGCAGGGGGTGTCGTCCATACGGACGGCACCCAGCTGCTGAAGCCAGGCCTCAAGCGCCGGGAGAGAGTGCTGATTCAGCGGGGTGCTCTCCGGGGGCAGGGCGACCATCAGGTTGTGAACGCACGGATGTGTTCTGAGTCTGCTCATCCGCCAGCCAACTCGGCGACACCTGCCAGTCGCGGCCCTGGGCAAGCGCCACCCCCAAGCCCAGCACCAGGCTGAGCAACAGCGCGATGCTCAACAGCACCAACGAGAACCATTCCCCACCGGAGAGGGGCCTCCGTTGACCAATGCCCTGCCAGGCATCCGGGCGGGCCTGACGCTGAAGGGGCGAGGGCGATGACGGCGCCTGGGCGCCAAGACTGAAGCTTGCTTGGCTCTGGCGCAGCAGAACGTCGTAAGACTCCTTGAGCTCCTGAAAAGCAATGCTTGCCTGCTCGGGAGGCAGTTGAGTGGTGTCGGGATGCAAGGCCTTGGACTGGCGTCGAAAGGCCTGGCGCAAGGTTTCAGCGTCAACCCCGGGGCGCACGCCAAGCCGTTCGTGATGGCTGGGGCGGGCTTCGGACACAGGGGACGGCCGGTCCTTCATCCTAAGGAGAGTTATTGCTGCAGCCATGGCCGCCACCGCGCCTGAACCGGCGTTCTGGGACGCCCTGGGATGGCAGCCATCGCAAGCGCAGTGCGACCAGCTGGTGGAACTTCAAGGCCTGCTTCAGAGCTGGAATGAACAGGTCAACCTGACGCGCCTGGTGAACGGCGACGATTTCTGGATTGGTCAGGTCTTCGACAGCCTCTGGCCGCTGGCGGGGGAACTCCAGTCAGCGGACGAGCCGCAGCACTGGATTGATGTGGGAACCGGGGGAGGCTTCCCCGGCATCGCCATCGCCATTGCCCTTCCCCAGGCACAGGTGACCCTGCTGGATTCCGTCGGGCGCAAGATCGCCGCCGTGGAGGCCATGGCCAGCAGCCTGGGGCTTTCCGATCGGGTGCAGGTCCGCACCGAGCGGATCGAAACCACCGGGCGCGATCGCCACTTCCGCGGCAGCTTTGATCGTGCCGTGGCCCGGGCTGTAGCGGCCGCTCCAGTGGTGGCCGAATACCTGGTGCCCTTGCTGAAAACCGACGGCCAGGCCCTGCTGTATCGGGGCCAGTGGACTGACAGCGATGCCGTGCCGTTCAACAAGGCCCTGGATCTGCTCCAGGCCCGTTTAGTCGAGGTGCAGCACCAGCAACTACCCAGTGATCGCGGCACACGTCATCTGCTGCGGGTGCAACCAAACGGCCCCTGCCCCCGCCGCTATCCAAGGGCCGTGGGCACGCCCAGCCGGGATCCTCTTGGGAGCTAAGAGGAACGCTCAGACGCTCGACAAGCGCATCTGGGCTTCCCCCTTAAGCCGGTGCTTGAGGCTGCGCAGAATCTCCGGGATGCGCTCACGCCATGGGCTCTCTTGCAGGACGCTCTGCAGCTCTTCGGCACTGACCTCCCCATCCAAGCCATCGGCATTGGCCCCAGCGAACCAATGGCCTCCGGAGCCCAACAACCCATAGCGGGCCTTGGCATAACTCTCGAGATCCCAGGCCTCCAGCAGGTTGTACAACCAAAGCAACACCGGCAAGTTGATCTCCCCAGGCGTCGCATGCCAAGGCGGCAGCCCGACGGACCAGGTGGCCATCCAGTCACGACCCAGCGCTTCATCGGCCGCTTGCCGAAGCCGCTGATCCACAGGAGCAATCAAGGATGCTGCCTCCGGCAGCCGCTGCAACGCCTCCATGTGAAGCTCGAGATCCTCCGGCCGGGCCGCTCCCACGCTGATGGTGTGAACCCGCGGATCCTGGAGACAGAACAGGTCGTTGAAGACGATGGGATGCAGCGGTGAACACAGCTCCATCAGCCGTTGGGATGGCGTATGCAGATGACCGCCCTTGTCGGTAGGGCTGATGATGAACACCCCCATGTCCTGACGGCGGGCCGCATCCAAGGCGGGACCGTTGTCCTGGCGGATGTAATACCAGTGCAGATTCACGTAATCGAAGGCACCGGAGTCGCAGGCCTCTGCGATCAAGGCTGTGGGGCCATGGGTGGAGAAGCCCACGTGACCAATGCGACCCTCCGCCTGCCAGCGGCGCACCACCTCCATGCAGCCCCCGGGCTGAAGGGTCTGCTCGAGATGCTCCGGCAGGTTGATGCCATGGATGGCCAGTAAATCCAGACGATCACAGCCCAGCCGCTCAAAACTGAGCTCCAGTTCCGCTTCGAAGGCGTCGGGATCGGGCCGAGGAGGCACCTTGCTCTGCAGCAGACGGGAGGGGTCGGGTGAGCGCGGCAGGGCCCAACCCAGCTGACGCTCGGAGCTGCCGTAGTGCCGCGCCGTTTCCACGTGGTGAAAACCCAGATCCACCGCGCGCTTCAGGGTCGTCTCGAGCTGGGTCTGGGAGGCAGAAGTGATCTCATCAGCAGGAAGGTCGGTCCAGCTCTGCTGAAAGCGCATTCCCCCAAGAGACAACAGGGGGATCTCAAGCTCCGTGCGGCCGAATCGACGGGTGGGAAGCGCCATCAACCCTGTGGACGCGGTTGCAGATTCTGGCGAATCAGGTTTTGCCGCAGCGTTTCCAACGATTCAAAGGGAACCCAGTGAATGCAATCCACAGGACAGGTGTCGATGGCCTCCTGAATGCATTCGGTGGAGTCACCGTCCTGTCGGATGGCCCTTGAGCGTCCCAAATGCGGCTCAACAACAAAGGTGTTCGCAGCCACGTGGGCGCAGTAGCGACAGCCGATGCAGACGGCTTCATCCACCCAGACAGCCTGATCTCGCATGTCTCCCCCGAGCAGGGGTTCCCTACCGGTGGCCTGCTCCTGCGGCCGAGCGGGGGCGGAAAAGGCGTGAGACGAAGGATCAGCCAGGATTCAGGCGTCCCAGCGGGTCACCACGAGTTCGATCGAACCATCCTCTGTTTGGGTCTGCTCGGCGACCTGAAAGCCTTCCTTGGTGGTGGCAGTCAGCACGGTGTTCAAGGCGTAGCGCTGCGTGAGCTTGGAGAGAAAACGTTCCACGGGGATCTGTTGCTTCCACAGATCGAGGTCGGTGACCAGCTCGTAGGACTCCGATGCGCTGTTCCAGCGGAAGCCGATATCACCACCGTCCTGCACGGCAATGGCCAGATCAGCGGTGACGGTCTGGCCGCGGTAGCCACGCACAGGACGTTCACCCTGATCGGGGGCATAGCCCATGTCTTCGAGGGCTTTTACCAGAGGCTCCAGCTGGCGCAGTTCGGTTTTGACGGTGCTGAAGTGCGACATCAGTTCAAATGAGCGGGAAGAGACTGGGACTGGACCTCAGGCTGCAGAAACGCTTCGGATGTGGACTCCTGACGTTCAACCGTTCCAAGAGCAACTTCCACTTCTTCAGTGAGCTGCTGGCACGCTTCCCCTGCAACACCCTCGACCTGCTCTTCCACACGACCATCAGGACGGATGGTGAAGCGAATGGTCTTTTGAGGCATTGAGAAAGCGTGATTTGCGCAGCAATCTAGTGGGGGTCTCCTCCGAATGTTGCCTTTCTCGTTACACAGCCCAGTTACAGGATGAAACCGTCGTTGATCAACGCCTGCAGGCGTTCCAGCACCAGCGGATCCTCCAGCTGCTCGAGAGCGGTTCTGGCCTCATCGCGCACGGAGATCTCTCCGTCATGGAGCAGGGCACTCACCAAAGCCTCAACGATCTCGGCTTGCCGCGGCTGCACCAGCTGATCCATCAAACGGCCCAAAGCCCAGATGCAGTTGCTGCGCACCACCGCTTCACTGTCGATGCGCAAACTCACAAGCAATTGCCCCGCCGCGGGGTCGGCCTTGACCGGGGAACGGCTGCCGGCCTCCGCCAGGGAACCTGGACACCAGAGGCGCACCGCTGCGACATCCGTCTGCAGCGCCCGGATCAACGGATTGAGCACCGGAGCATCGGGGAAGTTGCCAAGGCTCCAGGCCGCAGCCTTGCGGACGTAGGCATTGGCATCGAGCTGCAGCAGCTGCAGCAGCGGCTCAACAGCCGGCGGCGATGGATTGCGGCCCAAGGCGTAAACAGCACTCATCCGCTCCACCGGACAGGAGTTCTGGAGCAAGGGCAGCAGCAGGGCAATCGACCGGGGATCACGGTGTTCACAGAACACCTGCAGGCCCTGCAGCCGCTCTCCATGGTTGCCACGCAACCAGATCAAACCCTGGTCACAGGCCCGGGCAATCTTCAGAGAGGAATCCTGCTCGGCGTCATCGAGCTGGATCGCGTCAAGCGGATCAACGTCGTCTTCCGCAGCCAGCTCACGCGCCAGCAGATCAGGATCCACAGAAAGGCTGGACAGCCCCTGGTCCTTCTGTTGGCTGCGGTCGTCAGTCATACGGGGATGCTACGGGAGCCATTCCAGGGCTCAACCCATGGGAGCTGGAGCCAGCATGTCACCGGGAAGCCAGATGCGGGCACTCACAGCGAACAACGCCAGGGCAAACAGAAGAACAATCAGAGCCGGCAGAAGGGTGGAACGAAAAAACGACACCGGAACACTCCAATCAAGGCGCCATTCTGCTCAAGAGGGCACGGCAGCGACACGCCGCCGCAGCTGCCAGATCGAGAGGATCAGCACCGACAGACCAATCCAGCCACTCCACTGTTGATGCAACAGGAAGCCTCCGGTGCCGAGCAGGCCGCCAAACAACACACCACAGGCCAGCACGAAGCGCCGCAGCATGGCGGGCAACGACTCCATCGGCATGACGCCGAAGCGCTGGCGCAGGCGTGACCAACCGGGGCCCGGAGGACGCACCGTCCGCACAAACCGCTCCAAAACAGCGTCCGATTCCGGCGGTGTGCAAAGCATCACCGCCAACCAGACCACAGCGGAAAGGCCGGTGATCACCGCAATGCGAACCCCGTAATCCTCAATCCGAACCAGGGGCACCACCGAGGTGAACACCCCAATAAAGAACCCGCAGAGCATCGCCGACAGCTCCGCCGCGGCGTTCACGCGCCACCAGAACCAGCGCAGCACCAGAACCACACCGGGGCCTGACCCGATCGCGATCACCAGCCGAAACACAGTGCCGATGCTGTCGCTGATCAAAGCGGTGATCACCCCAAGAACGAGCAGCAAAACCGTGGTGAGTTGTCCCACCAGCAACAGCTCCCGCGGACCAGCGGAGGGGCGAACAAAGCGCTGATAGAGGTCGTGGGTGAGGTAGCTGGCTCCCCAGTTCACCGAAGTGCTCACGGTGCTCATGAACGCCGCCACCAGAGAGATCACCACCAGGCCGAGCGCCACGGGGGGCAGCAGTTGCACGGCCAGGGCGGGATAACCGAGCTCAAGATCAGCGCCGGCCGGCAACAGCACCAGGGCCGCCAACGCGACCACGATCCAGAGCCAGCTGCGCACGAGGTAATTCACCACCAGAAACACCCAACCCGCCAGCCGCGCCTGCTGCTCATCGCGGGTGGCCAGCATGCGCTGAATGAACTCGCCACCCCCATCACTGCGGCGGAAACTCCACCACTGCACAGCGATGTAGGCCGTGAACATCGGGATGCTGATGCCACTGCCCTGCAACCAGTGGAAGCCGGAGTTATCCCAGGTCCAGGGCACCAGAGACAGCAGCTCCGGCCGCTGCAGCGCCTGCAGTTGCTCCAACAGCGCTGTCATCCCACCTGCGGCATGGAGGGCAGCTGCGGCCACGGCCAGGGCGCCCGCCAACGCCAGCCCGAGCTGGACCAGATCGGTGACCACGACGGCCCAGAGCCCACCGGCCACGGTGTAACTCATCACAAGCAGGGCCACGACCATTAAGAGCCAGACCGTGTCCGTCAGTCCCAACGCAGCCGGTTGACCCGACACCAGCCCCAGCGCTTCCACCACCTTGCGGAGAGCGAGGAAGGCATAGCCGATGCCGATGCAGTTCACAGGCACGGCCAGCAGGAAAGCCTTGATGCCGCGCAACCAAGCTGCCGCCCCGCCGCCGTAGCGCAGCTCGGTGAAGGCGGCGTCGGTGAGCACACCGCTGCGGCGCCAGAGGGGTGCAAACACAACCGCCATGGCCACGTGGGCCAGACCAAAGCTCCACCACTCCCAGTTGCCCGCCAGGCCGCGGGCACCCACCAGGCCGGCGACGTAGAGCGGCGTGTCGATGGAGAAGGTCGTGGCCGCCATCGAGGCGCCGGCCAACCAACCGTTCAGACGACGGCCTGCCACGAAATAATCGTCCTCGCCACTGTTGCGGCGGGCCAGCCACAACCCCAACACCAGGGTGAAAACGAGGTAAACAGCGAGAAGCAGCCAATCGATCGCTGTCATGCGCAGACCCTGTTCCTCAGCAGTCTGCTGAGGGAAAGTCCGTCAGCCCACCCTTTAGCTGCCGGATGAATGGGGAGCCATCTGCTGACGCCGGAGCTGACCACAGGCCGCATTTTGATCGAGCCCCCGGCTGGCCCTGAGGCTCACGGCTACACCGCGTCGTTCTAAAACGCGACGAAACGCCTCGATCCGCTGCGGCGTTGGTCGTTTGAACTCCTCCTCCTCAATCGGGTTGTAGGCGATCAGGTTCACGTGACTCTGGAAACCGCCAACGCGATCCGCCAGCTCTGCAGCATGCTCGGGCTGATCGTTGAGTTCGCCGAGAAGGATGTACTCAAAACTCACCCGCCGACCAGTCACATCCAGATAGTGACGACAATCCTCGAGAAGAGCGTCATAGGGGTAGGCATGGGCTGTGGGAATCAGCTCCTCGCGCAGCCGCTGGTTGGGGGCATGGAGGCTCACCGCCAGGGTGAACTGCGCGCGGCCCAACCGCTGCATGGCCAGTTCTGCGAGTTGCGGCAAGGTTTTCGGAACACCCACCGTGCTGACGGTGATACGGCGTTGACCGATGCCGAGGTCATCATTGAGGCAGCGGATCGCCTCCAGCACAGCGCTGCTGTTGAGCAGGGGCTCGCCCATGCCCATGAACACGATGTGGGAGGGACGTCGGTCCATCGCCTCACGCACACTCAGCACCTGATCCACGATTTCGTGGGTCTGCAGTGAACGCTGCAAACCCCCTTTGCCGGTGGCGCAGAAGCGGCAGGCCATGGGACAACCCACCTGGCTGGAGACACAGACGGTGAGCCGTTGGTCGGTGGGAATCCCTACGGTTTCAATGGTTTCGCCGTCCTCGGTGGAGAGCAGCAATTTCGTGGTGGCATCCGTGGCCACCGAACGATGCACTTCCTTCAGGCGGCCCACATCGATGCCGCCCTCCAACAGGGCGGCACGCCAGGTCTTGGGGAAGACCGTGATGTCGGCCAGGGATCGAGCCCCCTTGGCATAGATCCAGTCATGGAGCTGACGGCCGCGGAACGGCTTCTGTCCCTGGGCGACGGCCCAGTCCTGCAGCTCGGCCGCGCTGCGACCCAGCAGAGCCTGGGTCACCAGATCAGCAGACCGTGGCCAAGCTTGATCTCCACCGCCATCAAGGCGATGAAACCAAGCATGGCCAAACGGCCATTCAGCCGCTCGGTATGGGTGTGGAACCCATATTTGGGCAGGCGTCTCTTGGGGATCTCAGTGGGCTCAAGCATGGAAGGGGCTGCAATGGTGAACGATTGAGCGGAGCTCATTCGTCAGAGAGCAGGCCCTCTTCCTGAAGACCCTCAACGGCTTCAGCATCGACCACCTGCTCTTCCTTCAGCTCATTGTCGGCATCCGGACGGGTGAACGCGGCGAAATTGCTCGCCGAGGGGTCGATGTTGTGGCGGGTGCGGGTAGCCTCGAGGTCGGCATCACTGGGGTCATCCAGCACCGCACTGGCGCTGGCCGCAGGGGGCATGTCGACGGTGTAGTCGGGACGCAGGTTCTGCATGCGGCGGTAGCCGGCCGGATCCTCCGAAAGGATGTCGGGGTGGGGGCCAGCCTCCTTCTGCAGCTCTTCTTCGAAGCCGCTGAAGCCGGTACCTGCAGGAATCAGGCGACCGATGATCACGTTCTCCTTGAGACCGCGCAGCCAGTCGCTCTTGCCCTCGATGGCGGCTTCGGTGAGCACCCGGGTCGTCTCCTGGAAGGAGGCGGCGGAGATGAAGCTGTCGGTGTTAAGCGACGCCTTGGTGATACCCAGCAGCACCGGGGTGAACTCGGCGGGAGCACCACCGGTGATCGCCATGGCCTGGTTGGTGTCTTCCACCTGACGCAGTTCGATCAGCTCACCAGGCAACAGGGTGGTGTCGCCGGCATCTTCGACCCGCACCTTGCTGGTCATCTGACGGACGATCACCTCAATGTGCTTGTCGTCAATCGAGACGCCCTGGGATTTGTAGACATTCTGAACCTCAGTCACCAGACGGTGCTGCAGGTTGGCGATCGCCTCCTGGGCGGCCTCCATCAAAGGCTTGCGGCTGCGCAGATCTTCGAAGTAGCACTCGAGCAACTCGTGGGGGTTGATCGGGCCATCGGTCAGCAGTTCACCAGCGGTGACCTGTTGGCCATCGCTCACCATGATGTTGCGGCCGAGCAGGATCGGATATTCACCGATGGCGTCATCGGATTCGATCACATTGACGGCGAGGGATTCGTCGTCTTCACCCTGCTTAATCTCAACGGTGCCGGGCTTCTTGCAGAGAATCGCGGATTCACGGGGGCGACGGGCCTCCAGCAATTCCTCGATTCGGGGCAGACCCTGAACGATGTCACCGGTCTTCTGGCGTTCGAACACCAGCAGGGCCAGGCCATCACCCCGCTGCACCAGATCTCCATCACGCACGTGCAGGACGGAATCGGGCGACACCATGTAGGGACGTCCCAGACGCAGGGTGACGCTGTTGCCGCTGACGGCCTCGATCTCACCACAGCAGCTGGCGGTTTCGCCGTCGGCAAGGGCGTCGCCATCGACAATCCTCTGACCAACGCTCACCACCGGCTTGCCGGAGGTGCTCAGGGTGGTGGTGTCTTCGGGGCGTTCCACGATCATCCGACGCACAGGGTCGGCTTCCGTGGCTTCGGGCAACTGGGCCAGACCGGCCTGCTTGCAGAGGATCTGCGTGGTGGCGACGACATCGCCAGCCTTCACGGACACGCCATCTTCGACCTGCAGCTCGGTGTGGGTTGAGCCGTGGCTGGAGTCGGACATGGTGTCGCGACGCACCAGGATCGACTCAAGGATCACGAGGCGCAGACGGGAAATGGTCTTGGCCCGCTTGTCGGGAGCCTTCTCCACATCCACCGTCATTTGCGGGGTGGTGTCGAAGGTCTCGAGCAGCAGCTGGGTCTTGAGCAGCTCCACACCTTCAACGGACTTGATCAGTTCGTTGTCCTTGAACGCCAGACGCTGGGTGGCCTTGATGCCGAGGTGAGGGCCATTGGCCTGCTTCACATGGGACAGCTCAGGCAGCTGGGCCTCATTGGGAATGGTGTACTCCTCAACCGGACGCAGCAGCAGACCCTTGCCTTCGGGGGTCTCCACCGTCTGCACGTACTTCATCGTGTCAACGGACAGCCCCTTGGCGATGTCTTCGCCGGGGTTGACCATCTGACCATCACCCTCGAAACGCTCCAGTGCCTTGGCATCGGTGCAGAGGTGGAACTCACCACTGCGGACGATGATTTCGCGAAGGATGTCGTTCTTCTGGGTGACGGTGACGATGCCCGCGGTTTGGCTGAAGATGTCTTTGACAACCTCGGTGCCGGCCTCGATCCACTGACCGTCGGTGATCATCAAGAGGGAGATGTCCTTGTTGATTTCGTGGGTCTCCTGGGGGATCCACAGCAGGGTGCCGCCCTTGTTGACTTCGTAACCGTTCTTGGCGGAACGGGCCTTCTTGATCGCTAGACCAGGGGCGAACTTCACCAGACCACCTGTGCCGGTGCGGAAGCGGTCATCCGCCAGTTCAGCGATGACCTCACCGGAACCGATCTTGCTGCCGGGGATGGTGTTGAGGCGGTAACGGGTGCCGTCTTTGGCCTCGAGATTCCAGATCTCACCGGAGTGGGTGGACTCCTCCAGCAGTTTGAAGTCCTTGAGGGTCATCGCCGTGGTGACGATCTGCACCTCACGGGAATCACCGATGGAGTCGCGCAGGCGCACTTCACCGCCATACTCACTCCGCTGGCTGGCTTCGGCCAGCACCTGACCCTCAGTCACCTGGGTCTCGCCGCCGACCACGGGCTGAGCGTTTGGCGGCAGGTTGTAGACGTCGCCGGAAAGCACCCACATCCGGCCAAGACGCTGGGCCTTCAGGGTGATGTTGCCCTGGCGGTCAGTGACCTCACGGGGCTGGATCGCCTCCTCGTAACGCACCTGGCCGGCCAGATCGCAGATCACGTCCTTGGTGGCCTTCTCCACACTCTTCTTGACCGCACCAGCGGCGATCTGCGCCACCGTGACGTCGGCATCGATCTCAGCACCGTTGTCGACGAACAACAGCGAGCCGTTGGTGATTTCGATCTTCTGGGCCTTGCCCTTGCCGGACGGCTTGATCGTGAGGTTGAAATCAACCTCAGCCTGTTGGGCATTCACACCGTGGGGTGTGCGGTAGGGGCGCACCCGCGCCTTACTGCCGAACTCGACGGTGCCCGCCACCTTGGAGCGGACCACACCGGTCTCAGCGGTGGACACACCACCGGTGTGGAAGGTCCGCATGGTGAGCTGGGTTCCAGGCTCACCGATCGACTGGGCCGCGATGATGCCGACGGCTTCACCCAGGTCGACCAGTTCGTTGTGGGCCAGTGCCCAGCCGTAGCACTTGCGGCAGACGGAACGGTTGGCTTCACAGGTGAGCGGCGAACGCACACTCACGGCCTTGACGCCAGCGGCCTCGAAGGACTTGGACAGAGGCGGATCGATTTCGGTGTCGCGCTCGGCCAGCACTTCGCCATCGGCATTCACCACCTGGGCGGCGGTCAGGCGACCCACAAGCCGACTGCCGAATTTGCCGTCCTCAGCATCCACAACGATGTGGCGGGTCGTACCGCAGTCGTCCTCACGGACGATCACATCCTGGGCAACGTCCACCAGACGACGGGTGAGATAACCGGAGTCGGCGGTGCGCAGCGCCGTATCCACCAGACCCTTGCGGGCGCCGTAGGAGGAAATGACGTACTCGGTGACCGTCAGACCCTCACGGAAGTTGGTGCGAATCGGAAGGTCAATGATTTCACCCTGCGGGTTGGCCATCAGGCCGCGCATGCCCACCAGCTGACGCACCTGGGACATGTTTCCCCGGGCACCGGAGTTGGCCATCATCCACACCGAGTTCAGCGGTGCGTTCTCGTCGAAGTTCTTTTTAACGGCATCCACCAGACGCTCGTTGGTCTCGGTCCAGGTGTCGATCACCTTGGTGTGACGCTCCACCTCGGTGATTTCACCCAAGCGGTAGCGCTCTTCGGTGGCCGTGATCTGTTCCTCGGCCTGGCCCAGCAGATCCTTTTTCGCCTCGGGCACCTTGAGGTCGTCGACAGAGATCGACACAGCCGCCTGGGTGGCGTACTTGAAGCCGAGATCCTTGAGGTTGTCGGCCATGGACGACGTCACTGCCGTGCCGTGGTTCTTGTAGGACCAGGCGACGAGCTGCTTAAGGGCCCGCTTGTCGATGACCTGGTTGCGGAACGGCGGTGGGGTCTTCGAGAGCGGACGCGATGCGCTCACGGGAGCCTCTTTGGCGGCCTTAGAGGCTTTGCTGGATTTGGACTTGCGGGATTTCGAGGACGAGGTCATGGCTGCGCGCGGATCAGGAGTTAGGGAGGAAGGACGTCTGGCTTGATTCAGGCGGCGGCCACCGCGTCGATGATCGTGTGATTCATCACCACGCGGCCCACAGTGGTGAGGATGTAGCGGCTGATCAGGGCACCGTCTTCATCGAAACGGTCGCGGCGGTAGCTCCACTCTTCGATGCGCGTTCCATCACTGAGGGATTCGCTCTTGCTGGGCGCATCCAGCTCTTCATCGTCCTGAACTTCACCGTTGAAGCGGACCCACACCCAGTCGTGCAGACCGATCCGGTTGTCTTCGAAGGCATGGATGACATCCTCCAGACCGGCAAAAGTGCAGCTGCGATCGCCGAAGTCGGGCTTGGAGGCACCGGGTTGAAGCGCCGTCAGGTAGTAGGAGCCAAGAACCATATCCTGGGACGGGGTGATGATCGGCTCGCCGGTTGCAGGCGACAGGATGTTGTTGCTGGCCAGCATCAGCATGCGGGCCTCGGTCTGCGCCTCGATGGCCAGGGGCACGTGGACTGCCATCTGGTCACCGTCGAAGTCAGCGTTGAAGGCTGGGCAGACCAAGGGGTGCAGCTGAATGGCGCGGCCATCAACCAGCTTGGGTTCGAAGGCCTGGATGCCGAGACGGTGCAGGGTTGGAGCACGGTTTAGCAGGATCGGGTGACCGTCGATCACCTCCTGCAGCACCTGCATCACTTCATCGTCGGCCCGCTGAATCAGCTTCTTGGCCGCTTTGATGTTGTTGACGATGTTCTGGCGGATCAGGCGGTGGATCACGAAGGGCTGGAACAGCTCAATCGCCATCTCCTTGGGCAGACCGCACTGGTGCATCTTCAGCTTCGGACCCACCACGATCACGGAACGACCGGAGTAGTCGACCCGCTTACCCAGCAGGTTCTGACGGAAGCGGCCCTGCTTGCCTTCAATGATGTCGCTCAGTGACTTGAGCGGACGGTTGTTGGCACCCACCACGGTGCGACCGCGACGGCCGTTGTCGATCAGGGCATCGACGGCCTCCTGCAGCATCCGCTTCTCGTTGCGGACGATGATTTCAGGGGCCAGGATTTCCTGGAGCCTCGCCAGACGGTTGTTGCGGTTGATCACCCGCCGGTAGAGATCGTTGAGATCGCTGGTGGCGAAGCGACCGCCGTCGAGCTGCACCATCGGGCGCAGGTCGGGCGGAATCACCGGGATTACATCCAGCACCATCCACTCGGGACGGGCGTTGGTGGCGATGAAGTTGTCGATCACGCGCAGACGCTTGATCAACTTGGCGCGCTTCTGACCCTTGCTGCCGTTGATCTCCTCGCGCAGCTGCTCAGCCACTTCATCGAGGGTGAGATCTTCCAGCAGTTGCTTGAGGGCCTCGGCACCGATGCCCACCACGGGCTCGTTCTCGATCTCGGAATCTTCGGCGTAGATCTCATCTTCAATTTCCAGCCACTCGTCTTCCGTGAGCAGCTGCTTGTACTTCAGGTCTTTGTGGTCGCCGGGATCCAGCACCACATAGCAGTTGAAGTAGACGATCTGCTCCACATCCCGCAGGGGCATGTCCAGCAGGATGGCCACGTAGCTGGGGATCCCCTTCAGGTACCAGACGTGGGAGACGGGTGCCGCCAGCTTGATGAAGCCCATGCGGTGACGACGCACGCGGCTCTCGGTGACCTCCACACCGCAGCGTTCACAAACGATGCCCCGGTGACGCACCCGCTTGTACTTGCCGCAGTGGCATTCCCAATCTTTGGAAGGGCCAAAGATCTTTTCGCAGAACAGCCCGTCCATCTCGGGCTTGAGGGTGCGGTAGTTGATGGTCTCCGGCTTGGTGACCTCACCGACCACCTGACCGTTGGGCAGGGTGCGCTGTCCCCACTCCATCACCCGGTCGGGTGAGGCGAGGGTGATCTTGACGTAATCGAAGTGGTTCTCGGTGCGGAGGTTGCTGTTGGTCATTGACGGTTAAGGAAGAAGGAGCGGGGAATCGGTTCGTTCGTTGATCCGTCAGTCCTCGTCGTAATCCGCGACGCCGAGGGATTCGTAGGTGGGCCTGCTGGGGGTGCTGCGACGTGGATTCACGTCCTGCATCAGATCCACTTCCTTGCCTTCGTCGGTGTAGACGGCGATGTCCAGACCCAGGGACTGAAGCTCGCGCATCAGCACCTTGAAGGATTCCGGTGTACCCGGGCGGGGGATCGGCTTGCCCTTGACGATGGCGTTGAGGGCCTCGTTGCGGCCCTGCATGTCGTCGGACTTGACCGTGAGCAGTTCCTGCAGGGTGTAAGCGGCGCCATAGGCCTCGAGGGCCCAAACCTCCATCTCACCCAGACGCTGACCACCTTGCTGTGCCTTACCGCCCAGGGGCTGCTGGGTGACCAGGGAGTAGGGACCGGTGGAACGGGCGTGAATCTTGTCGTCCACCAGGTGAACCAGCTTGAGGAAGTGGGAGTAACCCACGGCCACGGGCTGGTCGAAGGGCAGACCGGTGCGGCCATCCCGCAGCTGCAGCTTGCCGGGATCCTCAGGGTCGTACACCCAACCCTTGCCGGGCTGCTTGGCGGCTTCCTTGAGGAAGGTCTCGACGGTCTGCTGGGACTTCTCAGCACCGTGCATCTCATCGAAGGGAACGATGCGCACGCGGCAATCCAGGTTGGACGCCGCCCAACCCATCAGCAGCTCGAACACCTGACCCACATTCATCCGGCTCGGCACACCCAGAGGGTTGAGCACGATGTCGACCGGGGTGCCGTCGGGCAGATAGGGCATGTCCTCCCGGGGAAGGATGCGGCTGATGATGCCCTTGTTGCCGTGGCGGCCAGCCATTTTGTCGCCGACCTGGATCTTGCGGCGCTGGGCCACATAAACCCGCACCACCATGTTGGCGCCGGGGGGCAGCTCATCACCCTGTTCACGGGTGTAGATGCGCACATCAACAACGCGGCCACGCTCGGTGCCGGGCACCCGCAGGGAGTTGTCGCGCACATCGCGCGCCTTCTCACCGAAGATCGCGCGCAGCAGCTTCTCTTCCGGCGGCTGATCGGATTCACCCTTGGGTGTCACCTTGCCCACGAGGATGTCGCCGCTTTCAACGAAAGCACCCACGCGGATGATACCCATCTCGTCGAGGTTGCCCAGGCTTTCCTCAGCGACGTTGGGGATCTCACGGGTGATCTCCTCAGGTCCGAGCTTGGTCTGACGCGCTTCGATCTCGTACTTCTCAATGTGAACCGAGGTGTAGAGGTCGTCGGTGACCAGACGCTCGCTGACCAGCAGCGCGTCCTCGTAGTTGTACCCCTCCCAGGGCATGTAAGCGATCAGAACGTTCTGACCCAGGGCGATCTCACCGCCTTCACAGGCGGAGCCATCCGCCATAACCTGACCGACGATCACCGGGTCGCCGCAGCGGACGATCGGGCGCTGGTTCAGGCAGGTGTCCTGGTTAGAGCGCTGATACTTCTGCAGGAAGTGGGTGTGATCATTGCCGTCCTCGTCCTGAACAACGATGGCGTTGGCATCCACATAGGTGACGGTGCCATTCACCCGGGAGATCGGCACCATGCCGGAGTCGCGGGCCACCTGGGTTTCCAGGCCGGTGCCCACCAGGGCACGCTCGGGACGCAGCAGCGGCACAGCCTGACGCTGCATGTTGGAGCCCATCAGGGCGCGGTTGGCGTCGTCGTGCTCCAGGAAGGGGATCAGGGACGTTGCCACGGAGATCACCTGCACCGGTGACAGAGCGACGTAGTCAACCTGCTCAGGGGGGACCTTCTCGAAGTCCTGGCGGTAACGCACGGGAATCAAATCCGCCGAGATCCGGCCGTCGTCCTCGGTGGCCACGTCACCAGGGGCAACGCGCACTTCGTCTTCCCTGTCGGCAGACAGGTAGATCGGATCGCCGTCCTTGAGAACGACACCGTTCTCCACCTTCCAGAATGGCGTTTCGATGAAGCCGTACTCATTGACCCGGGCGTGGGTGGCCAGGGAGTTGATCAGACCGGCGTTGGGACCTTCCGGCGTCTCAATCGGGCAGAGACGGCCGTAGTGGGAGGGGTGAATATCGCGGACGGCGAAGCCGGCACGTTCACGGGTGAGACCGCCGGGTCCAAGGGCCGAGATGCGGCGCTTGTGGGTGAGCTCAGCCAGAGGGTTGGTCTGGTCCATGAACTGGCTCAGCTGGCTGGAGCCGAAGAACTCCTTGATCGCCGCCACCAGGGGCTTCGGGTTCACCAACTGGGCTGGGGTCAGCGAGTCGGTTTCGCCGACGGTCATCCGTTCCTTGATGATCCGCTCAAGGCGGTTCAGACCCACACGAACCTGGTTCTGCAGGAGTTCACCCACAGAACGCACGCGGCGGTTGCCGAGGTGGTCGATGTCGTCGAGGCTGGCGCCACCGACATCCAGTTCCAGGTTGATCAGGTAATCGAGGGTGGAGAGCACGTCCTCATGGGTGAGGGTGCGCACCGTGTCGGGGATGGTGAGCCGCAGCTTCTTGTTGATCTTGTATCGGCCGACCCGACCGAGGTCGTAACGCTTGGGATCGAAGAAACGGGTCTGCAACAGCTGCTGACCACCACTCACTGAGGGGGGTTCACCCGGACGCAGCTTCTTATAAAGCTCAAGCAGCGCCTGGTCTTCCGAGCTGATGCCTTCGTCATTCGCGGCATCAATCGACTTCTTGTAGAACTCGGGGTGACGCAGCTTGTCGAGCACGTCGTTGTCGGAGAGACCCATGGCCCGCATGAGCACGTGCGCGTTGATCTTGCGGGTCTTGTCCACACGAACGTGGAGCAAGTCGTTCTTATCCGTCTCAAACTTCAGCCAGGCCCCCCGGTTGGGGATGACGCTGGCGTTGTAAGTACGACGGCCGTTCTTGTCCATTTCATCCTTGAAATAGACACCGGGGCTGCGCACGATCTGGTTCACGATCACGCGCTCAGCGCCGTTGATGATGAACGTGCCGCGCTCGGTCATCAAAGGCAGTTCGCCGATGAAGACCTCCTGCTCCTTGATCTCACCGGTCTCCTTGTTGACCAGGCGGCAGGTCACATACATCTGCGACGCGAAGGTCGCATCACGGCGCTTGGCCTCTTCCACATCGTGGCGGGGGCGCTTCAGGCGGTACTCGCTACCGATGAAGTGCAGCTCCAGCTTGCCGGTGTAATCCGTGATCGGAGAGAAGCTTTCCAGCTCCTCGATCAGGCCTTGATCCAAAAACCACTTAAAGCTGGCCCGCTGCACCTCCACCAGATCGGGGAGGTAGGTGGCGGTCTTGGCGACCTGAATCGCGCTGCTGCTCATGCGGGGACCGGCAGAGAGGACGAAGGGACTTGGGGAGGACTGGATTGGCGGCAAAAGCTCACCCGACAGGACGATTCGACAGGACAGCGGCACCGACGGTTTCCAGGACGGAACCGACAGCGCCGCTGCTGCTGTTCAGAAATCGCGGGTCAGATCAGCTGACGACGACAAGTGCACCGGAAGGAAATGGACGCTTCAGGCACCACACACAAAAAACACAAGAGGGATTCCTGCGCATGGCCAGGCCAATACAACATCTTACATATGGGCTCGACACCCTTGGAACTCCGGTTAAGGAAGTCCGAACAAACGCCGGGCGTTGGCGGTGCTGCTGCAGGCCACGCTGTCGAGATCCACGCCGCGCAGCTCAGCCACCCGCGTGGCAACGGAGGCCACGAAGGCCGGCTCGTTGCGCTTGCCCCGGCGGGGCACAGGGGCCAGGAAAGGGCAATCGGTTTCCACCAGGAAACGATCCTCAGGCACCTGACGAGCGCAGTCGTGGGTGGGCTCCGCCTTAGGGAAGGTGACGGTGCCACTGAAGCTGATGTAAAAGCCGAGTTCCAGGAACTGGTGCATTTCATCGGGGGTGCCGCCCCAGCAATGCATCACCCCTCCAGGGCAACGGCCCTGCGCCTTGCGGGACCGCAGTTCCTCCAGCATCGGCTCAGCGGCATCCCGGCAGTGAATGATCACCGGCAGGTTCAGCTCCACTGCCAGGTCCAATTGAGGGCGCAGCACAGCAAGCTGCTCCTCGAGATTCTTATCTCGGAAGAGATCGAGTCCGAGTTCACCGATGGCGACCACCCGATCGTCCTCCAAGGCCGCCCGGCGCAGCACAGCCACCGTGTCATCCCGCCAATGCTCGGTGTCCAGTGGATGGACACCGACGGAATAGCGCATCTCCGGGAACCGATCAGCTAAAGCGCGGATCGCCGGAATTTCGGAAGGTTCGACGCAGGCATGCAGCAGAGCACCGACCCCAGCCTCACGCCAGCGTGAGGCCACCTCATCGAGGTCGTCGTCAAAGTTGCGGAAGACGATGTGACAGTGGCTGTCAATCAACGTCGGGGTGGGGGACACAGCTGGGCCGAAACGCGCTTTCGGCCCATTCTGCCGGTTGAAACCGACTCAGCTGGCAGGCTCGAGCACCCTGCGCACGGCCGCACTGAGGCGGGACTTCTGATTGGCGCCGTTGTTGCGGTGCAGCACGCCAACTTTTACGGCCTTGTCGATCTTGCTGAAGGCGGCACGCATGGAGGTCTGCACGCTGGCCTTGGCTTCATCACCGGGGGTGGCGCTGTAGGCGTCACAGGCGGCGAAGCAGCGCTTCATCAGGGTGCGCATCGACGACTTGTAGGTGCGGTTGCGCAGACGGTTGCGCTCAGCAATCTCAATCCGCTTCTTGGCTGACTTGTTATTGGCCACTGAGGCTTCAACGTTGCGAACAATCCAGCACCCTACTCCTTGACAGGCCCCACTTCCCTGGGTTGTGGAGTCCTAATTTGACAGCACTCTCCCACTGTTCCTTTGTCTGTGAGCCAGCCGGCCGTTGCTCCCCTTCGCATCGTGCGGGATCTGGACCGGGCCCAGACGGAGCTGAAACGGTTGTCGAGCCGCACCACACAAACCCAGCAGGGTGAAGCCCGTGAGCGGGTTGAAGCCATTCTCGCAGCGGTGCGCGACCGCGGTGATGCCGCCATTGCCGACTTCACCAAACGGTTCGACGGCTTCCGGCCCGAACCGATGGCGGTGTCCCCCGAGGCCCTCGAACAGGCCTGGACGTCGCTGCCGACCAACCTGCGGGATGCCCTTGAGCTGGCCCACCGCCGCATCACCGACTTCCACCAACGCCAACGTCCCGCCGATCTGGCGGTGACGGGCCCCCACGGCGAACAACTTGGGCGGCGCTGGCGGCCGGTGGAGCGTGCTGGTCTCTACGTACCCGGTGGACGTGCGGCTTACCCCAGCACCGTGCTGATGAATGCGGTGCCGGCCCGGGTCGCCGGCGTCAAAGACGTGGTGATCTGTTCCCCCGCCGGACGGGATGGTGCGGTGAACCCAGTGGTGCTGGCAGCGGCCCACCTGGCCGGCGTGAAAACGGTGTTCCGCCTTGGAGGAGCCCAGGCTGTGGCCGCCATGGCCTATGGAAGCGAGAGCGTTCCCAAGGTGGACGTGATCAGTGGCCCCGGGAATCTTTATGTGACCCTGGCAAAACAGGCGGTGTACGGCCAGGTGGCCATTGATTCCCTGGCGGGACCGAGCGAAGTGCTGGTGATCGCAGACCACTCCGCCAAGCCCGATCAGGTGGCAGCGGATCTGTTGGCGCAGGCGGAGCACGACCCCCTGGCGGCGGCGGTACTGATCACCACGGACCCTGCCTTGGCCGACGGAATCAACGCCGCAGTGGCCGAACAGCTGGCCGATCACCCCCGCCAGGAGATCTGCGAAGCCGCTCTGCGGGACTGGGGGCTGGTGGTGGTCTGCGACGACCTTGAAAGCTGTGCCCGCCTCAGCGACAGCTTCGCCCCCGAACACCTGGAGCTGCTGGTGGAGCGGCCTGAGCCCCTGGCTGATCGCATTCAGAACGCCGGAGCCATTTTCCTGGGCCCCTGGTCTCCAGAAGCCGTGGGGGATTACCTGGCGGGCCCGAACCACACATTGCCCACCTGTGGAGCCGCGCGCTTCAGCGGGGCCCTGAGCGTTGAGACCTTCATGCGCCACACCTCGCTGATCGGTTTCAACCGGGCTGCATTGGAAGCAACGGGTTCAGCTGTGCAGGAGCTGGCCACCAGTGAAGGCCTGCACAGCCACGCTGAATCGGTGCGGCGGCGCCTCAGCTGAGGCGCTTCTCCAGGCTGCGGACACCCGCCACACCATCGGTGATCTCGCCGACCAACACCTCATCGGTGATGTTGACGAACAGGCCGTTCTCCAGCACACCGGGGATGTTGTTGATCGTCTGCTCCAGGGCCACTGGATCACTAATGCCGCCTTCAAGTTTGGCGTCCAGCACCAGGTTGCCCTGATCGGTGACCACAGGGCCGGCCTTGCGCTGGGCCATGCGCAGCTCAGCGCTGCCCCCGAGAACTTCCAGCTGCTGCTTCACCTGGCGCCAGGCCCCGGGCAGCACTTCCACCGGCAGCAGAAAACCGAGGTTGAGACGGTCCACCAGTTTGGTGGAGTCCACCACCACCACAAAACGATCCGCCCGTGCCGCCACGAGTTTTTCCTGCACGTGGCATGCGCCACCACCCTTGATCAATTGGAAGCCAGGGTCGACTTCGTCGGCACCATCGATGGCCAGATCAATCCGACTGACGGCGTTGAGGCTGAGCAGGGGGATGTTGAGCTCGGCAGCCAGCACTTCTCCTTGGAAAGAGGTGGTGACACCGACGATGTCTTTGAGTTCTCCGCTGGCGAGCTTGGCCCCCAGGCCCTGAATCATCAGGGCGGCGGTGGAGCCAGATCCCAGGCCCAGCACCATGCCGTCCTTGATCTGTTCCACGGCGGCATCCGCAACCGCCTGCTTCATTTGGGTCTGTAGATCAGCCATCAGG
This sequence comes from Synechococcus sp. A15-62, assembly GCF_014280075.1. Classification (NCBI taxonomy): domain Bacteria; kingdom Bacillati; phylum Cyanobacteriota; class Cyanophyceae; order Synechococcales; family Synechococcaceae; genus Synechococcus; species Synechococcus sp. A15-62. The sequence goes on from NZ_CP047950.1 coordinate 1,752,173, forward strand.
TCACGTCCTTAGGGCGCGACCGTAGCAAGGGGTTTCAGGCCATCCCAGGCAGGGGCTCCGGTTTGACGGACAGGGTCAGCTCGCGGCCCGACCGCAGCACCTTCAAGGGCAGGGGAACATTGATGGCGGCGGCATCCACCACCTCGAGCAGCGCCTGAGGATCGGCAATCTCACGCTCATCCACCGTGATCAACAGATCGCCGCGGCGCAGTCCTGCTTTTTCGGCCGGGCCATCGGGCAGCACGGCTTGCACCAGGGCACCGCTGCGTTCCGGCAGCTGCACCAGGGCATTGGGGTCCTTGTTGTGCTCGCGCGCAATGCGCGGTGTTAGCGCCACCAATTGCAGACCGATGTAAGGGTGCACCACTTCACCCTGCTGCTGGAGCTGATCAGCCACCCGGCGGGCCAGGTTGATCGGGATGGCAAAACCGAGGCCGGCACCAGGGCCCGACCGCACCAGGGTGTTGATGCCAATCACCTGGCCATCGCCGTTCACCAACGGTCCACCGGAATTGCCGGGGTTGATGGCAGCGTCGGTCTGAATCAGTTCCAGCCGTTTGTCGGCGAAGCCAAGGCTGTTGATGTTGCGGTGCAGGCTGCTGACGATGCCCAGGGTCACCGTGCGTTCCAATCCGAACGGGGTGCCGAGGGCGATCGCCCAATCGCCCACCTGCATGGCTTCCGAATCACCCAAGGGAGCCCGTGGCGGCAGTTGATCCCCCTCGAGACGCACCAGGGCCAGATCCGTCACCGCATCGGTGCCCACCACCTGGCCATCGCGCTGTTCGCCGTCGGCCAGGGTGACGCTGACGGACTCCACCCGATCCACCACATGGGCGTTGGTGAGCACAAGGCCCTTGGAATCAATCACCACACCGGAGCCTTGGCCCCGCTCCCGCTCCGGACCTGCCGGAGGATCCCCCAGCAGATCCCGCAGCAGGGGATCGAGCAGCGTGGGGTCAAACGGCTGACGTTCCACGGTGCGCTCGGTGTCGATCCGAACCACCGCCGGGGCCACCCGCTGCACGGCATCGGCCACAAAGCTGTGCTCCAGGGCCTGCGCTGAGGCCCCTTCACCGACCAGGACGGCCACGGCCATCAGAACGGCCAGGAGTTGACGCAGGGCGTACCGCAACACAAGACCTGTAATTGCCTTCTTTTTATCGGATCCAGCCCGAGAAACGGGCCCTGGTCCAAATCGATCGCAATCTCACAACGCCCTTTGCGATGCGCGGACAACTCTGAAAATCCCAGCTAGCAAATCAGCAAACGCAGTTTTCGCATGCGTGCACTTCTGGCTCCAGCGGCAGCTCAGCTGGCCCGGTTGCCCTAACCCCTCAAGCCTCTGCCGAGAGCACAACGCTCAAGGCGGTGATCTTCGAGGAGGTCAAGCCGCTGTATCAAAAAACAGATGCCGGCTACGAAGGCCTCGGGGTTGATGTTCTTGAACAGATCCGGATTCAAGCGAAGCGCCGCAAGGTGGACTACCGGGTGGCGAAGTCGGTGAATGACGGCATCGGCGCCGTGATCACCGGCAGAGCCGACATCGCCTGTGGCGTTGCCTTCACCTGGGGCCGCTCCAGCCAGGTGAGCTACAGCCTTCCCTTCGGCGTTGGTGGCACCCGTCTGCTGATGGCCCGCGACACCACTATTGATGGAACCCCGGCCTCCCTGGAGGGCCAAACCATCGGTGTGGTGAAGGACACCGCCTCCGCCAAGGTGCTGAAGAGCGTGGTGCCCGGCGCCACGCTCTTCAGCATCCCCAAGGAAGCGTTGGATGCCTTCTACACGGGCGACGTTTCGATTCTTGGGGGAGGAACGCTGTGGCTGGCCGCCAACCAGCCGGATCGACAAGACGGCGCTGCTGCCCTTCCGTCCCTACGGCCGCTCCGGCATCAGCTGCATCATCAATCAAAACAACGGCAAACTGCTCTCCTCCACCAACATCGCGTTGGGCCAGATGATGCAGGCCTACATGGATGGTGATGCGGGAACGCGCCGCATGATCAACCGTTGGATCGGCCCCGGCAGCGATGTGGGCCTGAGCCAGGACGTGATCCGCTCCCTTTATGGCCTGATCCTCAGCATCACAGCAGAAATCAACACCCCTGCGACACCGGGCATCTGACACCTCATTAATTGCATTTTTCCTCTATCAATCAACAGCCATGAAGCGTTCTCTTATTGCTTTTCAAGCACTGCTGGCCTCCAGCGCCGTGCTCTGCCAAACCGCCGAAGCCAGCTCCACCTACATCGCTCCCGAGCAGCTGACCGGCCAGACCAAAGCCAACAGCATCGAAGCTCGGATTGAAGCCGTGCGGACCACTGACTGGGGCAGCCTGCTTCAGGATCCTGAGATCGAAGGTGAGCTTGTTGCCAAGAGCAAGTGGGGCAACGGCAAGGGCAAGAAATTCGGCAACAGCCGCGGCAAAGGCAAATGGGGCAACGGAAAGAGCGGCAACAAGTGGGGCAATAGCCGCAACACCTGGGGCAATGGCAATTACTACGGCGGTTGGCGCAACGGTGGTGGCGGCTGGGGCAACGGCGGCGGCGGATTCGTCAACTGGTGATCGTTTCCTCTCCCAATGTCGGGCCCGACCTCAGCCGGTTCGGGCCCATCGGCCTCGTGGTTGTGCAGTCCACCTCGCTGTGCAACCTCGATTGTTCGTATTGCTATCTGCCGGACCGGCAGAAGAAGCGGGTCTTTGACCTGGATCTGCTGCCCTTGTTGATGCAGCGGATTCTGGGAAGCCCCTATGCCGGGCCGGAATTTTCCCTGGTTTGGCATGCCGGTGAACCGCTCACCCTGCCCACCAGTTGGTATGACGAGGCGACGTCGATCCTGTATCGCAGCCTTGATCAGTTCAATGCGCAGGGGCTGGATTTCACCCAGCACGTGCAGACCAACGCCACGTTGATCAATGACGCGTGGTGCGACTGCTTCCGGCGCAACCGCATCGTGGTGGGCATCAGTGTGGATGGCCCTGAGGACATCCACGACGCCCACCGGCGCTTCCGCAATGGGCGCGGCTCCCATGCCATGGCGATGAAGGGGATTGAAGCCCTGCATCGCAACGATGTGCCCTTCCACTGCATCTCGGTGGTGACCGCCGATGCCATGGAGCAACCGGAGCGGATGTACCGCTTCTTCCGCGACAACGGCATCAACGACGTGGGCTTCAACGTTGAGGAGCAGGAGGGGATCAACACCACTTCCTCGATGCAGGGCTCCGCGATGGAGGAGAAATACCGCGACTTCCTACGGGCCTTCTGGCGGCTGAGCGAGCAGGACGGTTATCCCGTGGTGCTGCGCGAATTCGAGCAGGTGATCAGCCTGATCCAAGGCAATGCACGGATGACTCAGAACGAGCTGAATCGCCCGTTCTCGATCCTCAGCGTTGATTGGGAGGGCAATTTCTCCACCTTCGACCCTGAACTGCTTTCGGTGGCCAGCGACCGCTACGGCAGCTTCAACCTTGGCAACATCAAGAATCTGTCGCTGGTGGAGTCCACCCACACCGATCAGTTCCGTCGGCTGATGGCCGACATGAGCAGCGGCGTGGAGACCTGCCACAAGGGCTGCGAGTACTTCGGCCTCTGTGGCGGGGGCAACGGCAGCAACAAGTTCTGGGAACACGGCACCCTGGCCTCCAGCGAAACCAACGCCTGCCGCTTCGGTACCCAGATCCCGACTCAGGTGCTGTTGGAGCGCTTTGAAGAAGGTCCTCCCCTGACTCCCCTCACCCCCAATTGATCTCGTTTCCCATGCGATCTCTCGCTGCTCTGCCCGTCCTGGGCCTGCTGCTGATGCCGTTGCAGGCCAATGCGGCCTGCAACTTTCTGCCCCCGGTGGGTGGCGGTGACCCGATTGTGAAAAAGAAAGTGGAGCGTCCCAAGGGGCTGATCGGCAAAGCCATCGGCCGCACCAACTGGAACACCGATTTCGTGGTGGATCAGCCCTACCGCAGTTTCAAGCTGTTTTTCACCGCCGATTCCAGCGACCCCAGCAGCTATCCGGTCCAGGCCTTCCTCAAATTCAGCGATGGCAGCAACAGCAAGGTGGCCGATGAACAACTGCAGCCGCCCGTGGGCACCGGCCGGATGTTCGGCCCCTTCCAGCAGGTGCCTGGCAAAAGCATCAGCCAGGTGAATTTCAGGATCGGCGCCAACAAGGATCCACAGGCCACTGGATTCAGCTACCGGATCTCCGTTCAGGGCTGCCACTGATCGAACAACGGGGATTGCGTGCTCTGCTTAGGGTCGCGGGTTCTTGTGAGCTTCACCTTGAGCGAATCCTCCGCTTCACAACGCTGTGAGCTCTGCCAGGTCGTGATCGAAGACCGGCCTGGCCTTGCCGATGTGGTGACGTTCAGCAATGGCCCCCAGGGGAGCCGCAGCAAACTCTGGAGTCGCGTCTGTCAGTACGTGACCGATCCGGAGCGTCGGCGCCTCTGCATCAATCAGGATTCCGACGGGCGCGGCGGCGAGCAGCCGGGCGACGCCTTCCCCGATGCACCAGCCATCGATCTGGGCAACACCTGACGCCGGTCGGACGGTCCCGTACATTGAAGGTGTGTCCGACGGGCATCTCCCTGCGGGAGATCGGTCACAACTGAAATGCACGTCGGGCCAACGTCCGCCCTCAGTTCGCGTTGCCTCATCCCCTGCTTCCGGATCTCGAAACGCTGGCCACCAACGTGGCCGCCAGCAAAGGCTTTGCCCTTTGCGGCATTCAGCTGCTCACCCACATGAGCCCGATGACCCTGGAAGTGCAGATCCGCCACAGCAGTGGAGCGGATGTGAGCCTCGACGACTGCGCGGGTTTCAGCGGCGTGCTGGGGGATGCCCTTGAGGCCTCCACCCTGCTCACTGACGCGTATGTTCTGGAGATCAGCAGTCCCGGCATCGGCGACCAGCTGTCCAGCGATCGCGACTTTGAGACCTTCCGCGGGTTCCCCGTGGAGGTGCATCACCGCGACAAGGACGACAGCGAGCAACGTCTGGAGGGCCTCTTGCTCGAACGCGACGCCGACACGCTGCAGATCAACATTCGCGGGCGAATCAAACGGATTGCCCGGGATTGCGTGATTGGTGTCCGCCTCACGAGTCCAGGCAGCTGAACCCAGCGTTCACAGCCCCTGCAACCGCTCCCTTCATTTCCCCTAACCCAAAGCGATGGCTCTCGTCCTGCTTCCCGGTCTCAGCAACCTGATCGACGACATCAGTGAAGAGAAGAAGCTGCCGCCGCAGGTGGTGGAAGCGGCCCTGCGGGAGGCCCTGCTGAAGGGGTACGAGCGCTACCGGCGCACCCTGTATCTCGGCATCAGCGAAGACCCCTTTGATGAGGAGTACTTCAGCAACTTCGACGTTGGCCTCGACCTGGAGGAGGAGGGCTACCGGGTTCTCGCCAGCAAGATCATTGTTGATGAGGTGGAGAGCGAAGACCACCAGATCGCCATCGCCGAGGTGATGCAGGTGGCCGATGATGCCCAGGTGGGCGACACGGTGGTGCTGGATGTCACCCCGGAGAAAGAGGATTTCGGTCGCATGGCCGCCGCCACCACCAAGCAAGTGCTGGCCCAGAAGCTGCGGGATCAGCAGCGCCGCATGATCCAGGAGGAGTTCGCTGATCTGGAGGATCCTGTGCTGACGGCCCGGGTGATCCGCTTCGAACGGCAGTCGGTGATCATGGCGGTCAGCTCAGGCCTGGGCCGTCCGGAAGTGGAGGCGGAGCTGCCCCGGCGCGATCAGCTGCCCAACGACAACTACCGCGCCAATGCCACCTTCAAGGTCTTCCTGAAAGAGGTGAGCGAAGTGCCCCGCCGGGGACCGCAGCTGTTCGTCAGCCGCTCCAATGCTGGTCTGGTGGTTTACCTATTCGAGAACGAAGTTCCCGAAATCCAGGAAGGATCCGTTCGGATCGTGGCCGTGGCCCGTGAAGCCAATCCCCCCTCCCGTTCCGTGGGCCCCCGCACCAAGGTGGCCGTCGACAGCATCGAACGCGAGGTGGACCCCGTCGGCGCCTGCATCGGCGCCCGCGGTTCCCGGATTCAGCAGGTGGTGAACGAACTGCGTGGAGAAAAAATCGACGTGATCCGCTGGTCCCAGGATCCGGGCCAATACATCGCCAATTCCCTCAGCCCCGCGCGGGTGGAGATGGTGCGCCTTGTGGATCCCGTGGGCCAGCACGCCCATGTCCTGGTGCCCCCCGATCAGCTGAGCCTGGCCATCGGCCGCGAAGGCCAGAACGTGCGCCTGGCCGCCCGACTTACCGGCTGGAAGATCGACATCAAGAACTCCACCGAGTACGACCAAGAGGCCGAGGATGCCGTGGTGGCGGAGCTGATCTCCCAGCGCGAGGAAGAGGAAGCCCTCCAGCAGCAAGCCGAGGAACGGCTGGCCGCCGAACAGGCCGCTCGGGCGGAAGAGGATGCACGCCTGCGGGAGTTGTATCCACTGCCGGAAGACGAGGAGGAGTACGGAGAGGAGCAGCCCGAGCAGGAGTTTTCTGACGAGCAACCCGCTGAGGTGGAAGCCGGCACCGAGTCCGAGACCGAAGCCACGGATGCAGCGGTTGAAGCCGATGCGGATGCCGATCCCGATCAGGAGCAGGTCCGGTGAGTGACCGCCCCGTCCTGCGTCGCTGCGTGGCCTGCCGCCAGCTCTTGGATCGCCGCCAACTCTGGAGGGTGATCCGCGACCATCAGGACGGAGTTCGCCTCGATGAGGGGATGGGCCGTTCGGCCTATCTCTGCCGAGAGGAGAACTGCCTTGAGGAGGCGACCCGTCGCAAACGCCTGCAGAAAGCCCTGCGTTGTCAGGTGCCCGAAACAGTGCTTGCGGTGTTGAAACAGCGGCTTAACCAAAGCGTTGGTGAATCCGCTGAGGCAGACTGAACATTGGCCCCACGTTGTGCGTGGCCACCGCGGCATTCCATGCCCGGACCGATCGGAGACCCGAACTGAATGACCAGCAGCGGCAAAGTCAGAATTTACGAGCTGTCCAAGGACCTCGGCCTTGAGAACAAGGACGTGCTGGATGCGGCTGAAAAGCTGTCGATCGCTGCGAAGAGCCACAGCAGCTCGATCAGTGACGCTGAAGCCGTAAAGATCCGTTCGCTGCTTGGCAAGGGCGGGAATGGTGCGAAACCCGCTGCCGCGGCCCCTGCCAAGCCCGCACCGGGCAAGGCCATCCTCTCGGTGAAGAAAGCGGCCCCCGCCACTCCGAGCAAGCCCACCCCGGCGGTGAGCAAACCGGTTGCCAAGCCCGTGGTCACCAAACCCACGGCTGCGGCCAAACCACAGGCGGCCCCAAAGCCTCCCGCAGCGGCCACGCCCAAACCGGTGATCAGCAAGCCCGCACCGACCCCAGTGAAAGCGTCGGCAGCACCGGCTCGGCCCGCCGCTCCTCAGAAACCACCGGCAGCACCGGCGCGACCAACGGCGGCAAAGCCCGTGCCTCGGCCTGCCGCGGCCAAGCCTCAGGTCGTCAGCAAGCCTGCTGCGGGCAAACCGGAACTGGTGAGCAAGCCCAAAGCTGCTGCCAAACCCACGGCACCCACGCCACGGCCCACACCGGCTCGCCCGACGCCTCGCCCTGCAGGGGCCGGAAGTCCAGCACGGCCCACCCCCGGCCAGGGTCAGCCCAAGCCACAGATCATCCGTTCTGGGGCCCCGTCTCGGCCCGGTTCTCCAACCCGTGCCGGCGCTCCCGCGAAACCCGGCGCACCCTCACGCCCCACCCCCCGGCCTGAACTGGTCGGTAAACCCGTCCCCCGCCGTCCTGCGGGCACCGGCGTGCCTCAACGTCAGGGGGGGCCAAGCCGTCCGGGAGCACCCACCCGACAGGGTCGCCCTGGGATGCCTCCCCGCAGCGGCAACACCCTGGAACTGGTCGGCAAGCCGATTCGTCGCGACGGCAGCACCACCGGTAGCGGTCGTCCGGGAGCACCCACCCGTCCAGGAGCACCTGGACGCCCCGGCATGCCCGCTGGAATGCGCAAACCGGTGGCTCCCGGTGAGCTCATGCAGCTGCAGAAGCCTGTCGGCAGGCCAGCAGCACCGGCACCCCGTCGTCCCGATGCACCCACCAAAGCCGGTGCAGGTGCAGGAACGGCAACCCCGCCCGTGGCGCGCCCGAACGCCCCCTCGGCACCGCGTCGACCCAGCTTCCGTCCTGGTGGCCCTGGTGGCCAACGGCGGCCTGGGCGGCCCGACTGGGATGACAGCGCCCGGCTCGATGCTCTGCGCAGCCGCTCGCCGCAGAAACAGCGCCAGAAGGTGCACATCATCGGCGAGAACGACGACTCCCTGGCGGCACAGACCGGCGGTTTCGCCGGCGAGCAGGAGAACATGGTTCTCTCGGCGAGCCTGGCGCGTCCCGCCAAGCCCAAGTCGCAACAGCGCACCGCACCCAAGCCGGTGGCGGCGATGCGGAAGCGCAAGAAGGAAACCGCCCGTCAGCGTCAGCGCCGGCGTGCCATGGAGCTGCGAGCAGCTCGGGAAGCCAAGCAGGTGCGGCCCGAAATGATCGTGGTGCCGGAGGACAACCTCACGGTGCAGGAACTGGCAGACATGCTGAGCGTCGAAAGCTCAGAAATCATCAAATCCCTGTTCTTCAAAGGGATCATCGCCACGGTCACCCAGACCCTGGACATGCCAACAATCGAGGCCGTCGCCGACGAATTTGGTGTGCCAGTGCTGCAGGACGACGTGGAGGAGGCGGCCAAGAAGACCGTCGAAATGATCGAAGAGGCCGACAAGGCTCACCTGATCCGGCGTCCGCCCGTGGTCACCGTCATGGGCCACGTCGACCACGGCAAAACCAGCCTTCTGGATGCCATCCGTCAGGCCCGCGTCGCTGCGGGTGAGGCCGGCGGCATCACGCAGCACATCGGTGCGTATCAGGTTGAGATCGAGCACAACAACGAGCAGCGCAAGCTCACCTTCCTGGACACTCCGGGCCACGAAGCGTTCACGGCCATGCGAGCCCGCGGCACCAAGGTGACCGACGTGGCTGTGCTGGTGGTGGCCGCCGATGACGGCGTCAGGCCGCAGACCCTGGAAGCCATCAGCCACGCCCGGGCCGCCGAAGTGCCGATTGTGGTGGCAATCAACAAGATCGACAAGGAAGGTTCATCGCCCGAACGGGTGAAACAGGAGCTGTCTGAGCAAAACCTGCTGGCAGAAGACTGGGGCGGCGATGTGGTGATGGTGCCGGTGAGCGCCATCAAGGGCGAAAACATCGACAAGCTGCTGGAGATGCTGCTGCTGGTCACCGAAGTGGAAGACCTGCAGGCCAACCCGGATCGTCTGGCCCGCGGCACCGTGATCGAAGCTCACCTCGACAAAGCCAAAGGCCCTGTCGCCACGCTACTGGTGCAGAACGGCACCCTCAAAACAGGCGACGTTTTGGCCGCTGGTCCGGTGCTGGGCAAGGTTCGGGCCATGGTGGACGACAACCGCCAACGGCTCAAGCAAGCTGGTCCTTCCTTTGCGGTGGAGGCCCTGGGCTTCAGCGAGGTGCCCACCGCCGGTGATGAGTTCGAGGTGTACCCCGACGAGAAATCGGCCCGTGCCGTCGTGGGCGATCGCGCCTCCGATGCCCGTGCCACCCGACTGGCCCAGCAGATGGCGTCACGACGCGTCTCGCTCACAGCCATGTCCGGCCAGGCCAATGACGGCGAGCTCAAGGAACTCAACCTGATTCTCAAAGCCGACGTTCAGGGCTCTGTGGAAGCCATCCTCGGATCGCTCGAACAGCTGCCCAAGGATGAGGTGCAGGTGAGGGTGCTGCTCTCGGCCCCTGGCGAAATCACCGAAACCGACGTCGACCTGGCAGCTGCCTCCGGCGCGGTGATCGTGGGCTTCAACACCTCCATGGCCTCCGGCGCCAAGAAAGCTGCGGATGCCACCGGCGTTGACGTTCGCGACTACGACGTGATCTACAAGCTTCTGGAAGACATCCAGATGGCGATGGAAGGTCTGCTGGAGCCGGAACTGGTGGAGGAAGCCCTGGGCGAAGCCGAGGTGCGCGCCGTTTTCACCATCGGCAAGAGCGCCGTGGCCGGCTGTTATGTCACCACCGGCAAGCTGCATCGCAACTGCAGGGTGCGGGTGCACCGCGGAAAACAGGTGGTTTACGAGGGCGACCTCGACTCCCTGCGTCGCAACAAGGACGACGTCAAGGAAGTGGCCACTGGCTTCGAATGTGGTGTCGGCACCGATCGGTTCGCCAACTGGGAAGAGGGGGATCGCATTGAGGCCTTCAAGATGGTCACCCAACGCCGCAAACTCACCACCTGACCCCGCAAGCGACCGTGCAGCCCCGCAGCGAGCCCCTGCTCTGGCTTCAGTGCCTGGCCCTTGGAGCCATCCCCCTGGAGCTGCTGCTGATCCGCCTGGTTCTGGCTGGTGCGGATCCAGGCCCTGTGCCCGGTGTGGAGCGAGTTCTGATCTGGGGCGTCGGGGTCTTGGCGCCAGCCGTCGCCTTGTGGCGACGACCCGCCGACTGGGGGTCCCTGCTGCTGGTGCGTCAACCGCTGGCCAGCCGCAGCAGTGATCAACTCCGCATCAGTGCATCGCATGGCGCCCTGAGGAGCCGCCTGGCCGTGGTGATGGCCGCTGTCATCCTGCTGCCTGTCCTCTGGTGGCTGGACGATTCAGCAGTGCTCGCGAGTGAGTTTTCCCCGGTATCGGGTCAGTCTCGACTGGCCACCCTGCTGCTGGTCAGCCCATTGCTGGCCTTAATGGTCTGGCAGGTGCAACAGATGGTTCAAGCAGCAGCACTGCTGCTGCTGGGATCAACAGCACCGGTTGCCAGCACCGATGCAAGCTTTCGTGCTGACGCTGTGGCAACGCAGCGCACGAGCCTTGGCCTGCAACTGCTCAACCTCCCGAGCCTGGAGTGGCCGGAGCCTGCTGAGAAGCCGAGCAATCAGGGGGCCGATGGGGCCATGTCTGTGGAAGACAGCGAGCCGGAGACAGACGACAGCACTGAGAAAGACAGCACTGAAGACGTCAACGCTGCCGATATCAGCTCTGACAACGAAGAGCCAGACGACGAAACTTCAGCTCTCAAACTGACGACAGCTGAGGAGTCTGATGACACTGAAGAGACGGCTCCAACAAGCGATCAAGACGCCGATGAAGCCATCGGCATGGAAGACAGCGAGCCGGAGACAGACGACAGCACTGAGAAAGACAGCACTGAAGACGTCAACGCTGCCGATATCAGCTCTGACAACGAAGAGCCAGACGACGAAACTTCAGCACTCAAACTGACGACGGCTGAGGAGTCTGACGAGACTGAGCCCGAAGCCTCTATTGAACCCGTCGAACCTCCGGCTCAGGTTGAGGAGCCTGAAGACATCGGTGCAAATGTCGCCGATGAATCAACCTTCGCCGCTTCCGGCTCTGTTCCGGTCGAACCAGAGCAGAGCGGAGAAGAGCAGGAGAGCACCGCCCTGGATACCGAAATCAGCCAGATCGACAGTGTCGCCGGCGGAAGCACGGAAGGCCATCGTGAACAGGCCGAGGCCAGCGGAAGCGAAGAGAGCGAACCAGACGAGCCGTCTGAGCCCACGCCAGGGGGTCTGTGACTCTTTGAGCAACCGCTCCCTCAAGGCGGGATCCAGGCTGGATTTGGAGCGCTGATTATCGGACAAACATCCAAGACGGATTCAGAGCAAATGTTAAATTGCTGGTGACGCCGATGTAGCTCAGCCGGTAGAGCAACGCTTTCGTAAAGCGTGGGTCGCCTGTTCAAGTCAGGTCATCGGCTTTCGATCAAAATGGATGCATGAATGCATCCAATCGTTCGTTACGACGACCAATCCAGCATCTGGAATCTCCCAATGCTGAGATGTGGATGGGATTGATTGATGGCATCTATGCCATTGCAATGACTCTGATCGCGATTGAATTACCAGAGCTCGCATCCCAACTCATCGGCACCATTGATCAACAAGTTGAACCCACAACAATCGGTGGGCTGCTGATCTATGAGCTCATTGCATATACAGCCACATTTTTAATTCTCTATGAATTGTGGTCATTCCACAAATCCATTCTCAAGCTCTCCGGGATCAGGCACACCCTCCAGAATCTGACCAACGGCCTGATTCTGGCGTTGACCTGCCTCGGCGCGGGCAACATTATTTTGATCCTCAAGGCCAAAACAGAACTCGCCACCGAGGAAATCAACGCCGGCATCAGTCAGGCCACGATTCTCAAGAACTGGATCAACCATGGAACAGCAACAAGCATTTGCATGTTGCTGATGATTGCCAGCATGTTTGGCTTGATGTCTCTTCTCGCAAGAACAAAAGCGAACCCAAAAGAGAGCTCCAGCCTGAAAGCGTTGGAACGAATCACGAGAGTCAAAGCATTCTTATTCCTTCTGTTCCCCCTCAACTGGCTTCCCATGTTGTTTGGCAGTCAAACTCCCCTCGCTCCCATCGCACTCGTGATTCTGGCTTACATCGCATTGAGCCACATCAATGGAGCCAAGCTCAGGAATCGCTTCGATGAAACCTTCAAGGGCTCTTCCTAACTAGAAACGAGGCGAACAAAGCTGTTTCAACTCAACGATCTCACACAAGGCAGCACCCCTTGTCATGCGCCCTTGAAGAAGGTCGTTCCAGGGAATCATCCAATGACGTGGAGCAACACCAGCCAAAACGTCTTGAGCTTCATGATTGCGCAACACCAGCACCTTGCGAGAACTCAAGCTCAAATTCTTTCTCAGCCAAGGCGTCATGATCACCTCCTCCAATAAACGCTGATAGGAACCATCTGAGATCGCCTGTTCAAAGCCCCGACGAATGGCCTCCGCCAAAGGTTTGTTGCTCGGAGACACATAGAAATACCCAGCAAAGGGATAGGCCAGCAAGAGATGGGGATCGAGCAGCGTTTGAGGGGCCGTGCGCTGCACGATGACCTCTTCAGCAGCCAATTCAGCGAGACCACGGGGAAACAGCTGAACACGATTGTTGTCCACAAGTCGGAAAAAACTCTCTGATCGCGCCGTGTAGGTGCGCAGACCAGCCGCATCAAAAACATCAACATCACTCCAACCCAAGCCCTGCAGCAGCGTGAAACGACGCAAATCACCGACGCGATCAACCGTTTTGAGATCAGGCAGAGCCGCCTGATTGGTCCAGCCAACTCGCAACCCCAACAGACCACCCGTGACGGGGATCTCGATCGGACGCAACCGTTGGTGCAAGTCGCGGCCAGCGCCGTACACCCCGACCGAGAGCCGATGGGGATTGCCGCCAACCTGATCACGGCCTGCGGCAAGTGCAGCGATGGCCTCATCCTGCGGTTGAACAACAGCACTCAGCCCCATGACATGGGGCTGACCACTGCGTTCCATCACCAGCTTCAACAGCCGATAACGAAAGTCAGACGCGTCTTGGCCGGGCCTTCGATCCAGCACAACAGCGAGCGTTCCTTCAGGAAGCTCGGCGACTTCATCGGCCGTCAACACATCGCGGTCGTCGATGTTGAGCCGCCGATGCGTCAGCTTCGGCTGAAGCATCAACGCCCCCACCAACAGGACCAAAAGCGTGATCAGGGTTGTCGCCACAGCCCACGAGCCCAAGGACTGCTGGCGTCCGGCATCAGGAGGCCTCAGTTGGGTCATGGAATGATCTAGTACACGCCAATCAAGGTCATGGCGACATAGCTGGGCAACAACAACACCCGCAAAACTGTTGAGAGACGATTATTCACTTTGAGCAGGTGGACATCAATCAGCTCATCAGCAGCCACCACATTCAAAATTCCCAGAAAAACAATCAGCTGCAAATTCCCGATGAAGCCCGCCATGGCCGTCACCGGTAATTTCCCAGCAATGAACACAAAATTCCCCCCCGCTGACACCACTGCAGCGAGGATGAGATCGTCCCGGCTGTGGGTGATCAACAGGCTCATGATGCAGAGACCAACCGCGAGCATGTAACCCAGAAAATCGGGGGCCACGTACAGCAAACTGTGCCGCTGAATCGGCACATCCAGCGACACGGCCGGTTGACGACGGATCACTTCTCCAGCCGCGAGGGGACGACCCAAATCACTCATCAGGCTCACGCTTGAGGCATAGGCACCGGCCGACTTCAAGGTCCAGCCAGGCAGCAGCAACCCAGGTGAGACCATCACAGCCTCTTGATCCACCACATTCAGGTTCACGGTTTGAAGTGGATCCGCCAAACCGATCTGGATGTGCAAAATCTGATCATCAAAGGGATATCGCTGAAGCCGCCAGCGCTTCACCACCGCTGAACGCACCCGATAGAGATTCCAGGAGCCTGTGGCCGTCTTTTCATGGCTCACCCGCTCAAACCGTTGGATATCGCCGTCGTAAATCCCATTCAGGATCATCAGGTTGTCGCTCGGATCCGACTGAGCATCCCCTGCCCATTCCGTCCAAAGCAGCATCTCCACAGAGAACTGGTCCTGCAGGAGATCGATGTTGTTGATGTTGGTGATGTAGGCACCAACCCGAAGCGGCGGGCCCTCCGGCTCCATCACCTTGGCCGGGACCGTTCCCCAGTCGATCGGGGCGGGCCTCCGGTCCACAGCGGCCTGTCCGCCCCATCCCAATTGAGCGAGGGAAAGCGTGAGAACGCAGGCCAGAGCGACCCAGAGAAGCCGCCATGTCCAACGCCGGGACCTCACCCTCAGGCCTGCAAGCGTTCAATGCCTCCCCACCATGACAAGGTTGAACGCGGGCGACCAGGCTGCGACCAGGCTTTCGCAGCTTCTGCATACGATTGGCCTGGGTACCAGTGAAGACCTGATGCCAAGCGAACTCCGGGAGTGATGCAGGAACCAACGTTGGTGCGCATTGGATCGGCTCTGAGCGGGTTGATGCTGGTGCTGTTTCTGGTGGTTCATCTGGCCGGTTTGTTGCCCGCGCTTGTTGCACCGGTGCAGTTCGAGCACTACGCCACAGCCCTGCATCACCAGCCATGGCTGCCGCTGTTGGAAATCAGCCTGGCCGCCATCGCAGCCGTGCATCTGAGCTGCACCGTCGCCAAAACGCTGCGGAATCGGGGTGCGGGAAACACGGCGACGCTTCGCAGCCGGCGCGGTCGTCCGCTGGAGGCTCTGGCCAGCCGCAGCAAGGTGGCTGCCGGAGTGATCACCTTGGGATTTCTGCTGCTGCACCTGCAGCAACTGCGCTGGCCACGGCCGAGCGATGGGCTGGAACGGGAGGTGCTGCAGCAGGTGCTGCTGCAGCCGATCAGCCTGGGGGTTTATGCCGCCGGCAGCCTGGCCGTCGGCCTGCATCTGCTCCACGGCGCGGAAGCAGCACACCGCAACCTGGGTTGGCTCACTCCGGCCAATAGCGCCAGCATCCGCTGGGGAGGCCGCCTCTTGGCATCGGGAATCGGCGGAGGCTTTCTGCTGATCAGCCTGGGACTGGCCCTCGGAGGCTTGGCATGACGAACGGACTGCCTGATCCCAGGATTCCCGCTGGGCCGCTCACCGATGCCTGGCGACGCACCCGCGAAGGACTGCCGCTGATCAGCCCTCTGCGCAAAGGGCAAATGGATGTGCTTGTGGTGGGCACCGGCCTGGCGGGGGCCTCCGCTGCTGCAACGCTGGCCCAACAGGGCTACCGGGTCACGGTGCTCAGCTTTCACGACAGCCCGCGGCGGGCCCATTCGGTGGCAGCCCAGGGGGGCATCAATGCCGCACGTTCTGTGGCGGTGGATGGCGACAGCGTCAGCCGCCTATTCGCCGACACCCTCAAGGGGGGTGACTTCCGGGCCCGGGAAGCAGGCTGCCAAAGGCTGGCGGAAATCAGCAGCGGCATCATTGATCAATGCGTGGCCCAGGGGGTGCCATTCGCACGCGAATACGGCGGCAGCCTGGCCACCCGCAGTTTTGGCGGAGCCCTGGTGAGCCGCACGTTCTATGCCCGGGGGCAGACCGGTCAGCAATTGCTGTATGGCGCCTACCAGGCCTTGATGCGCCAGGTGGAGCTGGGCCGGGTTCAACTGCTCACCCGTCGGGACGTGCTCGAGCTGATCACCGTGGATGGGGTCGCCCGCGGTGTGGTGGCGCGCCATCTGCTGAGCGGTGAACTGGAGGTGCACACCGCACGCACGGTTCTGCTCTGCACCGGCGGCTATAGCAACGTCTACTTCCTCTCCACCAACGCGCTCAAGTCGAACACCAGTGCGATCTGGAGGGCTCACCGCAAAGGTGCGTTGTTCGCCAATCCCTGCTTCACCCAGATCCATCCCACCTGCATTCCCAGTGGCGATGTCTTCCAGAGCAAGCTGACGCTGATGAGCGAAAGCCTGCGCAACGACGGTCGGGTCTGGCTGCCCAAAACCCCTGGCGATGCACGTCAACCCGATGCAATCCCTGAAGAGGAACGCGACTACTTCCTCGAGAGGCTTTATCCCACCTACGGCAACATGACACCGCGGGATGTCGCCTCCAGGCGGGCCAGAGAACTCTGCAACGCGGGGCAGGGTGTTGGCCCAAGGGGGCGGTCGGTGTACCTCGACCTCACCGATGCCATCAAAGCCGAAGGCAAAGGCGCCATTGCTGCCCGCTACGGCAACTTGATGACGATGTACGAGCGCATCAGCGGAGACGACCCGTACAAGAAGCCGATGCGGATCTATCCCGCCCCCCACTACACGATGGGCGGCCTCTGGGTGGATTACCACCTGATGAGTTCGATTCCCGGCCTGTTTGTTCTGGGAGAAGCGAACTACTCCGAACATGGCGCCAACCGCCTCGGCGCCAGCGCCCTGATGCAGGGGCTTGCCGATGGCTACTTCATCGCACCATCCACCGTCACAGCCTGGCTAGCGGGCACACCGGCCGAGGATGTGACGACCGATCACCCAGCCTGCCGCGAGGCCTTGGAGAGCACCCGGCGCCGCATCAGCCACTTGCTCAACAGCGAAGGCAACACCCCGGTGGACAGCTTCCATCGCGAGCTGGGCAGCGTGATGATCGATCGCTGCGGCATCAGCCGCCATGCCGATGGTCTGAGTGAGGGGCTGGAACAGGTGAAGGCGCTGGAGGAGCGGTTCGAGGCCGAGGTGCGGGTGCCGGGCGAAGCCAGCGGCCCCAATGCCGAGCTGGAGAAAGCCCTGCGGGTCAAAGACTTCTTCGGGCTGGCCCAGCTGATGCTGCGAGATGCCCTAACCCGCGAGGAGTCGTGCGGCGCCCACTTCCGTGAGGAACACCAAAGTAACGAGGGCGAAGCCCAACGGGACGACGTCAACTTCGCTCACATCGCGGCCTGGGAACACAAGGCCGACGGTGAGCCGATCCGCCACAGCGAACCGCTGCAGTTCACCGCGCTGCAACCCAGCACCCGGAGCTACAAATGAAACTCACCCTGCGCATCTGGCGGCAACGCAGCGCCGCTCAACCCGGTGAATACCAGAGCCATCGGCTGGAGAACGTCTCCCCTGACCTCTCCTTGCTGGAGGCACTCGATCAGCTCAACGAACAACTGATCAGTTGCGGAGAACGGCCGGTGAGCTTCGAGCACGACTGCCGCGAAGGCATCTGCGGCAGCTGCGGCTTCCTGGTGAATGGCCAGGCCCATGGCCCACGGGCCGCCACATCGGTGTGTCAGCTCTACCTGCGGGAATTCGACGATGGCGCGGTGCTGATCCTGGAGCCCTGGAGAGCCACGGCCTTCCCTCCCATCCAGGATCTGATGGTGGACCGCTCGGCCTTTGACCGGCTGATCGCGGCCGGCGGCTACTGCTCAACCGGCACAGGCCAGGCCCCGGATGGCAACGCCCTGCCGGTTGGCCGGGAGCAGGCCACCAGCGCCTTCAGCACAGCAACTTGCATCGGTTGTGGCGCCTGCGTCGCCAGTTGCCGCAATGCATCGGCCAGCCTGTTCGTAGCCGCCAAGCTGGCGCACTTGGGGCAACTGCCGCAGGGGCAGCCGGAACGGGCGAGCCGTGCCGACGCCATGCAACGCCAGATGGAGGCGGAGGGCTTCGGCAGCTGCAGCAGCAACCTCGAATGCGAGGCGGTCTGTCCCCAGGAGATTTCCGCTGACTGGATTAGCTGGATGCACCGTGAGCGCAGGAGCTGATCCTGGCGGGTTGCCACCGGGATCTGGCGCGACAACACGGCCTGGCGCAATCAACGCCTGATTTGGCAACTGCAGGCCGCCGGTATCGCTGGCAACGAATGACGTGCACAGCCTCAACGCAGGAAGGTGCAGTGATGTTGATCAACGATTCCTATTTTTAACGACCCGGATCCACGCACTCTTTCGATCAGTGACCTGAGGGAAATCGCAGCATCTCCAGCCCAGACATCATCAGAAACTTTTTTCGCATCACCACAGCGCCATCACTACTGTTTGTTGAAGCATCGATTCAGGCCAGGAGCATGCAATCCAAGTCCCAACCGGAGCAGATCACCAAAACAGTGGTGGGCGTCACCACGGTCTTCATCGGTGGCATTGCCCTGCTCTCCAGTGTGTTCGTTGTTCCCGCCGGTGAAGTCGGGGTTGTCACCACCCTTGGGAAAGTCTCCAACACCCCCAGAGAGCCGGGATTGAACCTCAAACTTCCGTTCATTCAGGCGACCCATAATTTCAGCGTCAGAACGCAGGTCATCCCCGAAAAATTCTCAACGCTCACCAAAGATCTACAGGTGATTGAAGCGACAGCCACGGTGAAATATGCGGTGAAGCCCGGTGAAGCACCCAGGATCTACAGCACGATTGCCACAGACGACTCCGCAATCTATGCAAGGGTGATTCAGCCTTCACTGCTGAAATCCCTGAAATCGGTGTTCTCAAAATATGAACTCGATACCATTGCCACCGACTGGAACAATATCTCCACACTTGTTCAAGAAAGTGTTTCCAATGAACTGAGCAAATTCGACTATGTGGCTGTCAAAGGATTGGACATCACTGGCCTGAAGATTGCCGAGGAATACCGGGCAGCAATCGAGCAGAAGCAAATCGCTCAACAACAGCTTCTGCGCGCCAAAACAGAAGTTCAGATCGCCGAACAAGAAGCCCTGAAGTTTCAGACCTTGACCCGGTCTCTGAACGACAGCGTCCTCTACAAGCTGTTCCTCGATA
This sequence comes from Synechococcus sp. A15-62, assembly GCF_014280075.1. NCBI lineage: Bacteria > Bacillati > Cyanobacteriota > Cyanophyceae > Synechococcales > Synechococcaceae > Synechococcus > Synechococcus sp. A15-62. Next base: position 1,771,274 of record NZ_CP047950.1, read on the forward strand.
AGTGGGACGGAAAAACCAAGGTGGTTCCTCCCATTCGCGGAGGCAGCACACCGCCAGTGATTGTGGGCCAATAACGGGGCGCTTCAAAGCCCAGCGCAGCCGCGGATGGCCGCCTGCAGGTCAGCCATGGCCTGAACGCCGCGGCCGGCCTCCAACTGCTGCATCACCAGATCCGCCTGGACCCCCAGCAGCAGGGTCTGGCAGGGGTAGGCACTGAGGGCCGACGCCTGTCGCTGCAGCGCCTCCGCCTCGATCAAAGCTTGTTCACAGAGCTGAAGATGGCTGTGCTCAAGGCAGCGCTGAGCACGGGCTTGAAAAGCGGTCAGAGGAGATGCCCTCACCCCAGGGGCCATCACACCAAGAAAGAGCAGGACTGTGACGGAGCGCGCGAGCAGGGCACAGGGGGGCGATTTGCTGAGATGATGCCTCAACTTCGAGGATCGCACCGCCGTGTACACCGACTGGACTGCCATTGCCCTGCTGCTGTTCACCGCGGTGCCGCTGTTGATCGTGGTGGCAACGGCCACCTACTTCGTGATCCAGAACGACCAGAAGACTCCCCTGGGCTGAGGCTCAAGCCAGAGGATGGGTTGGACAGCTGAGCTTGGCTAGGCCAGGGGTGTTCAGGGGCTGATGGTTCAGCGGTGCAATCGGCACCGCTGAACTGATCTGACCGGTTCCAAGACAGACGATGCAGGTTCGGAAGCGATCCCCCGACACCCGCTGCATCCCACTACCACCACAAACGGTGCACGTGCACATGATCCGAAGGATCTGACGATGAAGTCAGTGTGGGTCGGAAACCCACGCCTGATCCCGAAGTGTTCCTTAAGAAATCACCGCATTGATTGCTGGCTGCGTCAAGTGTTCGAGCAACTCTGTTGCACTGAGACGCGCCTCAGGGGCCACCAGCTGAAGGCCTGAGGCCAAACGACCAATTACCGCAGCCGCATCCAACCCCGCATCACGCAAGGGTTTCAAGCCTGCACTGGCTTCACGCTTGGAGAGTTTCTGGCCGCTGGCATCGCAGAGCAGCGGCCCATGGCGGAAGCGGGGCGGAGCTTCACCCAGGGCCGCAAAGAAGCTGCGCTGCGCTGGCAGGGCCTCGCGCAGATCCGCACCACGCACCACATCGTTGATGCCGAAACTGAGTTCGTCGATCACGGTGGCGAGCTGGTAAGCGATGAAGCCATCGGCTCGCCGCAGCACCACATCGCCACTGCCGTGGGGATCGTCGTCGGCAACCCGAAGTCGCCAACTGGGGAGCCGCTGCCGCTGCCAGCCCCAGTTGTGAGCGGCCTTACGGCAGAAGCCGGGATAGATCGGCTGATCGGCAAGCTCACGCCGAGAGCAGCGACAGGCAAACAAAAGTCCGGATCGGCGCAACCACGACAACCAAGAGTGGTAGATGCCACGCCGCTCGCTTTGCAGCAGCACCGGACCATCCCACGTCAAGCCCAACCAGCGCAGATCGCTTTGGATCGCCTCGATCGCACCGGCGCGGTTGCGCGGTGTGTCGAGGTCATCGATGCGCAGCAACCAGGCCCCACCGGCCTGACGTGCTGCCAGCCACGAGAGCAGGGCCGTCTGCAGGTTGCCCAGATGGAGCAGCCCGGTGGGCGATGGAGCGAAACGGCCGCGGTAGCCACCGGCGGCAGCCAGGGAACGACCCGCCTCAAGATGCCGCTGCAGATGCTCTGGAAGAGCCATCACCAGAAACAGCCATCAAAAAAGGCGACCCCGATGGGCCGCCAGGACAACACGGTTGAGACGTCGATCAGCCCTGAACGCGATCCTTGAACATCTTGCCGGCGGTGAAGGCGGGAACACGCTTGGCGGGAATCGCGATCTTCTCGCCGGTCTTGGGGTTCAGACCCTGACGGGCGGAGCGCTCACGGGGTTCAAAGGAGCCGAAACCCAGAATGGACACTTTCTTGCCTTCCACCACGGAGTCGATGATCGTGTCGATGGCGGCGTCGACAACCATGGAAACGTCGGTCTTGGTGAGCTCGGTGCGAGCAGCCACCAGATTCACCAGATCAGCTTTGTTCATTGGTTAGAGAGAGTCGGGGGGCGGGAGACGGCTCAGATACGGCGTCGTGGGCTCGCCGCTGCCTTCCCCAAGCGGCCCAATCGTATGGAGAGCAACCGGTTGCTGCAAGCGAAACGTGCTGTGCCGCAATGCTTTAGCAGTTCTCCGCAACATCACTCCAACCACTGAAGGGCACGAGACGCTCACCACGCAAAGCACCAAGCGCCGCCCCAGACAGCAGTTGGGGACTGGCATCTGAAGGAATCCAGTCCCTGAGTTTGGCCAGACTGTTCAGCTGTCTGGGCCAGTGAAAGGTGCGGGCATGGCGCATCGGTGCGAGCTGACCTGGCGCCCATGGCGTCAGCAAACGCCCGCAGAACAACAGATCTTTTGGTGGCGGAGCGAACACCACACAGCTTCCCGGCGTCGGACCCGGCGTCCACAACAGCCGCAAACCACCGGCGGTGGTGTGGTGCTCAGAGAAGGTCTCCAACGGCTCAACGTTGGGCAAGAGATAGGCCTCCTGTTCTTGCACCAGCACGGGCCAGCCCAGGCGCTCCTGCACACGACGCAAGCGCCCATGGCCTTCACGGCTGGTGAGCAGGATCCTTGGGCTGCGGGTTCCCGCCAACTGGCGCAGAGCCGTGAGACTGGCCTCCGTCAATGGCGGACAGTCGACCAACACGGGCTCGGGGTCCAGATCCAGCCACCAGGAACTGCCGCCCTGGCTGTCGCGGTTGGGCGGAAACAACCAGAGGTCGTCACGCAGCTGCTGCGGCGGCCGACCGGCCTCAAGTGTGGTGGTCATCGCCATTGGTTCAAAACAACGGACCAAACCACTAGTTTGAAGTCGAGATGCCCCAACGGGCTTTGAGTGGCATTCACCCCGGTTCTCCCTGGCCCCTGGGCAGCAGCCTCACCAGGCAGGGGGTGAATTTCGTGCTGGCGGCCCCCGGGGCCGACCGGATTGAGTTGCTGCTCTACAGCAACAGCAACGACCGCAGCCCGGAACGGGTGATCGAACTTGATGTTCGACGTCACCGCTCGGGCGACTACTGGCACGTGGAGGTGGAAGGAGTCGGCGAAGGCTGCTGTTACGGCTACCGCGTCTTCGGGCCACTGGCACCAGGGGGCCATGGCTTCCGCCCCTCCAAGGTGTTGCTCGACCCCGCCGCCCGCGCCATTAGCGGCTGGGACGTCTACGACCGGGTGCTGGCCACCGGCCCCTCACCCAATGCCCATGCCTGCCTCAAGGCGGTGGTGTGCGAACGGGATCTGTTTGATTTCCAGGCCCATCCGCGCCCACGCCACAGCTGGCAACGCACGGTGATCTACGAACTGCACGTTGGGGGCTTCACCCGCCGCGAGGATGCGGGCGTTGCCGCAGCGAACCGCGGCACCTACCTCGGGCTGATTGAGAAGCTGCCCTACCTCAAGGAACTGGGCATCACGGCGGTGGAGCTGTTGCCGGTGTTCTGCTTCGATCCAGCCGATGCCCCCCCGGGGCGTGACAACGTGTGGGGTTACAGCCCCCTGAGCTGGTTCACACCCCACCACGGCTACTGCAGCAGTGGCGATCCGCTGCAGGCCCGCCATGAGGTGCGCCAACTGGTGGCCGCCTGCCATGACGCCGGCATCGAAGTGCTGCTGGATGTGGTCTACAACCACACCACGGAAGGCAACCGCCATGGCCCCACCCTGAGCTGGCGTGGCTGTGCTGATGACGTCTACTACCACCAGAACGACGACGGCGATTATCTGGATGTGAGCGGCTGCGGCAACTCGATCGCCGCCAATGCGCCGATCAGCACCCAGTTGATCCTCGAATCGATGCGCTGCTGGGCCCTGGAGCTGGGGGTGGATGGCTTCCGCTTCGACCTGGGCATCGCCCTGAGCCGCGGCAATCAACTCAAACCCCTCAACGACCCGCCCCTGTTCACGGCGATGGGAGCCGACCCGCAGCTGAGCGACCTCAAACTGGTAAGCGAACCGTGGGATTGCGGCGGCCTCTATCGGCTGGAGGATTTCCCCGCCAAGCGGATCGGCACCTGGAACGGCCATTTCCGCGACGGCGTGCGGCGTTTTTGGAAGGGTGACGACCACAGCACCTGGACCCTGGCCCAGCGGTTCAAGGGCAGCCCTGATCTCTATGACGGCAAGCCCGTAGCCCTGGGGCGCTCGGTGAACTTCATCACCGCCCATGACGGCTTCACCCTGGCGGATCTGGTGAGCTACAACCGCAAGCACAACCTGGCCAACGGCGAAGACAACCGCGACGGCGAGAACCACAACAACAGCTGGAACCACGGCATCGAAGGCCCCAGCAGCAATCCCCTGGTGCAGACTCTGCGCCGCCGGCAACAACGCAACCTGCTCAGCTCACTGCTGCTGGCCCGCGGCGTGCCGATGCTGCTGATGGGCGATGAAGTGGGCCGCAGCCAGGGAGGCAACAACAACAGCTGGTGCCAGAACAGTCCGCTGGGGTGGATGGTCTGGGATGAAGACCATTGCGACCTGGAACTCAAGCTGTTTCTGCAGCGGCTGCTGCAGCTGCGTCAGGCCCTGCCGCAGCTGTTCAATCCGCTGGTGCCGCCACGGGAAAGCAACCGCAAATCAGCGCCACAGCCATCCGAAGCGCGAAGCGATCTCTGGCGGCAATGGCACGGCGTGAGCCTGGCCAAACCCGACTGGGCGGCCTGGAGCCGCACCACGGCTACCAGCCTCCACAGCGGCAGCCGCGGTGCCCTGCTCTGGATGGGCTTCAACGCTTACAAGGAAAGTCTCAGCTTTGAATTGCCGATTCCGGCCTCCCCCTGGAAGCGGGTGATCGACACCTCGTTGCCCAGCCCCCAGGATTTCCCGGCTGAGCCGGTGAACTTCAGCGGCGTGGAGATACCTCTGCAAAGCCGGAGCTTCGTGCTGCTGCTCGCCGAAGAGGAAATCTCGGGTCTTCGGTTGTAATCAGAGCGGGTGACGGGAATCGAACCCGTGTCATCAGCTTGGAAGGCTGAGGTCTTACCATTACACAACACCCGCGTAGTACAAACGAACCACTGCCCCAGGGGCTGGTGGAGTCGTGAGCACGCATCCATTATGGCAATCCGCCTGACCCCAGCCTCCGCGTGACATCGACCGACGCATCCCTGCAGGGATCCCGCCGCAGGCTGATGCTCGCCTACGGCCTCGGCGACGCCGGCACCGGGATTGCCGCGACCCAGCTGGGCTTCTATCTCTTTCCCTTTTTCATCTGCGCCGCAGGCCTGCCGGCCTTCATCGCCGGCTCCCTGCTCACGGTGAGCAAGGTGTGGGACGCGCTGAATGATCCGTTGATCGGCTGGCTCAGCGACCACACCCGCAGCCGCTGGGGCCCGCGGTTGCCCTGGATGCTGACCGCAGCCCTGCCCCTGGGCATCAGCCTGACGGCGATGTGGTGGGTGCCCCCGGGCGACACGGTGCAGCGCACCACGTACTACGCCGTGATGGCGGTTTTGCTGATGACCGCTTACACCAGCGTCAACCTGCCCTACGCCGCCCTCAGCACCGAACTCACGCCAAACACCGCCATTCGCACCCGCCTCAATGCGGCGCGGTTCACCGGCTCGATCCTGGCGGGCCTGAGCGGATTGATCGTGGCTTCGGTGGTGCTCACCGATGGAGGTGGGGGCTACCTGGCCATGGGCCGGATCACCGGCAGCATCGCTGCCACCACCACGCTGCTCTGCTGCTGGGGGCTGGCCCCCTATGCCAAGCGGGCCCAACGCCCGGTGCCCAACAACGAGCCGCCGATGCAGCAGCTGAAACGGGTGCTGGCCAACCCCCGCTTCCGCCAGGTGCTGGGGCTTTACCTCCTGCTCTGGTTTGGCCTGCAACTGATGCAGGTGGTGGCACTGATCTGGCTGGTGCAGGTGGTGCACGTGCCCGCCAACCTCTCCACCTGGATCCTGTTGCCCTTCCAGATCGCCGCCCTGCTGGGGCTTCAGCTCTGGAGCAACATGAGCAACCGCATCGGCCGCGTCGCCACCCTGCGCTGGGGCGCTGGGCTGTGGATTAGCGCCTGCCTGCTCTCGATGCTGTTTCCACCCCTGGCGGCGGATCCCGGCGTGCTGCAACTGCTGCCGCTGGTGGGGCTGATTGCCCTGGTGGGGGTGGGAGCGGCGACGGCGTATCTGATTCCCTGGTCGCTGCTGCCCGATGCGATCGACGCTGACCCAAGCAAACCCGCCGGGCTTTACACCGCCTGGATGGTGTTCGGCCAGAAGCTGATCATCGGCCTGACCATGTCGGTGTTCGGCAGCCTGCTCTCGCTCACCGGCTACATCTCCGCCAAGGGAGGCAACTGCAGTGGAGCGCTGAGTTTCATCGAACAGCCGGATTCAGCCCTGCTGGCGATTCGGCTCTGCATGGGCCTGATTCCCTCCATCCTTGTGCTGCTTGGCCTTGTGGTGATGCGAGGCTGGCCCGACCGTGGAGCCCACCTGCAGAAGGCCGCCGGATGAACACGCCCCGTTCGATCAAACGCCTGGGCGCCAGCCTGCTGATCGGAGGCCAGGCCGTGGCCGCCACCCTGCGCGGCCGCATTGATCGGGGCGAGCTGTTTGAGCAACTGCTGGACGCTGGCCCGGGCAGCGTGCTGATCGTGTTGATCATCTCGGTGGCCGCCGGCTCGGTGTTCAACATTCAGGTGGCCGCAGAACTCACCCGCCAGGGGGCGGGATCAACGGTGGGCGGCATCCTTGCGATCGGCCTGGCGCGGGAGATCGCCCCCCTGCTCACCTCCTGCCTGCTGGCCGGCAAGGTCGCCACCGCCTACGCCGCCCAGCTGGGCACGATGAAGGTGACCGAACAGATCGACGCGATCACCATGCTGCGCACCGATCCGGTGGAGTACCTGGTGGTGCCCCGGATGATCGCGATGGTGGTGATGGCTCCGGTGCAGTGCTTCTTCTTCTTCCTGGTGGCGGTGTGGTCGGGCCAACTCACCAGCACAGCCCTCTACAACATTCCCCCGGCGGTGTTCTGGACTTCGGTGCGCACCTGGATGGCCCCGCTGGACCTGCCGTTCATGATGGTGAAGGCCGTGGTCTTCGGGATGATCATCGCCACGGTGGCCTGCGGCTGGGGCCTGACCACCCGTGGCGGCCCCAAGGAAGTGGGCACCAGCACCACCGGAGCGGTGGTGATGATCCTGATCCTGGTGGCCTTAATGGATGTCGTTCTCACCCAGGTTCTATTCGGAGCATGAGTTCAACCCCCGCCCCCGTCACCCTCAAGCCGGATGTGCGGCTGCCGCTGCTGGTGGTGGCCCTCGGCCTGGCGCTGCTGCCGTTGCCTTTCTCCCCCTGGCCCACCTTTGTGGTGTCGCTGTTCGGCCTGTTTCTACTGATCCAGAGCGCCAGCCTACGGCTGGAATTCAAAGAAGACGCTCTGATCGTGTGGCAGAACGGCCGCGAACTGCGGCGTTTCCCCTACGACCAATGGCTGAGCTGGCGGCTGTTCGCCCCCTGGCTACCGGGCCTGTTTTTTTTCCGCGAAACCCAGAGCATTCACTTCCTGCCGATCCTGTTCAGCCCCAAGGAGCTGCGGGAACAGCTGGAACTTCGGGTGGGGGCGCTGGAAGTGCCGAACGGCGACCCGGAAGGCAACACGAGCAATAGCGCGAAATAGCACGATTTCGAAACGATTTCGCGCAGATATCCATGCAATTACGTGCAGAATTGTCGCAGTTGTGATGCCACCTGTTTTTCTGCGGCCTGGTCGGCTGGAATGGAGTGATGGAGAGCACGGCAGCTGACGCAATGCCCGACGACACCGACCTGACCCCCCAGGCGCCTGAACCGGAGCAGGCCCCAGCGGAATCCAGCGACGACACCAGCAGTCAACCCGCCAGCATCACCAGTGCCGAGCCCTCCGCCGCAGAAGCCAATCCCGTGATGGAGCTGGCCCTCAAGGAACTGCAGGAGCGCCGCGATGCCCTGCAGGCGGAGATCACCGCCCTCAGCTCCCGCAAGCAGCAACTCGAGGCCGAGCTGAAGGCCAACTTTGCCGGCCAGTCTGACGCCATCGCCCGCCGCGTGAAGGGCTTCCAGGAGTACCTGGGCGGCGCCCTGCAGGACCTGGTGCAGAGCGTGGAAAACCTGGAGCTGGTGGTGCAGCCGATGGTGGTGCAGCCCTCCCCCCTCGATCAGGCGGCAGACAACGCAGCAGCGCCAGAGAAGGCTGACGAGAGCGCTCCGCCGCCAGCGGTGGCCGACACCTTCCGCCCCGATGAAGAGCTGATCCGGCAGACCCTGGAGCGCTTCCTCAAGCAGCCCGACGTCTACGCCGACCCCTGGAACCTGCGGCGCAGCATCGATGCCCGCGACACGGCCCTGCTGGAGGACTGGTTCTTCAATCAGGGCGGACGTGGCGCCCAGCCCAGCCGCGGCACTCGGCCGCGCAACATCCTGGCGAGTGCGGCCCTAATCGCGGTGATCGGTGAGCTGTACGGCGATCAGTTCCAGTGCCTGGTGCTGGCCGGCGGCCCCGAACGGCTCGGTGAATGGCGGCGGGGCCTGCAGGATGCCCTCGGCCTGGGCCGGGAAGACTTCGGCCCCAGCAGCGGCATCGTGCTGTTCGAACGCCCGGAAGCCCTGGTGGAGCGGGCCGACCGGCTGGAGGAGCGGGGCGAAGTGCCGTTGATCCTGATCGATGCCGCGGAGCGCAGCATCGACATCCCTGTGCTTCAGTTCCCGCTCTGGCTGGCCTTCGCGGCCGGACCGGGTGAACGCCTCGACGACGACAATCTGCTGTGATCCAAACAGCCCTCACCTCTCTGCTACTCCTGGCCATCGGCTACCTGCTGGGAGCCATCCCCAGCGGTTACCTCGCCGGTCGCTGGCTCAAGGGCATCGACCTGCGCGACTGCGGCTCCGGCAGCACCGGCGCCACCAACGTGCTGCGCAACGTGGGCAAGGGCCCAGCCCTGGTGGTGTTCCTTGTTGATGTGGGCAAAGGCGCCCTGGCGGTGCTGCTGGCGAAAAGCATCGGCCTGAGCGACTGGCTGCAGGTGCTGACGGGCCTGGCGGCCTTGGCAGGTCACATCTGGCCGATGTGGCTGGGCTGGAAGGGCGGCAAGGCGGTGGCTACCGGCCTGGGCATGTTTCTTGGCCTGGCCTGGCCGGTGGGGCTGGCCTGCTTTGGCCTGTTCATGGCCGTGATCTCGATCTTCCGGATCGTGTCACTCTCCAGCGTGGTGGCTGCCGTCGGGCTACCGCTGTTGATGCTGATCTCCGGCGGCAGCAGCGCCTACGTGTCGGTATCTCTTGTGGCCAGCCTAATGGTGCTCTGGCGCCATCGCAGCAACATCGAACGGCTGCTGGCGGGCACCGAACCCAAGATCGGACAAAAGTCTTGAGCACAGCCGCCGACAGCGATCAGACCACAAGCTCGCTGCAACAGAGCGCAAAAGCAGCGCTGGGGTCGTCGGCCTTGCTGATCGGCCGGCCGATCACCAGCTGACTGGCACCAGCGGCAATCGCCTCAGCCGGCCCCATCACCCGGGCTTGATCACCAACAGCTGCGCCCTTTGGGCGAATGCCTGGGGTGACCAACGCGAACGGTTGAGGGTGTTGAGCCCGCAATGCCGCGGCCTCCAGGGGTGAGCACACACAACCACCAATGCCGGCGGTCGCCGACAGCTGCGCCAATGCCGGCACCCGTTCGGCGATGCCTTGGGTGATGGCGAGTTCCTGTTGCAGCCGTTGTTCCTCCCAGCTGGTGAGCACCGTGACCGCCAGCAACGTAGGAACGGGTTGACCAGCAGCTTTGGCTCCTTCCTGTGCCGAGGCCTGGGCTGCCTTAAGTGCTTCGCTGCCGGCGCAGGCATGCACCGTGATCAGCTCGGCCCCCAGCGCCGCCGCCCGCCGGCAGGCACCGGCCATCGTGGCGGGGATGTCGTGAAATTTGAGATCGAGAAACACCCGCAGCCCTTGCTCACGCAGCTGGGCCACCACTTCAGGCCCCGCCTGCACGTACAGCTCCAGACCCACCTTCACCCAGCGCAGCCCGTCCACCTGGGCGGCAAAGCGCAGCGCCTGCTCGGGCGCCATGCCATCGAGGGCCACGATGATCCGATCGGCGGGGTCAGCGGAAAGCGACGGAGCCAAGGCAAGCGAGTGATCCGGAGTCCATCCTGTCGCCTCGGCCAGCGCATCTCAACGGATGTTCAGGCTGAGGTCGAAAGCCTGATGCCAGTTGATTGCTCAATGAAGCTCAAATAGTCGCGCTGCGATTCAGGCTTTCGCATGAATTCGATGCCACCACCAGCAAGACCGGCAGTTAACGCCCAAAAAAGATGAAAAACTCGACAGGCCTTGATGTGCTCGTAATTCAAAGGCCTGATGGCTTGATAAGCCTGAAGAGCCCCGTCCATGATCTGTTCCCACAAATGAGATGACATCCCCCATCCAATCTGGGGAATAAAAACCAGATAATCATTCATTGTGTGAGCAAGATCAACCGCGGGGTCAGAAATACAAAATGACCAGTCCAGAACCCCGGATACAGAACTATTTTCAAACATCAGATTACCGCCGTGATAGTCACCATGAATCACAGCAAGATTCTCACCATCAAGGGGCAAATGATCCCGCAGCCAAGCCATCAGATCAGCAGCCCAGGGAGTCTTCTCTTCAAAAAATCCCAGTGCCTTTTGATGAACAAAAGGGTCCAAAAATCGCTCATCCGGAACACCAGCCCGCCTGAACGACTCAACAATGGGCCTCACATCCAGCCCATGCATGGTGGCCATCGACTCACCCACGGCCTTGGCATGAAGCTCTGGAGCCAGCTCAAACACCGTTTGACCGGGCACCAGCTCCATCACCGCAAAAACACCTCCTAAGACTGATTTGTCTGCACAAACGCGATGAATCATGGGGGCATTGAGGCCCTGCTGATTCAGGATCTGATGCACAACCTGATGATGCAAAAGCTCCGCCACCTCACGCGCTGGACGCAGAATGCGAAGAACCCTTGGCTCCTGGTCAATCAGCTTGTAGCGATACAGCCGGGCATCAGCACCACCGGTCAGCCGTGATGGTTCAACCTCATAGGCGACACGATCTGAGAATTCCGATTGCAGATAGGCCAAAAAATAGGCAGTGATCTGCTGATCAGATCTGAATTCAGGTTCAAGGGCTAGCGCTGGCATTGTTCTTCGCTCTGATGAACGAACAATCTCGCCGGTTCCCTCTCGGCGGATCCCCCAAAAGGGGGATATCCGGCGGCTCAGGCCACCAAGCGCCGGAAGGTTTTCTTGCCCAGCTGCAGCACCTTGCCCTCCAGCTCCGCCGCTGAGGCGAACTCCTGATTGGGATCGGTGATCTTCTCCCCCTCCAGCCGCACCGCACCGCCCTTGATCTGACGGCGGGCTTCGCTGCTGCTGGCGCAGATGCCCACGGCACTGAACAAATAGAAAGCCTTGGCCGGGAAGTTCACCTCCGCCAGCGACGCCTCGGGCACATCAGCGCCGGCATCACCGCTGCCGCCCACCAGGGTGGCGGCATCGCTCTGGGCCTTCTGGGCTGCTTCGATGCCATGACGGCTGGCGGTCACTGCCAGGGCCATCGCCTTCTGCTTTTCGCGTGGGTTCTCCGGCAAAGAGGCCAGATCCAGGTCGGTCAGCAAGGTGACGTAGTCGTCGATCGCCCCGTCGCCGACCTTCTCGAGCTTGGAGTACATCGAGAGCGGGTCTTCCTCCAGCCCCACCACGTTGCCAAGGCTCTTGCTCATCTTCTGAACCCCGTCCAGACCCACCAGAATCGGCAGCAGCAGGCCGAACTGGGTGCCCTTGTTGAAGTGGCGCTGCAGGTCGCGGCCCATGGCCACGTTGAACTTCTGGTCGGTGCCGCCCAGCTCCACATCCGCATTCACCGCCACCGAGTCGTAGCCCTGCAGCAGCGGGTAGAGGAATTCATGCAGGGCGATCGGGGTGCCGCTGCCGTAGCGCTTGGAGAAGTCGTCCTTGGCCAGCATCTGGCCCACGGTGCCGGTGCCGAGCAGGCCGATCACCGCCGGCAGATCCATGCCCTCCAGCCACTCAGAGTTGTATCGCACCTCCAGGCGGCCGGGGGTTTCGAAATCGAGCAGCGCCGTTTCCTTGGGCTGGTCTTGCCCCAACTGGCGCAGATAGGTGGAGGCGTTGGCGGCCACCTGCTCCTTGCTCAGCTGCACCCGCGTGGCGCTCTTGCCGGTGGGATCACCGATCCGCGCCGTGAAATCGCCGATGATCAGCACCGCCGTGTGGCCCGCATCCTGGAAGGCCCGCAATTTGCGGAACAGAATGCTGTGACCCAGGTGGATGTTGCTGCCAGTGGGGTCAATGCCCAGCTTCACCCGCAACGGCCGGCCTTCTTTTTTGGCCTGGGCCAACCGGGCCGCTAGGGCCTGATCCGCATCACTGGGATCCCCGGCAGGGAACAGGTCGGCCATGCCCCGGGACAACCAATCCGGCAACGACGGGATGGAGTCCGGCATGGGGAGGCGCAACGAGCGAGCGCTGGCGATCGTACGAGTCTTGGCTCAGGTCGAGCTGGTTCAGCTGGGGCTGTTTCAGGTAGAGGGGGGCTGCTCGATCTGCGCCTTCATCCGCTCAAGCGTGGAGTTCATCTGATCGAACATCTGCTCGGGAGTGATGCCGAACTGGCTGAGCTGGGTGCGCAGCTGCTCCACCGTGAGCTTGGCCTGGAAATCCTCCGAGAGTTCAAAGCGCTTCATGAACACCCGATAACGGCCCATCAGCTCTTCCATCGTCTCGATGAACTTCTTCTTGCCCTCCCGATCGAACTTGCCGTACTCACTGCCCAGCTGCATCAGCTGCTGGTAATCGCTGAACAGGCGCTTAGCTTCGTCCTGAACGATGTCGGAATCGAAGAAGGCCATCGTCGGCGTTGCGCACTGTTTCGGCAAAGTCTGCCAAGGATTCACCAGTGGCAACGGGGGTGATCGCCGCACCTTGGCTTGGCATCAGCGAAGGCGTTTTGTACGGTCTTGCTGACCCGCACCACCCTCTGGTGGCATCCGAATTCATGGTGAGTTTCGGGCCGCCTCCAGGATGTGGACTTCACAGCTCAGCTCAGCGCGATGCGTGAGCTTCCCCAGCGCCACCGGCTCCTGTTGGAAAGGCGCCGCATCGTGGTGGCCTCCGCCGATCGCGTGTTGATCAGCGGCCTGGTGCACAGCCTCAACGGCATCGGCTCCCTGGTGGGGGCCGCCAGCACCGAAGCGGAAGCCCTCGCCTGTCTCAGCCACACAGCCGCTGATCTGCTGATCTGCAGCGACCAGCTCGAGCGCGGCAACGGCCCCTCCCTGGTGGCGGCTGCCAAGGCTCAGCAGCCCACCCTGCGCTGCCTGATGTTGATTCAACGCCCGTTGCTCAGCACGATTCACGCCGCGGCCAAGGCGCAGTGCGAAGGGCTCTGCAGCCATGAGCGAATCGGCAATGGCGGCCTGCTCAGCGTGCTGCGCGCCATGGAGAGCGATGGCAGCCACATGGATCCGGTGATTGCCGGCGTGGCCAACCACGACCGCGGCTCCAGAGGCGCCGCCCATCCCCTCAGCGACGTGTTGAGCCTGCGGGAAGAGGACGTGCTGCGCGGGCTCTGCAAAGGCCTCAGCAATCAGGAGATTGCCGATCAACTGCATCTCTCGATTGAAACCACCAAGCACTGCGTCACCGGGCTGCTGCGCAAACTCGATGTCAAAAGCCGCACCCAGGCGGTGCTGATCGCCTTTCAGCGCAACCTGGTGGATCCACCGCTGCCGATTCCGCGCTGGACCCCCTAGCCCTGAAGGAGCATCCTGAGGGGACTCCAACGGTGCAGACGCCATGGTCAAACGCGCCGCCCTTACAGCCCTGGTGGTTCTCAGCGTCAGCAGCCTCGTTCAACGAGCAGGCTTCGCCGCCAGCGAGCGCACCACAGCTTTGGTAACCATCGCTGAGGCCAATGCCCGCTGCCTGGTCGAAACCGAACAAATGAAGGCCGCCAAGGTCCAAGACATCGCCACCCGGTTTCTAATCAGCAAAGGAGTGAGCGACGCCAACCGGAACGAGGTGAAAAGCGCTCCCGGCTACGACGATCTGATGCGCCAATACATCGACGAACAGGGGGGGTGTGAGGAGCTTGTGCGCCAGCTGCGCTGACGCGGCCCCTGCACCCTCGTTAAGGTCGGCCCATCTCGGCTGAGCAGCATGCCCCGCAGCCACTGGTTGGATCCCCTGGCCAGGCGGGTGCTGCAGGCCACAGGGCAGCTGCCAGCAACACCCCAGCCGGCGTTGCCGCAGCCTGAACCGATCGCGCCCGAGCCGCCGGCCTGGGTGATGGATGTGAACCGGGCCAGCCGCGATCAGTGGCTGCAGCTGCCCGGCTGCAGCCGGGACACAGCCGATCTGCTGGTGCGCCTGCAGCGGGGTGGGGTGCAATTCGCCAGTGCCGATGATCTGTTCCGGCTGCTGGAGCTGCCGAGCGATCTGGCCAGGCTCTGGAGCCCCCATCTGCTCTTCCAGTGGCACGGCGATGCTCCACCGCAGCCGCAGACCGCTCCCCTCGACCTCAACAACGCCAGCGACGATCAGCTGGCCCTGCTCGGCTGGCCGGAACAACGGCTGGCCAACCTGATGCGGGAACGCCGGCGCGCTGGTTTCAAGGATCTGGCCGATCTGCAGGAGCGGCTCTGCCTGCCCGCCAGCAGCGTGGAAGCCCTGATCGGCCGAGTGAGTTTCGGCAGCCGCCGTGCCGGGCCCAGCCTGCCGCTGCCCTGATGCAGGGGGATCTCTTCTCCACCGGCGCGCTGGCCTTCAGCAACGGGCCCGACCTGCCCCTGCAACGGGAGCAGCTGCTCGCCTGGCAAGAGCGGCTGCATGCCCATCAGGCGCCGCTGTTCCGTGGAGAAAGCGCCGGCGCAGCCCAGGGGGATCTATTCGGTGCCAGCCCCGATGACGCTGCCACGGCCATCAATCCACTGGCCCTGACCCCCCTGGCGATGAGTTTCTGGCGCTGGCCGGAGCCGTCGCACCGCGGAGCAGCGATCTACCTGGTGATGGACAGGCCAGCCCAGCTGGAGCAGCCGCTTCTGCTGTATGTGGGCGAAACCCTGGCCGCCGAGCGCCGCTGGAAAGGCGATCACGACTGCAAGGCCTACCTCGCCGCCTACGGCGAAGCCCTGCAGCGCTGTGAGCTCAGCGCCCAGCTGAGCATCCGCTTCAGCTGTGATGTGCCCAAGGCCACCCGCGCCCGGCGGGCCCTGGAACAACAGCTGATCCAACGCTGGTGGCCTCCGTTCAACAAGGAAACCCGCCAGCGCTGGGCCACCCCCTTCACAGCCGAGCTCTAAGACCGAACCCATCGCACGGGATCGCTACGCTCATCCTTTGTTGACGCGTCCACCCATGCGCTTCTCCCTGTCCTCCGCCGGTTTGCAGGAGTGGAACGGCGATGTGCTGGCGGTGGGACTGCCCCAGGGCGATGTCGACGCCACGGCAACGTCCCTGGAACAACGCTTTGCCGGCATCACCGATGCCCTCAAGCAGCAGGAGTTCAAAGGCAAGCCCGGGGACCAACTGGTGATCACGCCCCTCGGTGGGGGACCGCAACGGCTGGTGGTGCTGGGTCTGGGCGAGAGCGACGCCATCGATACCGACCGCCTGCGCGGTGCCGCCGCCCGGGCCGCCAAAGCCGCCATCGGTTGTGAAGGCAGCCTGGGCCTGCAACTGCCCTGGGCGGGAAGCGATGCCCAAGAAGCTGCCCGGATCTGCGCTGAAGCGGTGCGGCTCTGCCTCTACAAAGACCAGCGCTTCCGCAAGGAGCCGGACCCGCGCCGGATCCCTGAGGCTCTGGAGCTGATCGACCTCAACCCCGCCGCCGAAAGCGGCTTTGAGGCGGTGAATGCCACCTGCGCCGGTGTGGAACTGGCCCGGGAGCTGGTGGCGGCCCCCCCGAACGTGGTCACCCCGGCCGCCCTCGCCGACACGGCTGCTGGCATCGCCAAGGACCACGGCCTTGAGCTCAAGGTGCTCGAGCGCAGCGACTGCGAAGCCAAGGGCATGGGTGCCTTCCTGGCCGTGAGCCAGGGCTCCGATCTGCCGCCCAAGTTCATCCACCTGATCTATCGCCCCGAGGGCGAGGTGAAACGCCGCGTTGCCCTGGTGGGCAAAGGCCTCACCTTCGATTCCGGCGGTTACAACCTCAAGGTGGGTGCAGCCCAGATCGACATGATGAAGTTCGACATGGGCGGCAGTGCCGCTGTGCTTGGTGCCATGCGCAGCATCGCCGAACTCAAGCCAGCCGGCGTTGAGGTGCACATGGTGGTGGCCTCCTGCGAAAACATGGTGAATGGCTCCGCCGTCCACCCCGGCGACATCGTTAAGGCCGCCAACGGCATGACGATCGAGATCAACAACACCGACGCCGAAGGCCGGCTGACCCTCGCCGATGCCCTGCTCTACGCCTGTGAGCAGAAGCCCGATGCCGTGGTTGATCTGGCCACCCTCACCGGAGCCTGCGTCATTGCTCTGGGGGATGAGATGGCCGGACTGTGGTCCAACCACGACGATCTGGCAGAGGCCCTCGATGCTGCCGCTCAGACCGGCGGGGAAGGGCTCTGGCGCATGCCACTGCGGCAGTCCTACAAGGATGGATTGAAGTCGTTGCTGGCCGACATGAAGAACACCGGCCCGCGACCCGGCGGTTCGATCACAGCGGCCCTGTTCCTCAAGGAGTTCGTGGCAAAAGACACCGCCTGGGCCCACATCGACATCGCCGGGCCGGTCTGGAGCGACAAGGGCAAAGGCGTCAATCCCGCTGGTGCCACCGGCTACGGCGTGCGCACCCTGGTGAACTGGGTGCTGGCCCAGTCATGAGCCGCTCCCCGGTGCGCTGGTACATCAAGGCCCAGTTGGGGGTGCTACTGCTCCCGGTTGGCCTCTGCCTGTTCGGCGAGGCGGTGAGCCGGAAGGTGGTTCAGATGCTGGGCAAGGACGCAGGCCCCTGGTTCTGGTACGGAACCCTCAGCCTGATCTGCATCAATGCCGGCATTGGCCTGATGATCGACAGCGGACTGACCCGAGGATTCCCGGGACGACGTCAGAGCTGATCAGGAGGCAACCGGCTGCAGTTCGAGCGAACGATCCGGGGTTTCAAGTGCATGGATCTGCCACCGTGCTCGCTCAGAGCAGGTTTCCAACACACGATCAAGATCGTCTGACGCGTGCTTCGGTGACGCGTAGGGACCGATATGACGGGTGCCAAGACCATCCTTAATGGTCAGCAGATACATACAACCCTCCTCTCACCAGCAGATCGTAAGCGTGGCTCGAAGCTTGGTCGATGGCCGGAAACCCGTCTGTTCACTGAGAACTTGCTGAATCATTCAGGTTGTCGCGCTTAATCTTTTCAACAGGTTGAGTGTTGGTTTCTTAAGGAATTCGACCAGATTTGATCAAGTAACGGCCCACTCAAATCCCATAGAGCGATCTGAAAGCTCTCGCTTTTTTCTTGGGTCCCTCACAGCAGGGATGTTTTGTCGCGATGGCGACGACCAGCCTCAGGAGCCCAGGCCATCCTTCGGATGCTTCTTTCGGTGAAGGGGCAATGCGTCGATCGCGGGGGTGCCTAGGGGAACACCCCCTTTTTTTTGGCAATCAGCCCACCAGGACAAGGCCGACGTTGAGAATTGCCAGCCCCACCAAGAACACCGCCGCCAACAACGCCGCTTCGGGGAAGAATTTGGCAATCACAAATCCCACCCCGAGAAACACCGAGGAAATCACGATGGCGGTGAGGTCCGTTCCCATCGAAGGGCGCTGACAGGCTGCTTCCCACGATGACGAGATCCCGCGCGAATCGTGATCGCCGAACCCGTTCACCCCATAACAAACCCTTGCCGGGACCTACTTGGTATAGGTGACGCCTCGGTAGGTGAGGGTGCGCTGGCCTTCGCGCAGGAGCTCCTGGCGGCAGGTGTTGTCGTGCTCGCGCCGGTAGGTCAACTCAACGCAGACCTTGGGTGCTGATGGTGCTGCTTCGTAGGTGTGACCTCGATAAAGAAGTGCCGTCATTGGATGTTCCTCGAGAAAACCCAAGTCCCCGTTCCGTGACTTGGAGCGTCTGCGCCCCCGCAAGCAGGGGTGAACGTTTTGTAGCGGTTGCTACAAACACATTTATAGACCAGCCGCCAGCCCCGCGTTGCTCGAGCGGATACACGCCAGCCCTCGATCAGCGCTCCTCGCAGACGGGCGCACTGGCAGGCCATCCATCCATCGACCAGATCACGTCAGAGACCGCATCGGCGTTGATCCACTTGATGACGCCGGTGTCCACGTCAGCCACCTGAAACAAGGACGGGAGCCTGGGATGGCGAGCACTCCCCTCACAGAAGATCACTTGCCCCATCCACCAATCCCCCTGATCAAGGTGATCTCCACCCACAATCACGAAGTGCCCTGGGCGGACATGAAGGAACGGAGCTTCCGCCTTCACCGCGAGATCGCCGTGATCAACCGACATGCACACCTCTCGAGCTGGTACACCTGTACTCATAGCCACGGTGACACTTGTTTGGCAACCAGAAGATGGGAGCTGGCGCCGGGGTTCAGGTGTGTTGCCAGACTCTGACGTAAGCACTTTTGCTCCCTGGACGTGGATCGATGGGTGTCTAGGTTTCGACAGTCCTCAGTTCTGTAGGCCCCCTTTCGATCGCACATGGTCCTGACCCTGATGCTGTCGAGAACGCCAATCGATGACTGACCGCACCCTCAGCATTTCCAACGCACTGCGCGAAGCGCAGCTGCAGCGCCTGGAAGCCTCCCTGGCCGCCAAGGCGGCATCCAAGCCTCAGGCCACAACACAGCCAGCTAAAGACAAGGACCCAGAAGCACGCGACTGATCGCAACAGTCCTCACGCATTCCTTGATCAGATCGGCATATTGATGGACATCCGGCGCCTGCCGATGTTCTCAAGTGCTGTGCTGTGGAGTCACTGCTCTCGATCCTGTTGGGTGTCACCCTCGCCTGGGCGATCACACGGGTGATCATCTGGCTGAGCGATCGGGCTCGCTTACGGGGGCGGTCTGCGGAAGATTAAGGCTGCCATCCTTGAGCGATGGACCGATCCCCTGCAGAACAGGAACTCAATCGCATTGAGCGTGAACTGGATATGAACTAACCGCCCGGAGGGAAACCACCCGTAAAGCGAGGTGGTAGTCAGAGTGGAAAGTCAGGCAACCGATCCCTGGATGCCGTGCTGGTCACAGCGCTGCTGCTGGTCGCTGTTGCCGCATCACTGGTGTTCGCAGGCCAACTGAGCAAGGATCAACGCATGCAACTGACGGCTGGTTCCGTCGGTGGAGCTGTTGGCCTGTTGCTGGGCTATGGCGTCGGCAGGCTGAGGCCTTAAGACCACTGGAACTGAGCGCTAGCTCCCCCAGCTGTTACCGGAGCGAGCGTTGTCGCCCCAGACGCTGTCGAGCCTGCGGTCACGACCACAGCTGAACCGGTAGAAGTTGTATTTGACAGCGTTGTTCTCGGCATAGTTCTGGTGGTAGCCCTCGGCCGGCCAGAAGCGAGCTGCCTGCCTGAGCTCCACCTTCAAGGCAGACCGTGGTTGTCCGAGCTCGCTGGCCGCCGCCTGCGCACTGGCCTCGGCAGCCTCAGCCTGATCGACATCGGCCGTGAAGATCACCGGCCGGTAGGAATCGCCGCGGTCGCAGAACTGTCCACCCCCATCGAGGGGATCCACATTGCGCCAGTAGCTGCGCAGCAGCTCCGCATAACTGATCTGATCTGGATCAAAACGCACCTGCACAGCTTCCTGATGCCCAGTGGTCTCACTGCTCACCTGCCGGTACGTGGGACGCTCCACCTGGCCGCCGCTGTAGCCGCTGACGGCATCACGCACCCCCGGCAGATCCTCAAGGTCGTGCTCCAGGCACCAGAAACAGCCCCCGGCAAACACAGCCGTCTGCAACTCAGCCATGGCGCGCTGGGGCCAGCTGAACAACATCAGGCAGGTGAACAGCAGCAGCAGAGTTCGTTTCAATCGATCACCTGATCAAAGATGGCCTTGGCCGCCCGCTCAGTGACCCCAGGAGCCCCCAGGGTTGCCCGCAGTCGGTCATACCCCTCCAGCATGGCGTGGCGCTCAGGGGTGGCGGTCAACAAAGGGAGCGCCCTCTCCACCAGGGCCTCAGCCGTGAGTTCATCCTGCAGCAGCTCCGGCACCAACCGCTGCTTGAGCAACAGATTCACAGGCGAGATGTGGTCCACCTGGAAGCGCAGGACGTGGCGGGCAACCCAGGCGGTCAGTCGGCTGACGCGGTAACCCACCACCTGGGGAACCCCCTGCAGAGCCAGTTCCAGATTCACCGTGCCGGATTTGCCCAAGGCAAGATCCGCCGCTGCACAAAGGGTGGTCTTCAGCCCATCCGCTTCAGCGGCGGGAATCACCCGCCCGTTATGGACTCCGGCCTCCTGCAGCGCCGCAGCCAGGGGCGCTTCGAACGCTGCAAGCCCAGCGGGCAGAAGCACCTGAAGATCAGGGTGGCGTTGCTGCAACAGAGCAGCCGCCTGGGCCAACGGTGGCATCAGATAGCGCAGCTCCTGGGGCCGCGAGGCCGGCAGCAGCAACAGCACCGGGGCCTCAGGATCAAGACCCAGTTGGCGACGGGATCTGGCGCGATCGGGCAGGTTCTGGAAGCTGTCCAGCAACGGATGACCCACCCAGCTCACATCCGCACCACGGGCGGCATAAAACTCGGCCTCCGCCGGGAAGATCGCCAGGATCTTGTCGGTGAACCCAAGCAGACGGGTGGTGCTTCCATCGCCAAAGCGCCAAGCCCACTCCTGGGGGGCGATGTAATACGTGATCGGCAGCTCGGGCTGCTGGCGCCGCAGCCGAGTGCCCAAGCGGACATTGGACCCGACGTAGTCGATCAACACCACACCATCAAGGGGATGTTCCGCCAACAACGCATCAACCCGGGCCTGCAGACGCAGCGTGGGAAGAATCAACGGAACGGCCTCCCACAGGCCGATGGCTCCCATCGGCGCGGTGTCGGCGATTAATGCTGCACCCGCCGCCTCCATGCGCGGGCCACCCAGGGCCAGCAGCTCCAGCTCAAGTCCCCGTCGTTCCGCCTCCAACCGCAAGGCGCGAATCAACAGGCTGCCCTGCAGATCACCGGAAACCTCTCCGGTGCTGATCAGCAGCCGAACCATCAGCGGCCCTGCACCGGCATCGGACCCCGTCGGCCCTGACCGGTGGAGGCTTCCAGGAACCGGCAGAAGTGCTCAGCCGCCGGCAGCAAGGGCTGGCTGCGGGCCTGCTGAAGCGCATCGGCAATCACCAGGTCAGAGCGATACATCAGGGTCCAGATGTCCTGCAGCTGCTTGAGTTCAGCGCCGTCATGATTGGCAGTCAGGCCACTGCGCCGCAGGCCGACGCGGTTCAACCCCCGCACCCGGCCCGGATGCCCTTCCACCAGGCAATAGGGGGGCACATCCCGGTCGACACGGGTCATGCCGCCCACCATCGCCATCCCACCGATGTGCACGAACTGGTGAATGCCCAGACAGCCACCCACCACCGCACGGTCTTCGATCACAACGTGGCCCGCCACCTGGATGGCATTGGACATCACGATGTTGTTGCCCAGATCGCAGTTGTGGCCCAGATGGCAGTAAGCCATCAGCAGGTTGCCATTGCCGATGCGGGTCACCTCGCCT
The DNA here is from genome assembly GCF_014280075.1 of Synechococcus sp. A15-62. Lineage (NCBI taxonomy): Bacteria > Bacillati > Cyanobacteriota > Cyanophyceae > Synechococcales > Synechococcaceae > Synechococcus > Synechococcus sp. A15-62. Next base: position 1,793,063 of record NZ_CP047950.1, read on the forward strand.
TCTTCGGTGGCGCGATTGATCGTCACGCATTCCCGCAGCGTGTTTCCATCACCGATCAACACCTCGGTGTTGGCACCGCGGTACTTGAGATCCTGTGGCGGAAGACCAAGGCAGGCGCCCGGGTACACCTTGTTGTCACGGCCCAGGCTGAGCCGACCATCCAGGACGGCATGGGGACCGATCCAGGTGTTCTCTCCGATCACCACCTCGGGGCCGACCACCGCACCGGGGCCGATCACCACGCCGGCGGCCAGCTCGGCCTTCGGGTCCACCACCGCCGTGGGGTGGATCTGCTGTGACGTCGTTTGCTGCGACATCCCGCTCAGTCCACCAGGGAGAACATCAATTCGCCTGAGCAGACCAGATCGCCATCCACCATGGCCTCAGCCTTGACCTTGCCGAAGCGTTTGCGCTTGAGGCTGAGCAGTTCACAGCGGATCACCAGCTGATCTCCCGGAACCACAGGGCGCCGGAAGCGTACCCCGTCGATGCCGGCAAAAACGAACAGACCCTTGGGCAGATCGGGCATCTGGGTGACGATCAGACCACCCACCTGCGCCATCGCCTCGACAATCAGCACCCCGGGCATCAGCGGACGCTCGGGGAAATGCCCCTGGAACTGGGGCTCGTTCATGGTCACGTTTTTGATCGCCGTGGCCGAAACCCCGGGTTCATGGGCGATGACCCGATCCACCAGCGCGAAGGGGTAACGGTGTGGAAGCAAACCGGCGATCTGCTCGCTGGTCAGCACGACATCTGGGGTGGTGGATTCAGTCACAAAGCGGCTGCGAGATCGGTGTGAAGACCATGGGACCCCTTGTACACAAGAACCTGTGCCTGGGGAAAACCGACGAGGGCCAGGTCGCCGATTAGGTCCAAGAGCTTATGGCGCACCGGTTCATCCTCGAACCGAAGCGGTGGATTCATCCAATGATCACCGTCACAGACCAAGGCATTGTCCAGGGCTCCGCCCTGGATCAACCCAGCAGCACGAAGCTGCTCCACCTGCTCCCGGAAACCGAAGGTGCGTGCTGGAGCAATCTCATCAACAAAGCGCTGGGGGGTGAGCTCCAGGGCGAACTGCTGGCGGCCGATGGCCGCCTGGGGGAAGTCAATGATCCCCACAACACCAAAGCAATCGGCGGGGGTGGCTGTGATCACACTGTTGCCTCGGGTGCGCAACAGGGGTTGCTCCAACTGCGGTGGTGCTGGCCGCGGGGTCTCCGCCGGGACCAAACCAGCCGCAGCGATCGCCTCCACCCAGCCCAGGGCCGAGCCATCCAGCAGAGGAACTTCGTAGCCATCGAGCACGATCTCCACATGACTCAGCCCACAACCGGCCAGGGCCGCCAACAGATGCTCGACGGTGGCCACCTTGCTGGAGCCCAGATCCAAGGTTGTGCACAACTGGCTGTCGCGCACCTGATCCGGCCGAAGCTGGATCGCCTGATCCATGCCCGGCAAGCGCATCTGAAAACCAGGCTGCTCCGTCGGCCGAAGTTCCACTGTGGCCTCGGCACCACTGTGGAGGCCGATACCAGAGCGTGATGTCTCCGCTGCCAGCGTCCAGGCAACGGAGTAGTCATGAGGCCAGCTGATCACTAAAACTTCCAGCCCACACCCAGGTTGAAGCGGTAATCGGAAGTGAAGTCTTTCGTGGCCACCTCAACCCGGATCGGACCCACTGGGGTGGTCACGATCACACCGGTACCAAGGGAAACACCGGAGCCGTCCTTACCTAGCAGCAGACCGGGCTTGCCAGGCACATTCTTCTGGGTGCCGAAATCGGTGCCGGCATCCATGAAAACCTCGCCGGAAAAGATGCTGATCAGCGGGAAGCGGTACTCGATCGTGAGTTCGCTGAAGGCCGTGGACACCGCCATATCGCAGTCGTACCAACCCCGAATCGAATTGGATCCACCCATGCAGAACGCCTCGTACGGGGGCGCTTCACCCATGATCACGCCGCCCTTGATCTGCACACCAATGGCCTGCGGGCAATCGGCCTGTTCACCGGCCTTGGGACGGCAACCCTTGTGGATCTTCAGCCAATCCACCGGGAAGAACTGGGTGTAGCTGGCCCTCAGACGGTTGAAGGTGGGCGAATCATTGTTGATGCCGAGGAACTGCTCGGTACCGGCTGTGAAGAAGTTGCCGCTGGTGGGATTACGGGGGTTGTTGAAATTGTTGTAAGTGGTGGCGAAACGCATCCCCACCAGGCTGTTGGTGTCGGCGCAGTTGTACGACACACAGATCACATCGTCTTTGTTGACCTTGCCCTTGCGGAATTTGTTGTTGGACACGCCATAGGGCCTGGTGTCACCGGCAAAGTTGATCGGCCGCACTTCGGCGAAGGACATCCCAGCCAGGACATTCCACTTGCTGTCCTTGTAAGGATCACCACCATTCAGTGGGCGTGAGAAGGAGAAGTTGCCGCCAACCTTGCGCAGCACAACCGTGTCGCCCTCGTAGTCGAACCAGCTGCGGTTGGGGTACTCACTGTCGGCCTTGTTGACCTCGCCTGGAGCCTTGTCTCCATCGGTGAACCCATATTTACGACCGGTCTCGTAGGCCTTGTTGGAGCCGTTGTCGGCGTAGTCCTTCGCGGTGCGGATGTTGCCGTTGTCTCCGCTTTGGAAAACCTGGGGCACCTGCTGGCTCAAGAACACAGAGGTGCGGAAGCTGGTGCGGTGCTTGTCGCCGTAGATCCAGGGATCCGTGAAGTTGAGGTTGGCCAGTCCGCCGTATTGGCCGTAGGTGATGTTGGTGCCCAGATTCCAGGCTCGGCCGAAAAGATTGCTTTCCTGCAGCTGCACCTGACCGAAGACGCCCTGGCTCTGGCTGTAGCCGAGACCGCCGGAGAGCTGGCCGGTGGACTGCTCGACGATGCCAAGCACGATCACCACATCGCCAGGCTCTTCCGGCACAGGCCGCAAGGTGACCTTGACATCACTGAACAGCTGGGTGGCGTAGAGCCGTTTGATATCCCGCTCAAGCTCGTTGCGGTTAAACGGATCGCCGGGTTGGATCGAAACCTCTCGGGTGATCACCCACTCTTTGGTCTTGCCGCGGATGGGATTGCCGTTCTCATCGGTGTCATCACCCTCTTTGGTGAGGAATTTGACCTCAACATCAGACACGCTGCCCTGCAGCAGTTTCAGCGTGACAACACCATCAGGGCTGACCCGTTCCGGACCGGACACCCGTGCCAGGGAGTAGCCCTGACCGGCCACTGAAGCCTGCAGAGCCTTCATCCGCTGCTGCAGATCGTTGAGATTCAGCGTGCGCCCGTAATCGGAGGCAAAAGTCTCCTCAATCACCACATCCGAAAGGAGATTCTCATCGTCGCCGCTGATCTCCACTGCACTCAGGGGAGGGAAGGGCTCCACCTGAACAACCACCTGAACACCCAGCGGTCCGTTCTGGGGAACGATGCGCACATCCGAGAACCAGCCCGTGGCCTGAATGCCATTTAGGTCGTTCTGCAGCTCCTCGCGGGTGACACGCATCCCCGGACGCACCTGCATGGCGTCGTAGGTGGAGATCTGAAGGCGTTCCTCTTCAGGGTGGCCATCGATGCCTTCAATCAGCACCTCGGAAATCAGAACCCGGGGCTGTTCCACCACGGCGCTGTCCACCATGACCTCTTCGCCTTCGAGGGGTTGGTCTGCAGGCGTTGCGTCCTGCGCCATCACTGGTGGAGCCACCAGGGGAATCCCCAGCATCAGGCCCAAAACCGTGCGACGAACTGCAACCGAAGAGCGGCGGGACGAACGGCGGGTCATCGAGGCGCAGGCTGGGCGAAGCCACAAAAAGGTGCGCTGACCTTACAAGCAGTTGCGGGGGTTGGGGCAGTTTCCTTGGACCCGTTTGAGGACCTCCCCGTAGGCCTCCATCACCCCGCCGAGATCTTTGCGGAAGCGGTCCTTGTCCAAAATCCGGTCCTCGGCGTTGCTGTTGCGGCGGTCCCAGAGCCTGCAGGTGTCAGGGCTGATCTCATCGGCCAGCAGAAGTGTTCCATCCGATGCCAGCCCTAACTCCAGCTTGAAATCGACCAGCTGCAGATCAAGTTCGTCAAAAAACGGGAGCAAGACCGCGTTCACTCGGCGGGCCAGTTGTTCAATCGCTGACAGTTGCGAGGTGTCTGCCACCCCGAGCAGCTGCAGACGAGCCTCGGTCAACAACGGATCGCCGAGGGAATCGTCCTTGTAATACAGATCCAACAGGGCAGGTTCGATGGCTGTGCCATCAGCGATCGGCGTCTGACGACACAGTGAACCGGTGGCGATGTTCCGAAGGACCACCTCCAGGGGGATGATCTCCACCCGTCGTACAAGCATCCAGGTCTCCCCAGCCAGACCGCAGTAGTGGGTCGGCACCCCCTCACGCTCCAGCAGCTCGAACAACCGCGCTGAGATCTGGCAGTTCAGCCGACCTTTGTCATCCAGCTGAGCTTTTTTCTGAGCATTGAAGGCGGTGGCATCGTTCTTGAACTCCACCAGCACCCGGTCGGGATCCGTGCTTGCGAACACCCGCTTGGCCTTGCCTTCGTACAGCAGCTCTCCGTGATCGGGCGTCATGGCGAAGGTGCAACGGCTGATGGTCTTACATCAGCATGGCCTCCGGGATCCCGCGGGGAACGCAGCAGGGGATCGGGTTCGGCCTCAGGCTGCAGCTGCTGGAGCGAGTAGCGGTCATCGAGAACAGTGGCCAGGCGTTGCATCCGCTGGCGCGGCCGCTCACCATCACCCCCGGCCTCCAGCTGCAGTTGCAGCTGTTGATGCAGCAGGTCCATCGCCAAGCCCCAGGCCTCCGCTGCCGCCGCTTCATCCAAGGCGGTTTCCAGCAGTTGATCGGCTTGATCGCACTGATCGGCATCGAGCCATTGCGCCGCCCGCGACAGACGCTGCGCCCCCTGCACACCCGTCAGGTCGCCCAGCAGCTGCACCTCCACAGCCACAGCGTTGCGGCCCAGGGCCGCTTCATGCAAAGCCAACTGATCCAGCCCGTTGCCCTGATCTGGCAACGGCTGATCAGGGAACAGAGGCGCATCCAGGGCCGTCAGGTTGCCATCCACCAAACGGCGAAGCGCCAAGGCCGCCTGACGGTGATTCAGGGCTGCTGAAGCTGCACGCCAGCGCAACAACAGCCACTGCCGCCGTTCATCGCCAACACGGGGGATGTAGCGGTCAAGCACCACGGCTGCAGCTTCGGGGGCACCGCAGCTCATCAGGGCTTCAGCGTTCGCTAGCACCAGCTCCAACGAGTCGATCACCGGATGCAGGGCCAGAAGCCGATCGCGCAGGGCCTGACGACGGCTATTGGAGGTCGCCATGCGGGGATCAAGACAGGCCTGCCCCGCCGCGGCCACATCCATCTCAGCGAGAACACTTTGAAAGCGTTCCTCGCGCATCACCTGCGGATCCGGGGCTGCCGTAACAGCAGCCAGAAGGGTGAGGGCGAAGGGGAAAAGGGGAGTCCCCATGGCGGGCTGCGGTCTACAAAGGAAAACCTACGAGGCCCAAACCGTTCCTCCCGCAACCATGGCCATTTCGTCCACCCGTCCCAACACGCTGCCTGCCCTCCAACGCGCCCTCGTCGTCGGTGGCGGCGGCAGGGAACAGGCCCTGGCCTGGGCACTGGCCCGTTGTCCGGGCCTGGAGACGATCTGGATCACCCCTGGCAACGGTGGCACTGAAGGCAGCGCCCTGGCGGTGGGCGAAACCGATCGCGCTGGGTTGATCGCGCTGTGCCAGCAGAACGGCATCGACCTGGTGGTGGTGGGTCCGGAAGCGCCGCTGGCCGCTGGGGTTGCCGATGCCCTGCGAGAGGCGGGCTTCGCCGTGTTCGGCCCTGGAGCAGAGGGAGCCCAGTTGGAGGCGAGCAAAGCCTGGGCCAAGCAGCTGATGCAAGAGGCGGGGGTGCCAACGGCGGGCCACTGGGCGGTGGCCAGTGAAGCCGAAGCACTGGCGGTGTTGCAGGAGGTCCAACGTCCTCTGGTGGTCAAGGCCGATGGCTTGGCCGCCGGCAAGGGCGTCACGGTGGCCGACAGCGTTGAGGACTCGGAAACCGCCATCCGCGAAGCCTTTGAAGGGCGATTCGGGGCTGCGGGCTCCCAGCTGGTGCTGGAGGAGCGGATGGAGGGCCCTGAAGTTTCTGTGTTTGCCCTCTGCGATGGGGAGCGGATGGTGCTGTTGCCCCCGGCGCAAGACCACAAACGGCTCAACGAAGGCGATCGCGGCCCCAACACCGGCGGCATGGGCGCCTATGCCCCCGCCCCACTGCTGGATGCCGAGGGCCTCGAAGACGTGCGCCGCATCGTGCTGGAGCCCACCCTCAAGGCCCTGCGCCAACGCGGAATCGATTATCGCGGCGTGATCTATGCCGGCTTGATGATCACGGCCGACGGCCCCCAGGTGATCGAGTTCAACTGTCGCTTCGGCGATCCCGAATGCCAGACGTTGATGCCACTGCTCGGCCCGGAGCTCGGCGCCGTGCTGCAGGCCTGTGCTCTGGGTCGCCTTGATCTGGCCCCTCAGCTGAGCATCGCCGAACGCTGCAGTGCCTGCGTTGTGGCTGCAGCCGAGGGCTACCCCGAGTCCCCCCGCAAGGGTGATGCGATCCGCATCGACCTGGTCCCCGGCCCAGACCATCAGCTGTTTCACGCCGGCACCCGCCGCGACAGCTCCGGCGAACTGCTTACCGCCGGAGGCAGGGTGCTGGCCGTCGTCGCCCAGGGCGATGACTTCGATGCCGCCTTTGCCGGGGCCTACGACGGTCTTAATCAGCTCGATTACGCCGGAATCACTTACCGTCGGGACATCGGCCATCAGGTGCGCTCGGGCGGATGAGCAGCGGCAGCGGAGCAGCAATCGCTGATTGGGCGCTCCCCCCCAATGGCAAACCGCCAGGGGAGGACCAGAACCTCTGGGACCGCATCTCCGCCTGGTGGGCGGAATTCACCCTCCAGACCAAGCTGCTGGCGATTGCCACCCTGGTGGTGAGCCTGATGATGACGGGCATCACCTTCTTCGCCCTGAATGGCATTCAGCGCGATGCCGTGATGAACGACACGCGCTACGCCCGGGATCTGGGCCTGCTGCTGGCTGGCAACGTCACAGAGCTGGTGGCGCAGGGGCAGGACCGTGAGCTGGCCAACGTCGCCGAAAAGTTCTGGCGCTCCAGCCGCAGCGTCCGCTACATCTTCTTCGCCGATCCCGAAGGCGTCGTCTATCTAGGGATCCCGATCAGCGCAACCCCAAGCAGTGGAGATGGAGAGCTTCGTCTCAACCGACGTCTGGAGCTGCCCGACGAGCTGCGACGACGGCCACAGAACCCCCTGGTGCGACAACACCTCACGCCCCAGGGGGCCGTCACCGATGTGTTTGTGCCCCTGATCAGGGGGGGGCAGTACTACGGCGTTCTGGGCCTCGGAGTGAATCCGAACGAGACCGCCCTGGCCAGTGCAGCCCTCACGAGGGAGGTGACGGTGGCCGTGTTCATCTCGATCTGGGTGCTGGTGATCCTGGGCGCAGTGTTCAACGCCCTCACCATCACCCGACCGGTGAAGGAGCTGCTGCGGGGTGTGCGCTCCGTCGCCTCCGGCAACTTCGGTGCCCGGGTGGACCTGCCGGTGGGTGGGGAATTGGGGGAACTGCTCACCGGCTTCAACGCCATGGCCTCCCAGCTCGAGGCCTACGACGAAGCCAACATCGAGGAGCTCACCGCCGCCCAGGTGAAGCAGCAGTCGTTGATCGCCACCATGGCCGATGGCGCCATGCTCCTGGATGCCGATGGCCGCATCGTGCTGGCCAATCCCACAGCGCGGCGTCTGTTCCGCTGGGAAGGGCGCAGCTTGGAAGGCCAGGAGCTGGTGGGGGAATTGCCGGAATTGCTGGCCATCGAGCTGCACAGTCCCCTCGATGCCCTGCTCGGTGGCGCTTCAGACAGTGAAGACCTGCGCTGCAGTGTGGGGGAACCGGCCCGCACCCTGCGCATCGTTCTGCAGGCGGTGCGTGATGCCAGTGGCGAAACCCTCAAGGGCATCGCCGTCACCATCCAGGACCTCACCCGCGAGGTGGAGCTGAATGCGGCCCAGAGCCGCTTCATCAGCAACGTCTCCCATGAACTGCGCACGCCGCTGTTCAACATCAAGAGCTACGTCGAAACCCTGCACGACCTCGGCGATCAGCTCAGCCCCGATGAACAGAAGGAATTTCTCGGGGTCGCCAACGACGAAACCGATCGCCTCACCCGGCTGGTGAACGATGTGCTGGACCTCTCCAGGCTGGAGTCGGGGAGGACGCTGCAGTTCGAGCCGATCAGCATGCGCCCCGCCATGGAGCAGACCCTGCGCACCTACCGGCTGAATGCCGAGGATCGCCAGGTGGAGCTGGTGCTGGATGTTCCCGAAGATCTGCCTGACGTTTTGGGGAACTGGGACCTGCTGCTCCAGGTGCTCGACAACCTTATGGGCAATGCCCTGAAGTTCAGCCGCCCCGGCGGCCCCCTGGCGCTGCGGGCCTATCCCTGGCCCGACACCTGTTCGGTGGAGGGAACGGCAATCACCGGAAGTGACGGCCCCACCTGCGCCCTCACCTCACCACTGCCCAAGCTGCGGGTGGAGATTGCCGACACGGGCTGCGGCATCAGCAGCGCCGATCAGGAGCGGATCTTCGACCGATTCTTCCGAGTGGAAAATGCCGTTCACACGGAAGTTGGCACCGGGCTGGGTCTCTCAATCGTGCGAGGCATCCTCGAAAAGCACGGTGCTCAAGTGCAAATGGTGAGCGAGCCCGAGATCGGCACCACCTTCTGGTTCGAACTTCCACTCGCAGAAGCCGACAAGGATGAGCTGCAGCTGCAAGCGGAACGGCGCAGCCGCAACGCCATTGCCGAGGCCGTCGAGCTTTAGGTCAGTCCTCGGTGGAAACGCCTCGGGCGATGCGCGACAACTCGCTGCGCTCATCGGTGGTGACCCGATGGGGCACACCAGAAATGATCCGCTCGAAGTTGGAGAAGGAATCCTTGATCTGAGGGCCATTCCCCGTGATCACAAATTCGCGGATGCCCTTGTCGTGCCAGGAGCCACGCATCTTGAACACGTTCAAGGCTCGAGCCATCTCCCCACGAATCTCGACGTACTGCAGCAGCAGGATCGTGTCAGTGATCGTGGAGATGTGGGAGTCGGTGATCGAGTGGCTGCCCATGAACTCCTCGGAGGTGTTCGTGAAGAAGCCGGCGATCTCCTCCTGCTTGGCGTAGCCGGTCACCCCAATCACGAACTGTCGGAAGGCGTTGTGGCTGACACCGCGCGCCAGGGCGGAGAGGGAATCGATCGCCATGCGCGACGGCTTGAACTGGCTGATCTCCGTCTTGATGATCTGCAGGTGATCTTCGAGGCCGGTGGATTCGGGGTAGGCGCAGATGATCTTGAGCAGCCCGTCCTGCTCCATCTGCTCGAAGTCGATGCCCCAGCTGGTGCCGTTGCGGAGCAGTTGGGCGCGCGACTCCTCGTATGCGAACAGGATGGCGCGTTCCTTGTTGCGGCAGGCATCTTCGATGAATTTGGAGACGAGCATCGTCTTGCCCGTTCCGGTGGCTCCGGTGGCCAGGATGATCGAATCTTTGAAGAAGCCTCCGCCGCACATGTCGTCCAGACGGGGCACACCGGAGCTGACCCGAACGTTGGACGACCGCTGGGTGAGGCGCATCGCCCCGAGCGGGAAGATGCTGATGCCGTGGGCCCCCATGGTGAAAGGGAACTCGCCCTTCATGTGGGTGGTGCCCCGCAGCTTGAGGATTTCAACAGTGCGCCGACGCCGCTCTCCCTCGAGCACGTTGCGCAGGATCACCACGTTGTCGGAAACAAATTCTTCAACGCCGTAACGGGCAATCGGGCCGTACTCATCGATGCGCTCGGTGGTCATCACCGTGGTGACGCCAATTTCCTTGAGCCGGGCGATCAAGCGAAAAATCTCTCGACGCACCACAAAGACTGCGTCGTATTGCTGGAACACCGCCGTGATCGAATCAATGGCGACGCGCTTGGCCTTGTACTTGCGGATGGCGTAGTTGATCCGCTCGATCAGACCCGAGAGATCAAAGCTGCCAGCCACGTCCTGGCCGTCGGGATCTGGCGAGGCATCAAGAATGAAGAGTTTGTCCTGCTCGACCATCTCCTGCAGGTTCCAGCCGAAACTGGCGGAGTTGCGCAGGATGTCGAGGGGCGATTCCTCGAAGGTGACGAAGATGCCAGGTTCGTCGAAATCCTTGATGCCGTTGTGGAGGAAGTGCAGCGAGAACACCGTCTTTCCGGTGCCGGATGTGCCGCTGATCAGTGTGCTGCGGCCGATCGGTAGGCCGCCCTGGCACACATCATCAAAGCCCTCGATCCCCGTCGGGAGCTTTTGCACCTGCATCTGAGGCTGACCGCTGGTCGGAGGGAACTGCATAGCAAAGACCTATGACTTGACCGTAGTGAGCGCGAGATGAACCGTGCTGGAGCGCACCATGTCGCTTAAGGATCTGAAGAAATGGTCGTGTCGGTCTCCTCATCGACCGCGTCGATCAAGCTCGAATTGAGCGACGTATCGGACAGCTCGTCGTAGAGCAGATCCAGGCCGATCAGCACGCGCTCCCGATCGGAGAGGTCACCGATGATGCGCCGCACCGGCGGGGGAAGAATCTTGGACAACGTTGGCGTTGCCAGGATCTTGTCTTCCTCCGCCAGTTGCGGATTTTTGAGCACGTCAATCACCTTGAGGGCATACACCCCCCGGAATTCGGTCTCGAGGATGTTGCGCAGCGTTTTCAGCGCCCGCATCGAATTGGGCGTGTTGCCCGCCACGTAGAGCTTGAGGATGTAGGTCTTGCGGGGACTCATGACGACTCCTCCGAGGCATCGAGCTGATCCGTCGGGCGACGTACACGGCTAGAGGCCGTGCCCGACAGAGGAAGGTCCGGCGGAATGGAGCGCCGGTACATCTCACACAGATGCGCCATCACGTCGAGAAGCGCAAGGCGGTAATCCTGAAGAAAGTCATGTTTGTGGCCCTCCAAACTCAGTTGTTTCCAGAATTCATCGATCAGATCCACATGGATCTCAACGGTGCGGGTGATCGGTAGATCACTGAAAAAAGCGGTGTTGACAAAGCTTTCCAAGGCCTGATTGGCCGCAGCCGGATCACTGAAGTAACTCGCCAGCAGGTCCCGATAGGTGCGTTGAAGCGACAGCAGCAGATCCCGGCGTTCCTCGGGGGGCAGGCTGCCCAGGAAGCGGGATGGATCCCGTTTGTAGAAAACACCTAGGTAGCCAAGTCGCTCCTGCAGGCGATCGGAGAGGTTGCCGACGGCACGGGAGGAGGAGCTGCTGTCGTCCTGGCGTCCATCGGCGCGCCCCTGGCGCAGAAAACGCGAAATGGCAGCATCAACGTTGTATCCCAGCTGGGCCAGCTGGTCGTCGGGCAGATGCAGCTCCTCGGGGTGGTAGTCCACCTGCCCCTTCACCTCCCCAACGATCACGGCGGGGAAGAGCAGACCCGCCGCCAGCAGTTGCTCCTTGACCTCAGCGTCGAGCAGATTCTGCTCAATCACCACAGCGTCAAAATCGTCCCGCCGGGGTCCGAGGACAGCTGCCAGGGTCTCCCCAGGATCAACCGTCAGAACAACCGACTCGTAACGGTTGGCCGGCAGCCAGGGGCGGCAGGCTTCCACCAAAACTGGGTTGCCCAGCACGAGAGCAACAGTGAGGGCCGGCCTGGCCATCCGGACATCCGCAGCGTCGAAGTATCTGAATCTTGACGATGGGGCGCGTCAGAGACGAAGATCTTTGTTTGTCTTTCGATTGCGGCTCAGGCCTGAATCGGTTCGCCGAGCCTGAACGCGTCTTTTCACCTTATGGCCGACACGAAACCAGCCGCGGAACAGAGCGGGACCTACGCCATCGTTGAGGCGTCAGGCACCCAGATCTGGCTGCAGCCCAACCGCTACTACGACATCGACCGGCTTCAGGCCGAGGTGGACGACACCATCAAGCTCGAGAACGTGCTCCTGGTGAAGGACGGCAAGGGCACCACCCTGGGCCAGCCCTATGTCAAGGACGCCACCGTGTCCCTCAAAGTGATGGCCCATCGCCGTGGGCCCAAGGTGATTGTGTACAAGATGCGCCCCAAAAAGAAAACCCGCCGCAAGAATGGTCACCGGCAGGAACTCACCCGGGTGATGGTTGAGTCCATCTCCGTGGGCGGCAAGGCCATCAGCTGACCTCTCCCCCTCGCTCCATCAACCGCCCCACCAGCATCTCTTCTCATGGCACATAAAAAAGGCACAGGCTCAACACGTAACGGCCGCGACTCAAACGCCAAACGCCTTGGCGTAAAGGCCTACGGCGGCGAAACCGTCACCGCTGGTTCCATCCTGATCCGCCAGCGCGGCACCTCCGTCCTGCCCGGCGTCAATGTGGGCAAAGGCAAGGACGACACCCTGTTCGCCCTCACCGACGGCATCGTGAAGTTCGAATCGATCCGCCGCGGCCTGCGCAACCGCAAGCGCATCAACATCACCGCAGCGGTCTGAGTTTCACCTCAGAAACACCGCACAGCCCCGATGTCAGTTCGGCATCGGGGCTTGTTTGATGCCTTGCCTCAGGGGCGGCGGTAAAGCCGGGCCGTGATCAGAAGGGGATGGAACACCTCCAGGAACTGAGCCTGCAGGGTGCGGAAAAAACCATCCACCAGGGCCGGATCATCGAAATGGAAGGGGTACTCGCCCTGATGCCCTTTGAAGAAGTACCAGTTCAGGAGAGCGATGGCCCCGGGCGCCATGCGCTGGTGAAACTCCAGCAGCTGCGCCGAAGGATCCGGCAGGTGTTCCAGCACATCGAGGCAAACCACCGCATCGAAACGCACATCGCCCGTGCTGCTGAGGTCACGATGCACCGAAAGCTTGTCCGCCAGGCCCAGGTTTTCCGCCCGTTGCTGCACAAAAGCCTGGTTGTGGGGATTTAGATCCACAAACCAGACGTGGTCAACCTCTGGCAGCGCCGCCGCCGAAAGGGCATGGGTGCCGATGCCTCCGCCAAAGTCCAGCACCTGGCCCTGCACCGCCATGCCCTGCAGCCGCAGCGTGTCTGCGATGTAGTCCGCACTGGAGAGATGCCAGGCCGCCAGCTCAAGCAGGTGCCCCGTGCCCACCGTGTCCTCATAGAAGGCTGTGGCGTCCTCTGGCCGGAACGCACCGGGGTGCAGATCCGCCAGGTCGTCGGTGCTGCTGGGCAGACGCTGCTCGAGCTGCTCCGGCGTGAGGTCGAGGTAGCGGCTGAGGTGTTGCTTGATGCCCAAACCGTCCGCCAGAAAAGCGGAGACGTCCACATCCGTGCTGCTGCGGAGCTGGGGCATGGATGGGCATCAGAGAGCGGCCAACCTACGCAGCCGGCGGAATGCAACAGTCAGGGCACCCTGCTCCAGCCCCGGTGAACGGCCCCTTCGGCTTCGTGGTGATCGACAAGCCCGCAGGCCTCACTTCCCATGCCTGCGTCAGCCGCCTCCGCCGCAGCTACGGCCTCAAACGGGTGGGTCATGGCGGCACCCTTGATCCTGCCGTCACCGGGGTTCTCCCTATCGCCCTGGGACCGGCGACCCGATTGCTGCCCTACCTCCCCGGGGAAAAGACCTACACCGGGGTGATTCAGCTGGGCCGGCGCACCAGCAGCGACGATCTGGAAGGAGAGCTGCTGGAGCAGCAGGCCTGGCCATCCCTTAGCGAAGCCGAGCTCAACAGCAGCCTGGAGGCGTTCCGGGGCGCGATTGAGCAGCGTCCGCCGCAGGTCTCCGCCGTCCATGTGGATGGCGAACGGGCCCATGCCAAGGCCAGGCGCGGTGAAGCCATGGATCTGCCGCCGCGGGCTGTCACCGTGCACCGGCTGGAGCTGTTGAATTGGGATGCAACCCTGGGACAGCTGAGCATCGAGGTGCACTGTTCCGCCGGCACCTACATCCGCTCGATCGCCCGGGATCTGGGGGACCGCATCGGCTGCGGAGGTTGTCTTGCTTCCCTGCGCCGCACCCAGGCCCTGGGGTTCCACGCGCACCAGGCCCATCCCCTGCCGGAGCGAGACGCTGTGCCACCCGATCCCCTGTCGCCGCTGTTGGCCCTGGGAGACCTGCCCCGGCGTGATCTCAGCGAAGCCGAACAGATCGACTGGCGCTGCGGCCGACGCATCGCAATGGATCCCGGTGCTGGAGAGGCGGTGGTGGTGTGCAACGCCGATGGGAGCATGGCCGGCATCGGCCACCGCGAGAGCGAAGGTTTGCTGCGGCCCAAGGTGGTTTTCGATGCAGCAGGCTGAAACCACCCGGTCGCTCAGTACTCTCCGAGCGCATCCCGCCCTGCCCTGACGCGATGGCTGGCCACAGCAAATGGTCCCAGATCAAACGCACCAAGGCCGTCGTTGACGCCAAACGAGGTGCAGTGTTCACCCGGCTGGGGCGGGAAATCATGGTGGCGGCCCGTGCCGGAGCCGATCCCGCCGGAAATTTTCAGTTGCGCACGGCCATCAGCAAAGCCCGCGCCGCTGGGGTTCCCGCCTCCAACATCGAGCGGGCCATCGCCAAGGGGTCAGGCCAGGCCGGTGATGGAGCCCAACTGGAGGACGTGCGCTACGAGGGGTATGGCCCCGGCGGCATGGCGGTGCTGGTGGAGGCACTCACGGACAACCGCAACCGCACCGCGGCGGATCTGCGGCTGGCCTTCAGCAAGAACGGCGGAAACCTGGGGGAAAACGGCTGCGTGGCCTATCTGTTTGAACACCGCAGCGAAGTGATCCTCAACGCCGGCCCCGACGACGAGGAACGGCTGCTGGAAAGCCTCCTGGAGCTGGACGCTGATGGCTATGAACTCCTGGACGGGGCTGTGGTGGTGCACGGCCCGTTCGAGGCCTTGGAGAGCCTTCAGGACGGCTTGCGCCACGCAGAATGGGATGTGCGGGAGTGGGGCCATCACTGGTCCGCCCAGACGAGTGTTTCGGTGAATGATCCCGAGACCGCCCGCAACTGCCTCAAGCTGCTGGATGCCCTCGATGGGCTCGATGATGTGCGCAGCGTTAGCGCCAACCTGGATCTGGCCAACGAACTGGAGCTCGACTGACGCCTCCTTGAAGTTTGTCGTCAGCAAATCCGCACCAAAGCTTGAGCCCCTGAGCCCCAATCAACCCCAGCGCTAGGCCGAAGGCATCCCTTCTGGAGGATTGCCCATGTCCATGAAACAGCTGGAAACGTTCATGTCGCGGGTGCAAAGCAACGACTCGATCCGCGATGAGGTGCAACGCTGCGGAAAGGACAACTCCTGCGTGGTCAAGGTCGGCGCCAAACACGGCCATAAGTTTTCTCCCGCTCACCTGAGCCGCTGGCAAAAGGAACACTGACACCACGACCAGGCCGGCGGCTGGGAACCCTCAGGGGGTCTCGGTCGCCTTCTCCTCACTCGCCATCGGGTTGCTGACGAATCATCCGCGCCAGCATCTCCAACTTGGCGTTTTCCGATTCCGAGGCCCGGGTGGCCATCCATGCACTGGCAGCCTTCTGCTGGGCCAACTGCTGCACCAACGCCAGGGCCGTCTCGCGCAACCGCTCAAGGTCCTGACAGTCCTGAATGAAGCGCGTCCAGCGTTCCGCCTCAAAACTCTGCTCAAGGCGCCGTTCCACGGGGTCGATGCTCATCTCCGCTGCTCTCGGCTGTTCAAGCTAAAGCCGCTGCATCGCACCAGAGCCAGACATTGGGATGGGTCAGCAGCCAACTGGCAGGCAGCGCATGGTCTGGCTCTTTCAAGGCCAACAAGCGCTGGAGGATGCCGGCCTTGGCGGCGCCGGTCACCACCAGATGAATCTCAGCAGCCTCGAGGATCTCCCAGAGGCCCAGGGTGATGGCCCGCTGGGGAACAGCGTCAACGCAGCCATCAAAGAGCACCGCGTTCTGCTGCCGGGTCGCAGAGGTCAGCTCCACCTCATGGCAGTGCTGATCAGGAGGACAGGGCGGCTCGTTGAAACCCACATGACCATTGCTGCCGAGCCCCAGAAGCTGCAATCCGATGCCTCCGCAACGGTTGAGCTGCTGGCCGTAACGCCGCGCAGCAGCCTCTCCGTCAGCCGCGGTGCAGTCGGGAAGATGCACCGCTGAAGCGGGCAGGCCCAACGGTGCAGCGAGGTGGTGGGTCATGTAGGCCCGATAGCCGCGGGGATCGTCCGCCGAAAGTCCGAGGTATTCGTCCAAGTTGAAACTGCACCATCGGGCGCGCAGGGCCTCCAGCTCATCGGCAGACCACGACAGCAGCCGTTCCACCAGGGTGCGATACAGCGGCTCCATCGTCCGTCCTGTGGCCAGTCCCAAGGGCTTCAGCGGATCAGGCCCCTGCCAACCGCGCAGATGACGCTCCAGATGGGCCGCCAGCACAGCACAGAGATCCGTGTCACTGGAATGGCGTTGCAGATGACAGGGAAACCGTGCCAAGGGGCGAAACCGGCATGTTTCTCCAGAGTGGCTTTGTTGGGGGCTTCAGCGCCAGCGATGGGTCGTGGTGCGGCCGGTAGGGAACGACCTCAGCCCCGCGGTAGTAGTGCTGAAGAATCGAGCGGAAGTGAGCCCCCTGCTCCGCCAGGCCGTGGGCTCCCCACTGGCTCATGCCAACGCCATGGCCATAGCCCTGGCCCTTCACCAGCAGCTGCAGGCCGCCAGCGGACCAACGACGCACCGCCGTCTGGCTGACCAGCACCGGCGGAGGGGCCACCAACAGGGGGGGCCGTGCTCCCCTCTGGCGAGCCACCGATGACGTGATCCGATCGATGCGGGAGCCCGGGCGGGCGGTTGCAGTCACCCGTCGCAGCGGAAGCTCCACGGGAGACCGCTGCCGCCCCGTCACCATCTCAAAGTTCACCAGCGTGCTTTTGAGACCCAACCGTTTGCGCAGCTCACTGCCGCTGAGAAGCAGCGATCCGCGGGGACCGCGCACGCGGGCCTGGCGCACGCGACCACTGCCGGAGCGACTCAGCACCTCAACGGCCTGGAGCCCACCGGTTTCGGGCAGCCGCTGACGCAGCCCGGCCGAATCAAACCATTGTTCCCAGCGGTGCACCGGGCTGTGCTGGTCGTGGTCGGGGACGCTGACCAGATAAGGATGCTGGCGGCGCCAGACCATCCCGCTCGCCTCGGTCACCCCGCCAGAACTGCTGTGAAAAACGGCATCGATCAGGCGACCGCCGTGCACGAGCACCAGCGAACGGGTGCTCGCCACCGCCTTGCGTGTGCTCGGGGTTTCCGACTCCACACCGCGATACACCTGACTCGCCACCGTGGCCTTCACATCCCAGGCACCACCGCGGCTGCGTTGTTTCAACGCATAGGTGCGGGCCGCCACAGCCTGGGCCTGCAGGGCAGCCAGGGGCCAGCGGTGGGGCATTTCGCTGCCGACAACACTGGCGAGATAGGTCTCAACGCCAAGGCTGTTGATCACCCGCAAGCGCCCGCCTCGGCTGCTGATGCGCAGCACACCGCGGTAGCGACGCTCCCCCAACCAGATGCCCCGTGGATCGTCGTTCTGCACCGTCACCAGAGTGCTGCGTGCTAGCCGCATCGATCGGCCATCCACAGTGGCGCTCAGGCGGGTTCCTTGAAGGCTGAGCTGCAGCCGCTGCGGCCGTCGCTCTCCGCCGGGAAGACCCTGCACCTGCAGCGGCTGTGCACCATCGGAACGCAGGCTGACCCGATTGTTCTCCACCAGCAGCACGCGCATCTGCGGCTCGCGGCCGCGGGCCAACGCCGCCGGTGATGGAGCGATCACAGCGACGAGCACCAGCCCGATGGCAACGGAGGCGCGGCGCACGCTGGAGATCAACAGGCGTCCCAGTGTGCCGCCTGTTCCGGGGTTCAGCCAGGTGGCAGCATGAGTCCTGAGGAGCACCGGCCTTGCAGGTCACATTTCTCGGTACGAGTTCTGGGGTACCCACCCGGGCCCGCAACGTCTCAGCCGTGGCTCTGCGCTTGCCGCAGCGCTCGGAGATGTGGCTGTTCGACTGCGGCGAGGGGACCCAACATCAGTTTTTACGCAGTGATCTGCGGCTGTCGCAGCTGCGCCGGGTGTTCATCACCCACATGCATGGCGACCACGTGTTCGGCCTGCCTGGTCTGCTCGCCAGCCTCGGCCTCGCCGGCAGCAGCGCCGCAGGGGTGGATCTCTACGGGCCGGACCCGCTGGAGAGTTACCTCAATGGTGTGCTGCGCACCAGCTCCACCCGGATCGGCTATCCCCTCGCCGTCCACAGGGTCCGGGATGCAGCCGAGCAGGGCACCCTGCTCTTCGAGGACGACGACTTCATGGTGCGCTGCACCCCGCTCACCCACCGTGTGCCGGCCTACGCCTATCGCATCGAACAGAAGCCCCTGGCCGGTCGCTTCGACATTGAGAAAGCACGGGAACTAAACATCCCGCCCGGCCCCGTGTACGCCCAGTTGAAGCGGGGTGAAACGGTGACCCTGGAGGACGGTCGCAGCATCGACGGCACCAGCCTCTGCGGTGAGGAACGGCCCGGTGTGAGCGTCGTTTACTGCACCGACACCGTGTTCTGTGAGGCGGCCATCGAGCTTGCCCGTGGCGCGGATCTGCTAATCCATGAATCCACCTTTGCCCATGGCGAGGCGGAGATGGCGTTCCAGAAACAACACTCCACCAGCACCATGGCTGCCCAGACGGCCGCCGAAGCGGGTGTGGGGCAGCTGGTGCTCACCCACCTCAGCCCGCGCTACGTGCCGGGCAACCCGGTCACGCCCCAAGACCTGCTGGACGAGGCCAAGGCGATCTTCCCCAACACGCTGCTGGCCAAGGACTTCCTCAGCATTGACGTCAAACCACGCTGCAACAGTTCGTGATCCGGCCACAGAGGGTCACTTCCCCGTGATACAAGAGCTTGGTGCGGTGAATGCGTCACACCCCCTTACCTTCATGGCCTCTGTGTTCTCTTCCTTGCGACGGTCCCTGAAGGGCCTTCTGGTCCTCATCCCGGTGCTGATCGGTTTGGCCGTTATCTCTCCGGCTCAGGCGGCCCAGTGGGACGCTGAGACCCTGACGGTTCCGGCAGATCCCTCCGGCACAGAGGTGACCTTCAGCGATCGCG
This sequence comes from Synechococcus sp. A15-62, assembly GCF_014280075.1. Classification (NCBI taxonomy): domain Bacteria; kingdom Bacillati; phylum Cyanobacteriota; class Cyanophyceae; order Synechococcales; family Synechococcaceae; genus Synechococcus; species Synechococcus sp. A15-62. The sequence continues at coordinate 1,812,223 of NZ_CP047950.1, forward strand.
AAATCGATGCTGGCCGCAAGGTGTTCAACACCAGCTGCGGCACCTGCCACGCCGGTGGCATCACCAAGACCAACCACAACGTGGGCTTGGATCCTGAGACCTTGGCCCTGGCCACCCCGGCCCGCGACAACGTTGAGGCCCTGGTCGATTACATGAAGGACCCCACCTCCTACGACGGTGAGTACAGCATTGCTGACCTGCACCCGAGCATGCGCGACGCTGAGCTCTATCCCGCCATGCGCGATCTTGATGACGAGGATCTGCGCCTGATGGCCGGTTACATCCTGGTGTCCCCCAAAGTCCAGGGCAGCGCCTGGGGTGGCGGCAAGATCTACTTCTGATCAGCTTCCGCCGATTAACTCCGATCAAAATTGTCTGTCCCCGGCGGCCTAGGTCGTCGGGGCTTTTTGCTGGGGGCTCACCTGCTCCGGGGCCATGGAGTTGGGATGGCGGCTGTACCACCACTCCTGCAAATCCCGGCTGAAACGAACAGAGAACAGGGTCAGCACGGTGGGTGTGGGCCGGCCCCCTGGCTGCAGCAGTTCCACGGCGTAGGAGGGGCAACGCCGGGCCGCCAGGTCGGGAACAAACCGCCGTCCGATCCGTCGCCAGCTCGGCTCCTTGCTGCGCCAGGCCAGACGACAGCAGGGCCAGGGCAGTTCTTCACGATCAAACAACCGGCAACAGGGCCCGATGACGCGGAAGCTGTACTGACCGCCGGGGCTGGTGTGAACGCTGCCGGGCTCCAGAAGATCGTCGACTTCGGGGCGGCTCACGGCAGGAGAAGACAAGGGACACGCATGGAAGACGACCAGACCAAAAAAAACCACCCCCGAAGGGGTGGTTGAGGACACGTCCAGTTGAAGGACAGAGGCTCAATAGAGCTCTTCTTCGGCGTGGGTCTTGATGGTGCAGTCGCTGGTGGGGTAAGCGACGCAGGTCAGCACGAAACCGGCTTCGATCTGGTCGTCGTCCAGGAAGCTCTGGTCGGACTGGTCGACGGTGCCAGCGGTGATCTTGCCGGCGCAGGTGGAGCAAGCGCCAGCGCGGCAGGAGTAGGGGAGGTCGATGCCCTGCTCTTCAGCAGCGTCGAGGATGTACTGGTCGTCGGGCACTTCGATGGTCTTGTTCAGACCTTCGCTCTCGGAGACCAGGGTGACCTTGTAGGAAGCCATGATTGATGAATGCGTACAGGGTTCCGGAAAACCCGGTCCTGCAGAACGCCACATTTTTACTTCAAATAGGTGCTCAACCTGACGATTCCGGGGCCACTGGGGAGGAGGACCAATCGGAGACCCCACTCTGATAAGCCTGGCTTATAGGGCCAGGGCTAGCGGCGGCGGATCTCCAACAGCCCCCAGCGGCCCTGCGCCGCCTCGGCGGTCACCAACCAGCCCAAGCCCCCAAGGACCTCCTTGAGGCGCGGTGCCTGATCCACCAGGAGCCCACTGAGCAGAGCGCGCCCGTCGGGCTGTAGCAGCCCCTCAAACCCCGGGGAGAGGGCTTCAATCACTGGAGCCAGGATGTTGCAGAGCAGCAGATCGGCGCGGCGGGGGGAGAGCAGCTCGCTCAGGGTCTCCACAGAACCAAGAGCCACCTGAAGCTCAGCCTCCGATCGATCATTGAGGCCGCGGTTGTCCGTCGTGGCACGCACCGCCAGGGAATCGGTGTCAGCGGCCACCACCGACTCCGCACCCAAGCCGAGCGCAGCAAGGCCCAGCACCCCGCTGCCGCAGCCCAGATCGGCCACAAGCGACCCCACGGGAGGCGACTGCTCCAAAGCTTCCAGGCAGAGCCGGGTGGTGGGGTGGCTTCCAGTGCCGAAGGCACTGCCAGGATCCATTTTGATCACCAGCCGGTCGGCATGTTCCGGCGGAACCTCCAGCCAGGCCGGCAGGATCAACAGCCCCGTACCGACGGGATCGGCCTGCCAGTGCTGTTTCCAGCTGAGGCTCCAATCCTCGTCCGCCACATCGTCCCAGTGCCCATCGGGCAGGCTGAAACCGAAGGTCTCCGCCAGCGGCTGCAGGCTGGAGACCAGCTCCCGCCGCTGCGGCTCCGGCCACTCCGGCTTCGGGAGCCAGACCAACAGCGTCTTGCGGTCAGGCGTTTCGGGCGCATGCTGCACCGCATGGCGATGCAGCCCCAGATCCGTCAGTTTCCACACCAGCGATTCCTCCAGCTCTGGAGGACACGGGAGTGTGAGACGCCACCACATCAGAGCGTGACCGGGTGTGCTTCTTGGATGCCCTCGATGGCCGTGATCGTCTGCAGCAGATCTGCTGGGATCGGATCATCGATGCTGAGCACCATCACCGCATCGCCGCGCACGATTTTGCGGCCCACCTGCATGGAGGCGATGTTGACGTTGTGTTCGCCCAGCAGAGAGCCCAGGTGACCAATGATTCCGGGCATGTCCCGGTGTCGGGTGAACAGCATGTGGCTGCTAGGCGTCACATTCACCGGGAAGGCATCGATGCTGGTGATGCGCAGATCGCCATCGGCAAAGACGGCACCGGTGACGCTGCGGCTGCCCTGATCGCCACGCGTGGTGATTTGCAGTGAGCCTCCGGCGAAGTCGCGGCTGCTCTCATCCTTCACCTCCAGCACCTGAATGCCGCGGGCCTTGGCCTCGAGCGAGGCATTTACGAAGTTGATGCTGTCACCCAGGCCAGCGCTGAGCAGACCCTTCAGAGCGGCAATCACCAGAGGTTGGGAGGGATGGCTGGCGAATTCACCTTGCAGGCGCAGTTCCATCTCCTTCACATGACCGCCAGCCAGCTGACTGACGAGCAAACCGACCGTCTCAGCGAGCTGGAGATGGGGCTTGAGCCGCTCCATGATCTCGGCGCTGAGGCCGGGAATGTTGACCGCACTGCGGGCCGGCAGACCCAGCAGCACATCGCGGATCTGCTCCGCCACATCGATCGCCACATTCTCCTGGGCCTCTTCCGTCGATGCACCGAGGTGTGGCGTCAGTACTAGACCACGCTCCACCGCCCGCAGGGGGGAGTCTTCCGCCAGGGGCTCACTGGCGTACACATCCAGGCCCGCACCGGCGATCACACCGTTGTTGATGGCTTCAGCGATCGCCGCCTCATCCACCACGCCGCCGCGGGCACAGTTCACGATCCGCGCCGTGGGCTTCATCGTGCGTAGCAACTCCGCATTCACCAGGTTCTCGGTGTCCTTGGTGCGCGGGATGTGCAGGGTGACGTAGTCGGCGGTGCGGAACAGCTCATCCAGCTCCAGCAGCTTCACCTGCATCCGTTGAGCCCGGTCAGCGGCAACGAAGGGGTCGTAGGCGATCACCTCCATGCCCATGGCCTGGGCAACCCGGGCAACGTGGGATCCGATCTTGCCGAGACCGACCACCCCCAGGGTCTTTTTGTAGAGCTCGTTGCCGACGTATTTCTTGCGATCCCACTTGCCGGCCCGCATGCCGCCATGGGCCTGAGGAATGTGCCGCGAGAGGGTCAGCATCATCGCCAGAGCGTGCTCCGCTGCAGCGATGGTGTTGCCCTCCGGCGAGTTCACCACCAGCACACCCCGCTGGGTGGCCGCAGGCACATCAACGTTGTCGACGCCGACGCCGGCGCGGCCGATGATCTTGAGCCGGCTCGCCGCCGCGATCACCGCTGCGGTCACCTGAGTGCCGGATCGGATCATCAATCCGTCGTACTCACCGATGATCCCGATCAGCTCCTCCTCAGAGAGGCCGGTGCGCTGATCCACCTGCGCCACTTGGCCAAGGATGTCGATCCCGGCCTGGTCGATCGGATCGGAGACAAGAACTTTCGTCATCGAAAGGCGCAGAACTGCCGCGGTGAACTGTAGAGATCGACATCCACCACCCCCTCCAGTTCGAAGCACAGGGTTCAGAATTCAGCGCATTGGATCTGAATGCCCCCATGCCCGTCTGTGTGATGGTGATGGCCGATGCCCCCGCGGCTGAAGGCCTGACCCAGCGGCTCCGGGACACCGATCTGCCGCTGCTGAAGTGTCTGACGATCCCCCCAGATGGGGATGCCATCGACAAGGTTGCCCTGTTGAACCCCAACCTCACGCGCCAACAGCGGCAGCAGGGCATGGCCCGCTGGCTGATGCCCTTCGGTTTCCTTGCAGGGGTCACCTTCACCAAGATCACCACCCTCACCACCTTCGCCAGCTTTGGCCCCTGGGGTGAAACCCTGATCGGCGGCCTGCTGGGCATGGGCTCCGGCCTGATGGGGAGCTACGCCGCAGCCGCCAGCGTGGATTCAGACAACGATGCAGGCGTGCGGATCCTGCGCAACCGCCGCGACGAAGGACGCTGGCTGGTGCTGCTGGAAACCCCCAATGGCATCGAGGCCCCCTGGCAGGTGATTCAAAAATCGCGGCCGCAGCAAGTGGTTCGCCTCGACGACCTGTGATGCTGCCCCGGGAGGATCTGCTGGCGGGGGCCCAAAACCCAGAAGGATTGACGCTGCTCGTCGATCTCGCCGAGCAGGTGTTGCGCACCTGGCAACCGGCCTGGAGTCCTTTCCTCAGTGCACCGCTGCGGGAGGAAGCCTTGGCCCGCCTGGGCAGCCTCAGTGAATTGACCTGGATGAGTGATGGCGGTTATCCAGGCGCCGAACGCCAACGGCTGCTCTGCCACCGTCGCGACGACAGCCCCGATGCAGAGCCCCCCATTCAAGGCCTGTTGATCGAAGGCAATTTCCTCTTCGATCCCCTCTCCCCCGACGACCTGCGCGAAGCGCTGCAGGCCATGGGCGTCGACGCAGACACCATCGGCGATCTCTGGGTGCGCGGCGATCGCGGCGGGCAAGGGGTCTGCACCCCCAATGCTGCCGAAGCCCTGCATGGCCGCCTGGGTGCCGTGCGCGAGGTGGAGATTCGCTGCGAATCCCTCCCGTTGGAGCAGTTGCAGCACCCTGTGCAACGCAGCGTCCGCACCCTGCAAACGGTGGAGGCCTCCTGTCGCCTGGATGCGATTGCATCGGCAGGATTCGGGCTGTCACGAGCCAAGATCGTGACCCACGTCAAAACCGGGCGCCTACGGCTCAACTGGGGCAACGTGCGTCAAGCCAGCCGTGAACTGGTGGTGGGCGACCGGCTGCAGCTGCAGGATCGCGGCTCGGTGGAGGTGCTCTCTCTCACCCGCACCAAACGGGAGCGCTGGCGCGTTGAACTGCGCCGCAGTTGAGTTGAGCTGCCCACCAGCTGCTACTGTTCAGCCTCGGTCGATGAAATCACAAGATTTCAAACTGATCGATGTCGGGCGATTAGCTCAGGGGTAGAGCACTACATTGACATTGTAGGAGTCACTGGTTCAAATCCAGTATCGCCCACTTTCCCTGTAGGGACTGCGTTTCCGAACTTCAGACCTCGCGATGACACGCACGATTGTCGTTGGCTTGGGTCGATCAGGTTTAGGAGCCGCGCGTCTGCTCAAGCAGCAGAATCGCGACGTTGTTGTTTTCGAACGGGGCGAAAACGAAGCCCTCCAAAACACCTCAAAAACCCTCGCTGAAGAGGGCATCCAGGTGGTCTTGGGGCAACCCCTGACCCTGGAGAGCTTTGCCGCCTGGAGAGACAACCTGGACGCTGTGGTGATCGGTCCTGGCATTCCCTGGGATCACCCAACCCTGGTCCAACTGCGAACCGAGGGCATCCAGGTGCGCGGCGAGATGGATCTAGCTTGGAATGCCCTTCAGCAGATCCCCTGGATCGGCATCACGGGAACCAACGGCAAAACCACGGTCACTCATCTGCTCAGCCACGTGTTGGAGGCCTCAGGCCTCACGGCGCCGATGGGGGGAAACATGGGCCTCTCCGCCGCTGAACTGGCCTGCCAGATCGGCTCAGGGGGCAAGCCACGGCCGGATTGGCTCGTGATGGAACTGAGCAGTTACCAAATCGAGGCAGCGCCCACCGTGGCCCCCAAGATCGGCATCTGGACCACGCTGACTCCAGACCATCTCGAGCGCCACGGCAGCCTGGAGGCCTATCGGGCCATCAAACGCGGGCTGCTCGAACGCTCGGAGTGCGCCCTGTTCAATGCCGATGATCCAGACCTGCGCCAGCAGCGCAGCAGCTGGAAACGCGGCACCTGGGTGAGCAGTGAGGGAGCGCATCCGGACAACCAGCCCGCCGACCTCTGGATTGATGACGAGGGCATGGTCCGCAACAACAACACCCGATTGTTTGCAGCTGATGCCCTGGCGATGCCGGGCCGCCACAACCGCCAAAACCTTTTGCTGGTGACCGCTGCCGCCCTGGAGGTCGGCCTCTCCCCCCAGCAGATCGCCGACGCCTTGCAGACATTTCCGGGCGTACCTCACCGGCTTGAGCAGCTGGGCAAGCTGGCGGGAGCCAGCGTGTTCAACGACAGCAAAGCCACCAACTACGACGCAGCCGAGGTTGGCTTGCGGGCCGTGCAGGGACCCGTCGTGGTGCTGGCCGGGGGGCAGACCAAACAGGGCGACGCCAGTGGATGGCTCGACCAACTGCACACCAAGGCCTGCAGCCTGATCCTGTTCGGTGCGGGGGCCGATGAGCTGGCCAGCCTGGCCAAAGCGGCTGGATACCCCGGCGAATTGCTGCAGTGCCCGGAGCTCGAGAGCGCTGTCAACCTGGCTGAAACGGCCGTGCAGCGGCATCAGGCCTCATCGCTGCTCCTGTCACCGGCCTGCGCCAGCTTTGATCAATATCGGGATTTCGAGGCCAGAGGGGACCACTTCCGCAACCTGATCACCCCGCGGCTGGACGTCGCCTGAGACCAAACGAACGCAATGGGATGCATCTGGGCCGAACGATCCGATGATGGTGTGAAACAAGCGTTGTGACGTGGCCTTCTGGTTGATGAAAAGCGAACCCGACGCCTACGGGATCGATGATCTGCGGCGCGAGGGCACCACGCTGTGGGACGGCATTCGCAACTACCAGGCCCGCAATTTCATGCGCAGCATGGAGGCTGGCGACCAGGCGTTTTTCTACCACTCCAATTGCAAACCACCCGGGATCATCGGGCTGATGGAAGTGACGGAGACCGGCCTGGTGGACCCCACTCAGTTTGACCCCTCGGCCAAGTACTACGACCCCAAGTCAAGCCCCGAGAAACCACGCTGGGACTGTGCACGCCTGCGATTCCTCGGCGAATTCGATGCCCTGCTCAGTCTCGACCAACTGAGGGAGCTCTACAGCGAAGAGCAGCTGCCTGTGATCAAACGCGGCAACAGGCTTTCGATCCTTCCAGTGCCCCCCGACACCGCCAACGACCTCCTTTCACGGCTTGGCCAGCTCCACTGAGATCCCACTGGTCACCCTGTTGCCGAGGGCCTGGATCGGCTTCAGCCGGGGGCCCTGGCGCTGTGTTGGCTTGGCGGCACTGGTGTTGATCAGTGCCAGTGGCCCTGCGGTGATCGGCCACGACCTACGCCTGGCGGGATCCCCATGGCTGAATCGACTGGGGGACCTCTCGGTGTTGATCAGCCTGGTGCTTCCGCTGCTGCCTCTCCTGGCCCTGCTGCAGCTGACGGATGGCCTGCTCCCCGATCGACGCGATGACCGCCCCCAGCAGAGCTGGAGACAGCTGCAGCGCCAGGCCTTCACCCTGGTGCTGCTGGAGCTGGTGCTGGTGCTGGGTGGCGTCGGATTGATTCAGTCGTTGAGCTGGGCGCTCGGACGCTGGAGCACAGCCTTGGCAGGCCTCAGCGTGCTGCTTGGGGGAGTGGTGCTGCTGAGCTGGCTGTTCAGCCAAACCCTGGCCCTGCCCCTGCTCGTGCACGAGCGCTGCCGAGCACTTCAGGCGATGGACCACAGCCGACAACTGGTGCACCGCAATGGGCTCAAGGTGCTGGCGCTGTTGGGAATGCTGATTGGCCTCAATCTTCTGGGGCTGATCGGTGCCACTCTTGGGCTGCTGCTCAGCCTCCCCTTCAGCGCCCTGGTGCTGATGGCCTGCTGCCGGCCTCAGACCCCATTGATCAGCGATTCCCGGCGGAACATGTTTCCGACGTAAACCCGGGTGATCTCCCGCGATGCCTGGCCGTTCTGCACCAGGAAACCGGCAAGCGCCGCCTGAACCAAACGGTATTGATCCCAGTTCGGATGCCCCTCGATGAACTGGGTCATGGCCTGCTGAAGGGGCTGCGGCACTTCCGATTGGAAACTCACAACACTGGTCTCAGCCGCGGCTTGCTCAAGGCCTTCCGGCATCTTTTCTCTTCGAAACGAACACTAGTTCTCCACACCACAGCGCCCCCGTCAAGGACCACCAACACAGGGCCATTCTCATGAATCTCCAGGCGAGACCCCTGCCAGAAAGCCACTTCTGCACTGCTCGCAGCGCCGGCCTAGGCGGAACTGCGCAGCCCGCCGCCATCGTCAAGCAAAAACAACAACAAACAGGGGATTTCCACAGAAACCCACCAAAGCGGCGTTAATGCCCTGCGGCCTGTGGAAAAACTGTGCAGAGCAGCGGGAAAAGGGCGGGGGAAATCAATGACTCAAAAACGATTAGCTGGATTAATCAATGCTGCGAGTCCCACAACGTTCTCAAGGCCGCAACGGCCGCCGCCGCCGCTGGGGCCGGCCACTCCCCCTCGGCCGCACGTCCCTGCAGCGGGGTGAGCAGGATGCGCAACTCCCATTGGTTGCGATCACCGCTCAAGCATCCCCACCACACGCCTCGATCCAGCTCCAGCTCGATCGACTCCTCGGGCATCAGTTGGTCAACCAGACCCCTGTGCTGCTGCTCCAGGGTTGCCACGAGATTCACCAGATCCCGCCACTCCGGCTCGGTCAACTCAAATGCCCAGCGCTCTCCTCCGATAAGAACGCAATATTCGCCGCGGGAGGGGTCGTGCGACACCCGCCAACCGTCCCCCTCCTGCTGGATCACAGCCGATGGATCAACCAGGCAGCAGATCGGGCTGGTCTTGCTCGTCGCTCAATTCCACGATGGCCCGCTGCACCGGCTTGACGCTGGACTCTTCCAGCAGACCGTCAAAGTCGTCGAAGCGCCGCTGTTTGGCCCGGAAGGCAATCCGCACCGTCGTCAGATAACGGTTGCTTGATTGACGAATCAAGCTTTCGCCACGTTTGGCGAGATCCTTGGAATCGACTCCGGCCGAAAGCACAGGCTTCTAAATCAAACAACTTGAGACTAAGCGGTGGCCGTCTCAGGCCAGCTGGTCGGTGTGAAAAGGCACGTGCATGGGGTAAGCACGCTGACGGGAGCCAGGAACCCGCAGAACGATCTGGCGCCCCATCCCCAAGGCCGCCAGGGGCAAGCGCAGATCAGCGACCAAACCACTCAATTCCTCGAGATGTGCATCATCGATGCACTCGATGCGGATGCTGCCCCAGCTGCGACGCATGCGACAGCTCCGCAGCGGCTCAAGCCTGTCCTGCAGTTCAGGATCTTCCCGGTAGAAGGAGAAGATCAGCTGTTGCAATCGATCCATCGCCGCCAGTCCCCCTAGTCTCATCCTGACTTCACCGTGCACTGAGCACGGTCAGAGATCGCGTGGGCGAAGAAAAGCTTCAGCATTCAGACCAACGGGGCGGAACTCTCGCCATCGATTTGGGCAGCACCACCACGGTGGTGGCTTATCAGGGGGCGACATCCACAACTGCCGATCTGCTGAACCTGCCCGCCATCTGCAGCCGGGCCGGTGAAATTCCCAGCCTGGTGTGGGAGGCATCGCAACGGCCCCTGATTGGCCGGCAGGTGCTCGAGTCAGGCCTCAATGACTCCGTGGACAGCCGTCTGCATCGCGACTTCAAGGGCCGCATCGGTCAAGCGGATGCCCCAGAACAGGAAGCAGCTCGCTGGGCTGGAGAACAGCTGATTCAACAGATCTGGAGCCGGCTCCCCAGCGATCTCCTGGTCGAGCGGCTGGTGTTGACCGCCCCGGTGGAGTGTTACCGGGCCTATCGCAGCTGGTTGCTGCAGGCCTGCACCACGCTGCCGGTGGCCGAGATCGCCCTGGTGGATGAACCCACAGCAGCCGCCATGGGTGCAGGGCTTCCCGCGGGTTCCACCCTGCTGGTGGTGGACCTGGGCGGAAGCACCCTGGATCTGGCCCTGGTGGCTCTGGAGGGAGGAGAAGGTCGTGCCGCACCGATCGCCCAACTGCTGCGGCTGGGGGGGCGCAGCCTGGGGGACAACAGCCGCCAGATGCTGCGCACAGCGAAGGTTCTCGGCAAGGCAGGGCTGCGCCTCGGAGGCCGAGACATTGATCGCTGGATTGTGGACCGCTGTTGCCCGGGTCAAGCCGCCAGCGCCCCCTTGCTCAATGCCGCCGAACGGCTCAAATGCCGGCTGAGCGACATCGCGTTGGCCGAACGCGAGCCCCTGATGGAGTTGGCGGTGGATGAGCAGGAGCATGTGCTCCGCCTGTCGCGCAGCGAACTCAACGCGCTTCTGCTGGAGCGAGGCTTCACAGACGCCCTCGAACAGTTGCTGGAAACCTGTCTCGCCGGCGGTCGCCGTAACAACTGCAGCCTTGAAGATCTCGAGGGCGTGGTGGCCGTCGGAGGCGGTGCCCAGCTGCCCCTCCTGCGCCAGTGGCTCCTCGAGCACACGGCGCCAGCGCCCTTGCTCACCCCACCACCGGTGGAAGCCGTGGCGCTGGGTGCGCTTCAACTCACGCCAGGGGTCGCCATTCAGGATGTGCTGCAACACGGCGTTTCCCTCCGCTTCTGGGATCAGCGCAGCAACAGCCACCGCTGGCATCCCCTCTTCGTGGCCGGTCAACCCTGGCCGAGCCAAGCCCCCCTGGAGCTCGTGCTGGCCGCCAGCCGGACCGGCCAACGCAGCTTGGAGCTGGTGCTGGGAGAGCCCATCCCCCAGGGGAGCCACAGCGTGGTCTTCATCGATGGTTTGCCAACGCTCCAGGAGCAGACCGCCGGGGAGATCTCCCACCAGCCCTGGCCAGGCACCGAGCTGGTGCTGCCCCTGGAGCCCGCCGGAGAACAGGGCGAAGACTGCCTGCGACTGCGCTGGAGCATTGATAAAGAAGCGCAGCTTCAGCTGGAAATCAACGATCTGCGCTCCGGACAGTCGTGGTCCCACCCAACGCTAGGGGCTGTCCTATAAGTCCATCCGATAAGACGTCCGTCCACAGGCCCTTGGAACGGGAGCTGTCACTCCATAAAACAGATCCAACGTTCAGTTCCACCCTTCGTGGCGGCACCGCGCCAACTGCTGCTACGGCTTTGGGGTGTTGGAACCCTGGGACTGGTGCTGGCGATTGCGACAGGTGCTTACTGGTGGGAACGACAACTGCCGGAGCGGCTCCAGAGCGCCCTCGACGCCAACGACTACGAGGCCTGCATCCGCACGAGTGAGCAACTCGCATCCCTGCGTTGGTTGGGCGAAGGAGCACCGGAAGAACAGGCCATCTGCCGCCAGAAGCACGCCGAATCTCTCTGGGACCAAGGCGATCAGATCGCTGCCCTCACGCTGCAGCAGCAATTGGTCGCCTCGGGCCATGGCGATCTCGCCCTCCATCGCAAGACCCTCGAACGTTGGCACCAAGCCCTGATGGATCAGGCGATTGCTCTGTTTCGTGAGGGAGACCTGCAGCAGGCACTCGAGTTGCTGGATCCCCTCAAAGGCCCCTCGCGCAGTTCGATCAGCCAACTCAGTGCAACGCTGAGGGAGATCTGGAACCGCAACCGGTTGGAACAGGGTCGGCTGGTCCAGCTGGTGGAGCAAGAACGTTGGTGGGAGGCCTTGGACAGCCTCAACAAACTCGACCATCCCTGGTGGCAAAAGCAGGCAAGCACCACCCGTCAACAGGTGGAGAACGCCATTCAGGCCCTCGACGAGGCCCAGCAACACCAGCAACATCCCGCGGTGCGTGCCGACGTGATCAGCGGTGACAAGCTGGATGCCGCCGTCAAGGAGCAGTTGCTCCAAGGCCAAGACCCCTGGACGGCCTTTTCCGTGGGCTGCAGTCACTTGGGCGGTCGCGTCGAAGAGGACGGACCTGAAAGTTTCTGTCGACGCTCGTCCCCAAGCCCGTGACAAGATGAACCCGTGGATGACTCAGGTGCGATGCAGGCGGGCGACAGGGTGACGGTGGAGGCATCCGTCGTTGTGTTCAACCATCCCGAACATCGGGGCAAAGCCTTTGATTTGAAAGGCCAGACCGGTGAGGTGGCGAACGTTCTCAATGATTGGAAGGGTCGGGTGATCAGCCCAACGCTGCCAGTAATCGTTGCCTTCGGCCGTTACAAGGCCCATTTCCGCGCCGACGAACTCAAGGCTGCCGACTGATTCGGCTGAGGAAAACCCCCTCCTCACCATCAACATCCCTCAGGCGGAGCTCGATGGTCTCGCTGCGTCGGGTGGCAACAACACGGCCACAGAAATCAGGCTGAATCGGAAGCTCCCGATGGCCTCGATCGACCATGGCCAACAGCATCACCCGTTGCGGCCGCCCCCAGCTCTGCATCGCTTCCAACGCGGCACGCACCGTGCGCCCCGTGAAGATCACATCGTCTACCAAGATCACCTGACGATCTTCAATGCTGGTGGGCAGAGTCGTGAGCTGGGGCAGACGGGTGCCGATGCGCTCCAAATCATCGCGATGGAACGTGGGATCAATGGACCCCTGGGAGATGGCATGGCCTGTCAACCGCTCCAATTCACGCGCCAACACCCTGGACAACTGAACACCACGGGTGGGAATCCCCAACAGCATCAATCGACGGCTGTCTTCGGCACTCTCCAGCACCTGCGACGCCAACCGCGCCAGGGTCAAACCAAGCTCACGCTCCGAAAGAATTTCGATCCGGTCAGGGTCGGCCATGGAGGGTTGAGCAGTGCAAGGGTGTGGGGATTGGGTGAAACTGCAGCTTGAGGGCTGGCGTAGCGTTAAGTTGATTCTGCAAGAGTCCTTAAGAACCGTCGGTCGCGGGTGAACGTGGGGAAAAGCATTACCAACGGTTCAGGACGCTCCGGAACAGTCGCACCGGTCGTTCTCGCCATTCTTGATGGCTGGGGTTACAGGAACGCAAGCGAGCACAACGCAATCCAGCAAGGCGGCACTCCGGTAATGGATGCCCTTTGGCATGCCTATCCACACACCTTGATTGAGGCCAGTGGCTCCCATGTGGGTCTGCCCGATCAACAGATGGGCAACTCTGAAGTGGGCCACCTGACCATCGGTGCAGGCCGCATCATCCGTCAGGAGTTGGTGCGAATCAGCGACACGGTGCGCAGCAATCAACTTGGCGAAACCCAAGCACTCAAGGAACTGGTGGAACGCACCCAGAAGCGGGGCGGGACCTTGCACCTGCTTGGCCTCTGCTCCGATGGGGGCGTTCATAGCCATGTGGATCATCTCTGTGGGCTGATCCAGTGGGCTGCGGACAGCGGCATCACCGATCTCGCCGTGCATGCCATCACCGATGGTCGCGACACACCCACTCAGAGCGCACCCGGATACATCAGCCAGGTGGAAGCAGCCTTGAGCCGAAGCGGCGTGGGCCAGCTCGCCAGCCTCTGTGGCCGGTACTGGGCCATGGACCGGGACCAGCGCTGGGAGCGAATCGAAAAGGCTTACAACCTCTACACCGATCCGAACTTCGCCATCGACAGCCGGACGGCAGACCAGGTGCTGACGGACAGCTATGCCGAAGAGATCACCGATGAATTCCTCGAACCGGTGCGGCTGCAGAACAGCGTCATCAAGGACGGCGATAGCGTTCTGGTGTTCAACTTCCGGCCCGATCGCGCCCGCCAGATTTTGCAGGCGCTCTGCCTTCCCGATTTCGAGGGGTTCGAACGCAGCCACACGCCTGAGTTGGATGTGGTCACCTTCACGCAGGTGGAACAGGACCTCCCCGTTCAAGTTGCCTTCCCTCCAGAACCACTCGACCAACTGTTGGGGCAGGTGGTTGCAGATGCTGGTCTGAAGCAATACCGCACTGCCGAAACGGAGAAGTATCCCCACGTCACGTACTTCATGAACGGTGGGATTGAACAGCCACTGACAGGAGAAGACCGTCACTTAGTGCCCTCGCCGAGGGTCGCCACCTATGACCTTTCACCAGCGATGTCGGCTGAGCAACTCACCGACAGCTGTATTTCGGCCATTGAAAAGGCGGAGTATTCGCTGATCGTGATCAATTACGCCAACCCCGACATGGTGGGCCACACCGGCGTGATGGATGCCGCCAAGGAGGCTATCCAAACCGTGGATGGTTGCATTGGCCGGTTGTTGGATGCGGTGGGACGTCAGGGCGGAACCATGCTGATCACAGCTGATCACGGCAATGCTGAGTTGATGAAGGGTCCAGACGGGCAAGCCTGGACAGCCCACACCACCAATCCTGTGCCTGCGATTCTGATCGAGGGAGAACGGCGCAAGCTGCCTGGCCATGGCAACTCGATCACGCTCCGCGATAACGGGGGGCTGGCCGATATCGCTCCGACCTTGCTGCAGATTCTCGACCTCCCGCAACCGACGGCCATGACCGGCGAAAGTCTGATTGCACCCATGTCCAATATGGACCCCACCCCCAAGACCGCTCGTCTTCCTCTTTCCGTCTGATGCTGACCTCAATCTTGTCCTGGAGCTGGATCGGTACCGGCCTTTTGTTGATCGTCTTGGTGCTCCTGCACAGCCCCAAGGGTGATGGCATGGGTGGCTTGGCCGCCAGCGGTAGCTCCATGTTCAGCAGCGCCAGCAGCGCCGAAGCAACGTTGAACCGGCTGACTTGGACCTGCCTTGCATTGTTTTTGTCTTTGGCCGTGATCTTGAGTGCTGGCTGGTTGAGCTGATTCATTCAGATCAACCAGCGACGATCTCAGCACGGCTTGCTTGCATACGTTAATTATTTATCAGACCATTAATAGCGGCGCGATCGAGCTAGTACGAGGTAGTTCTCACAAGCAGACAGATCCACTAAAACCCTCGAAACCCTCACAAATAGCCCGGGATCCTGCAGACCAGCCACGGTACCCATTCCAAGGCAGAAGGTAAAAGGCATATTGTAGCGCCATGAATTTCTATCAATTCGAATGATGATCCCAGATAGCTCATCGTGGTCTTCAATTACCTCACTCCTCCCTATAAAGTACCGCTAAAAACATCAAAATCCAAAGCTTAGAGACAATCTTTGACAACGCAATATCACAAGAACCCTTGTCCAAAGCGCGACCAAAAATCCCACACACTGATCCTGCCAGTTCCGGCTCTTAATAACCAATAATGAGCCAAAGAGAACACGAAAAAGGCTCTATAAAATCACTCCGGTTCAGCCAGCAAATCGAGCACTAGCCCCTAACCTTTCTCACAAAATGCTTATGCCACAAACAGCAAATCAAAATTGATCCTCACTTCCAGCACAAGAAGTAATAGGAAGACTTGCAACTTAGTCAATGCAAATCACAACCTCCATTCGACCAATCAGCCAGGACACGGTCTAAAATGAAATGCCATATTCACATTATTAGGTCGCAGGCAAAGACAAAGACCTGACACTCACACAAGCAGGAGAACGACAAGGCCGAAGCCAATGCTAAAGTCGCCCAAAAAGGATGGAGTGCAGTGAAAAAAATCAAACTTTTCCTGCACATTGGTCACGGAAAAACAGGAACTTCTGCAATTCAGTCAGCATTGGCAATTGCCTCAGAGAAGCTAGCCAAACGAGGCATCAGCTATCCCATCCAGCCATCTCTGCGAGATCGAGCTTCTCGACTTGAAATCACATCTGGCAATTGGCAGCCAAACCCGGAGATAAGCTTAAGCGATCAATTGCTAGAGATCGGAAAGAAGAATCAAAATTACTCAAAAATAGTCTTAAGCTCGGAATCACTTTTTTGGCTCATCCCAGATTTAATTCAAACAAAAAGCAATTGGGAAAATTTTATCGATTTACACATTATCCTTGCAGTAAGAGAGGTGGACGAGATGCTTTCTTCCGAGTACCAACAACGCGTAAAACGACATGGAGATTCTATGCCACTAGAACAATTCATAAGAGCAAGGCATTTCATCTCGTCACATCATGCCAAGGCCGCAGAAATTATTGACTTGATGTCTAAATCGAGTATCGCAAATACGATCATCAATTACTCAGCCCACAAACATGATATTACGCTGCAGGTATTTAAATCAATAGGAGCCGAAGATCTCTATCCTGCAGATAATATGAACGGAGCGATTATCAATAGAAGCCTAAGCAAGAAAGAACTTGAGATTCTAATCACCATCAATGCTCTGTACTACAGCAAATTTCCATTGATTAGCAAAAGAATTTCAGATGCATTGATTAAAAATCAACCACAGCTCAAAGCTCAGAAATGCAAGCTTAACCAGCAGCAGCTCGAGAAAGTCTACGACAAAAATAATATATACCTCAAAACCATTAATTCACGCCTGGAACCTAACGAAAAGTTGACCCTACCCTCAAGTTTCTGCCATGAAACTGCAGAAAAACTGTCATCAGAAGAAGTTGAAAAAATCCGCAACGAAGAATCCATATCTATGGCTCTTATTGGAGATACACTCCAACAATTTTTTGCCAAAAAGTCTCAGAAAAAACTCTCAAATGACACTGTTGATGCCATTATTAAATTAAGCCAATCTGGAAAAGTCTCGAAAACGACAGAAGTTGAGTTGCTAGAGGTCGCCAAGGAAAACCGACCACAAGGACAAAAACTAGCCAAGCTCCTAGAGCGCGCGCGAAAACAACTTTCCAAACAATCAGAAGAATTAAAATAGCATCAATACATTCAAATGAATCTTGTACCCCAATCCTCAAAGACGAGGCACTAAATTCTAAATTTCAAGCAAATATTTCTCAACAAAATATAGGCACAAATATTTTATCCAAATCCAAATCCAACAACTCCAAGCTTACATGAATAGCCCATGAACGCTTTGAACAAAACAAGCATTGAGCAAGCTGACGAAGAGAAGCCATGTATAGTCGTCGGGTGTGGAGAGCAGCACGAATGAATAAAAATTTGAGCCCTGAAAAACCAATGAAGTACAAATTTCATATTCCTTCTAAAAAACTTCCCGGCTCTCTTGCTCAAAAAATCTGCAGTCCACTATGGAAAAGCGTAATTAATTCAATTGAAACCGGCAATATTGAAACAGTTCAAGCATTAGTTAAATCAATCGACAAGCACCAAGAAGCGATTTGCTTACCTCATCCATTCCTAGAAAATTTAGATACTTTTATCACTAAAAATATGCGCCAAGGCATGTGTAACTTTATTTTCTTTAGCGATTCAAGCAACCAAAATCAATGGATTCTATGTCAATGCACATCATTTGTTGACGCAATTTTTACAGAATCATATGCAGGCAAACATAAGTCTTCTGTTAATGATGATGCAATTTTAAACGCAATTAGAAAACTTTTCAATGGCAAGAATAAGATTAGCTCGAGAAGGTATGGAACGAAAAAGGCAACATTTTCCGGCTACCTCGTTGATCAAAAAAGACCCTACCATCACTTCTACGATCAACTTAAATGGCTTGTATGGCTAGAGACTGACAAGCCAATCGTTAGCAACAATTCTTTTTTCATCCCTAGGCATTACAAGAAGCTCTCAGTAGCCCAAAAAAATAAGCCCACATTTTCCCTCTTTCCATTGGTCATCGGCTCGAATCAGCTGGGAATGAAGCTTGATCAATATTCCGAAAAAATGGAGAAAGTTGTCTACCTAGACAGCACCCAAGGCTGGCGCAACAACGTCATTCGGAGTCGATGGAATCAAGTGTTCAAACAAATCAGAAAAGTATTTAATAAAAGCAATACGCTCACTCTATGGTTTGGCATTTCTGGACAGAAGAGGATATGGATCGAACAAGAAGACTTTCTCCCAGCTTTTGTGCAACAACTAACGCCTTGGTTTGATTCATTTGTGTTTATGATTGATGGTTTTACCGAATACGAAAATTCAAATCATGCTCGTCTGAGTGGAAGCAAAGCAACCCCAGTCAATCAAGATCTTGAGGTTGTCGCTTCGATTAAGAAAAAATTATTACCTTTTTCAAATGTATCGGTCGTAAGTCTGGTAGGACAAACGTACCGAGAGAAAATACAACACTGTCAAGCTGTTGATTTCTTTATTGCCAATGCGGGTGCAGGCCAACTTGTTCCACATCGCTTCTGCAAAAAACCAGGGATTCTCCACTCCAATGAAAAACATTGCGTTTTTCCAACAGGAATTAACAATACTACCGTCAAAATAGTTGATAAATCTCTGGTCAAGGATGTAGGCAATTTATTTGCAAAAGGGACGCCAAACAAGAATCTGGGCGCTGGACTTATTAGCTATAGCATTAACAGCAAGATTGTTATTAACATGACCAAACAGATGCTAAATCTCGACGATGAAGCCATGTTGTCAGTCAATAAGTAAGCATTCATGACTTTCTTCTAAGTGCATTCATCAGACTAGGGGGCCTGCAAGCCTGATTTAAAAAAAGCAAGTTCCTTGTGAACGCGATCCAACTCATACAACGTTTTAGTCTCCTTTTTTTCAAGAATCTCAACGCGCTTCAATAGATCTTCCAACAACTTATTTTGCAGAGACTCAACCTGAACCTGCCTTTTCTGCACCCCTTTTGAGGGAACTCCTCCTGAACCGACTGCCGAAAGAATTCCTCCATCCGTTTCGACATACAGCAGCGCAAGACGCTCCAACACCTTGGAATAGGCCTTGTCCTGCTGTCGACAGAGATCCTTGAAACGCTTCAGCGTCTCAGGGGCAAACTGAGCAGCAAAAGCTCCGGGTCGCTGGGGCATTTGTCCCGACTTAACAATACCAACCAATACACTAGCCGGAGTACTCCTGAACCCTCAACGATTCATGGGCTGCAGCTGAGAGCAAACTCCGCAAAGCATATGTATTGAAAAACCTAGATCTCACAATACAGTCCATGGCAATAAAAAGAGGCCCCGCAGGACCTCTTGGCATGACTTGAGTTGGGGTGATCGGGTGGTCTCCCGACCACACCCAGGTGGATCAGTAGTCGAAGTCGCCGCCGCCCATGCCGCCGCCGGCAGGAGCTGCTTCCTTCTTCTCAGGCAGATCAGCCACGATGCACTCGGTGGTGAGCACCATGCCAGCGATGGATGCGGCATTTTGCAGACCAGAGCGGGTCACCTTGGCGGGATCGACGATGCCGGCAGCCAGCATGTCGACGTACTCACCGGAGGCAGCGTTGAAACCTTCGGCACCAGCGCGAGCCTTGACGTTCTCAGCCACAACAGCGCCGTTGGCACCTGCGTTTTCAGCGATGCGCATCAGCGGAGCGGTAAGAGCAGCAGCCACGATGTTGGCGCCGATCAGTTCCTCTCCGGACAGGCTGGAGGCTGCCCACTGCTCCAGGGCCGGAGCCAGGTGAGCCAGGGTGGTGCCACCGCCAGGAACGATGCCTTCCTCAACCGCCGCCTTGGTGGCATTGATGGCGTCCTCGAGACGAAGTTTCTTGTCCTTCATCTCGGTTTCGGTGGCCGCACCCACCTTCACCACAGCCACGCCACCGGCCAGTTTGGCCAGACGCTCCTGCAGCTTCTCCTTGTCGTAGGTGGAGTCGGTCTCGTCCATCTGCTTCTTGATCTGTTCGCAGCGGGCGCCGACAGCCGCCTCATTGCCCTCGGCAACGATGGTGGTGGTGTCCTTGTTGATGGTGATGCGACGGGCGGTGCCCAGCATCTCGAGCTTGGCGTTCTCCAGCTTGAGACCGGCATCTTCAGTGATCAGCTGACCGTTGGTCAGCACAGCCATGTCTTCCAACATGGCCTTGCGGCGATCACCGAAACCAGGAGCCTTCACGGCAGCCACGTTCAGCACACCGCGCAGGCGGTTCACCACCAGAGTGGCGAGGGCTTCCTTCTCGATGTCCTCGGCAATGATCAGCAGAGGCTTGCCGGTGCGGGCGATTTGCTCCAGCACGGGCACCAGATCCTGCACCAGACCGATCTTCTTGTCGGTGAGCAGGATGTAGGGCTCGTCGAGGACGGCTTCCATCCGCTCGGTGTCGGTGGCGAAATAAGGGGAGATGTAGCCCTTGTCGAAGCGCATGCCCTCGGTGACCTCGAGCTCGGTCTCCATGGACTTGCCCTCTTCGAGGGAAATCACACCTTCCTTGCCAACCTTGTCCATGGCATCGGCGATCATCTTGCCGACTTCCTCGTCGTTGCCAGCAGAGATGGTGCCGACCTGGGCGATGGCATTGCTGTCAGCGATGGGCTTGGCCATTTCCTTGATCTTGCTGACCAGGAAATCGGACGCCTTGTCGATGCCCTTCTTCAGAGTGATGGCATTGGCACCGGCAGCCACGTTGCGCAGACCCGCCTTGACCATGGCGTGGGCCAGAACGGTGGCGGTGGTGGTGCCGTCACCGGCAGCGTCGTTGGTTTTGGAGGCGGCCTGACGGATCAGAGCAACACCGGTGTTCTCGATGTGGTCTTCGAGCTCGATCTCCTTGGCGATGGTGACGCCGTCATTGATGATCTGGGGAGCACCGAACTTCTTCTCGAGCACCACGTTGCGGCCCTTGGGGCCCAGGGTCACGGCGACGGCTTCGCAGAGGATGTCGATGCCTTTTTCGAGAGCGCGACGGGCGTTCTCGTTGTAGATGATGCGCTTTGCCATGGAAGGCGTTTCCTAATGAAGAGGATGATTAAGGAAGGCTGAGTTGAGACTCAAGCCGCAATGCAGCGGGGCTGGTCTCAGTTGACGACAGCCAGGATGTCCTTCTCGGACAGCAGCACGTATTCATCGCTGCCGAGTTTGATGTCGGTGCCGGCGTACTTGCTGTAGAGCACCTTGTCGCCCACACCAACTTCGGGAGCCTGACGGCTGCCGTCGTCGTTGCGCTTGCCGGGGCCCACCTGAACCACTTCACCCACCTGGGGCTTTTCTTTGGCGGTGTCAGGCAGAAGAATGCCGCCGGCGGTCTTCTCTTCGGATTCAGAGACTTTGACGAACACGCGGTCGCCAAGGGGTTTGACGGTCGAGACGCTGAGAGAAACAGCAGCCATGGGTACTTGCAGGAGCAGGGACAGGGCGCAATGCGCCACGCATCGACGCGAGTTGGCACTCGATGCCGATGAGTGCCAACGTATGCAACCGACCACCCCTCGGGCCATACCCCAAGCTGTGCGGGTGACCGAACCGAAGGGGGAGCAACCAGAGCAGTGGTATGGTTGCGCCGCTCTGAATGGGTCCGAGCGCGCAGCGCCTGTTCCCGCAACTCTCCTTCCTATGGTCGCTTCTGCTCCTGCATCTGCTGGCACCAAGGGTGTGATCCGTCAGGTGATCGGCCCGGTTCTGGACGTTGAATTTCCCGCCGGGAAACTACCCAAGATCTATAACGCTCTGCGCATTGAGGGGAAAAACCCCGCAGGCGATGACGTCGCCCTGACCGCTGAGGTTCAACAGCTTCTGGGTGATCACCGGGTTCGCGCCGTTGCCATGAGTGGCACCGACGGTCTGGTGCGCGGTATGGAAGCCGTTGACACCGGTGCACCGATTTCCGTGCCCGTGGGTGAAGGCACCCTCGGCCGCATCTTCAACGTGCTGGGCGAGCCCGTCGACGAGCAGGGCCCCGTCAACACCACGGCCACCGCTCCCATCCACCGGGATGCCCCCAACATCACCGAGCTTGAGACCAAGCCCAAGGTGTTCGAGACCGGCATCAAGGTGATCGACCTCCTGGCTCCCTATCGCCAGGGCGGCAAGGTCGGCCTGTTCGGCGGCGCCGGCGTGGGCAAGACCGTGCTGATTCAGGAGCTGATCAACAACATCGCCAAGGAGCACGGCGGTGTTTCTGTGTTCGGTGGTGTGGGTGAGCGCACCCGTGAGGGCAACGACCTCTACGAGGAATTCAAGGAATCCGGCGTGATCAACGCCGACGACCTGTCCAAGTCGAAGGTGGCCCTCTGCTACGGCCAGATGAACGAGCCCCCCGGCGCCCGTATGCGCGTGGGTCTCTCAGCTCTGACCATGGCTGAGCACTTCCGCGACGTGAACAAGCAGGACGTGCTGCTGTTCGTGGACAACATCTTCCGTTTCGTGCAGGCCGGTTCCGAGGTGTCCGCACTTCTGGGCCGCATGCCTTCCGCTGTGGGCTACCAGCCCACCCTGGGTACCGACGTGGGTGCCCTTCAGGAGCGTGTTGCTTCCACCGTTGAAGGTTCGATCACCTCGATCCAGGCTGTTTACGTGCCTGCTGACGACCTGACCGACCCCGCCCCGGCCACCACCTTTGCCCACCTGGACGCCACCACGGTGCTGAACCGTGCCCTGGCCTCCAAGGGCATCTACCCCGCTGTGGATCCTCTGGATTCCACCAGCACCATGCTCCAGCCAGCTGTGGTGGGTGACGAGCACTACCGCACCGCCCGCGCCGTGCAGTCCACCCTGCAGCGCTACAAAGAACTGCAAGACATCATCGCGATTCTGGGTCTCGACGAACTGTCGGAAGACGACCGTCGCACCGTGGATCGTGCCCGCAAGGTGGAGAAGTTCCTCTCCCAGCCTTTCTTCGTGGCCGAGATCTTCACCGGCATGCCCGGCAAGTACGTGAAGCTGGAAGAGACCATCGCTGGTTTCAACCAGATTCTTTCCGGTGAGCTGGACAGCCTCCCCGAAGCCGCCTTCTACCTTGTGGGCAACATCGAGGAAGTGAAAGCCAAGGCCGAGAAGATCGCCGCCGAAACCAAGTGATCCCTTCGGGGGTGTGATCCACACCCCCGTTCACGTGTTTCTCGACAGTCCGTTCTCCTTTCGAACCAAGGTTCATGTCCCTCACCCTCCGCGTGCTGGCAACAGACCAGAACGTCTTTGATGGCAGCGCCGATGAGGTGATCCTGCCCAGTACCACCGGTCAACTCGGCATCCTGCCTGGCCACATCTCCCTGCTCACCGCCATCGACATCGGTGTACTTCGAGTGCGTGCCAATGGTGCCTGGAACTCCATCGCCCTGATGGGTGGTTTCGCCGAAGTGGATGCCGACGAAGTCACCGTTCTGGTGAACAAGGCGGAACTGGGCAGCTCCATCGATGCCGCTGCCGCCGAGACCGCTTTCCAGAAAGCCACCACCGTGGTGGCTGGCATGGAAGGGCAACCGGCTTCTCCGGAAAAGCTCAAGGCCCAGCAACAGCTCAATGAAGCTCGCGCCCGCCTTCAGGCCAGCAAAACCGCCGACTGATTCATCCACCTATTTCAAGGATGACGTTCAAAGCGCCAGGGGCTCCAGCCCCTGGCTTTTTTAATGGTGTTTTTTGGATCTTTTTTTGATCAGAGGTCAGGGTGGCAGGCACAAAAAAACCTGCCCGGAGGCAGGTTTTTGTTGTTGAGCTGAACAACGGGACGGAATCAGGCTGTACCGCAGAAGGTGACGTCGGGAAACTTGGCCTTGGCTTCGTCGAGGCTCTTGCCTTTGCCCTCTTCCTGCCAGTAGTTGATCACCTCAGTGGCTTGGTTGAGAACCTCAACCCGCTCGTTGTCAGTGATCCAGCTCTTGCCCTCCAGCTCGGTCTTCAGGCTTTCCCAGGCATCCTCACGGGGCCAGAAGAAGTAAGAGGTGAGGGGGCTGGGGCCACCGCCAACGATCTGATCAACCGCAAGGGCCACGTTGTCGGGAAGCCAGAGGATCTTCAACAGGAAGCGACCCTCATCAGCCTTCGGGGTGTACCCGGAAGGAACACCATCAGCGTCGATGGTGGCCGTGGCCAGAGCCGCAGCAGCTCCTTTCAGCACAGGACGACCTTCACCCTCGCTGGCTGCAGGCTTTTCAGTGGTTTCAGCTGCCTGGGTGGCGCCTTCAGCCGCGTCGGCGGACGGAGTCGCGACCTCCTGGTCGGTAGGGGCAGCGCCTTCGGTGACCGTCATGGTGTCAGCGCTCAAGACAGAAATACAAACAACTAACCTACCAGCCGCTCCCCACGAGGTGCTCTGGGATCCCCAACCATCCTGCTATTCGACATCGATGGTGTGATCCGCGATGTGGCTGGCAGCTACCGCCGTGCTCTTCAGGAAACAGTTCAGCACTACAGCGGCTGGCGTCCCACACCCGAGGACATCGACAACCTGAAGGGAGAAGGCCGGTGGAACAACGACTGGGACGCCAGCCTGGAACTGCTGCGACGCCATGGGACTGAGCTTCCGGATCGCACAGCACTGGTCGATGTGTTCAGTGGCTACTACTTCGGCGGCGATCCTCAGGGTGATCCCAGCGACTGGACGGGCTTCATCGGCGATGAACCGCTGCTGGTGGATTCCGCTTTCTTTGAAGAGCTGTCCAGCCGAGGCATCCGCTGGGGATTCGTCAGCGGAGCTGAACCCCCCTCAGCGCGATTCGTTCTGGAGCAGCGTCTGGGACTCAACAAACCATCCCTGATTGCCATGGGGGATGCACCAGACAAACCCGACCCCACAGGGCTGTTGCGGATGGCGGAGACCTTGGCGGATGGAGAAAGACCAGAGTGGGTCGCCTACATCGGCGACACCGTGGCGGATGTGCAAACGGTGATCAACGCCCGGGAGCGGCGACCCGAGCTGAGATGGCGCAGCCTGGGCGTGGCACCTCCCCATGTGGCAGACGTGATGTCGTATCACCAGAAGCTGCGCAATGCCGGCGCAGACTGCATTGTGGGAGCGACACGGGAGT
Organism: Synechococcus sp. A15-62; assembly: GCF_014280075.1. Lineage (NCBI taxonomy): Bacteria > Bacillati > Cyanobacteriota > Cyanophyceae > Synechococcales > Synechococcaceae > Synechococcus > Synechococcus sp. A15-62. The sequence goes on from NZ_CP047950.1 coordinate 1,836,871, forward strand.
TAATCCCGGCTCTGTTGCAATGACTCGATGGTGCGCCTGCTTCTGCCGATCCTGATCGGCCTCGTCGCCCTCGTTTCGATTGAATTCAGCGGCGTGATGGCGTGGCTTCTGGTGCAACCCACCAGCATCGTTCTCGCCGGCCTGGCTTTGCTGAGCGGAGTGGTTCTTGTGCTCTCGAAAAGCGTGGCCAACCAGGCCGATCGCGTCTCAGAGCTGATCGGTCAGCCCTATGGAACGTTGGTGCTGACAGCCGCGGTGATGACCATCGAACTCGCCCTGGTGGCCAGCACCATGCTCACAGGCGAGAGCAACCCAACCCTGGCGAGGGATTCGATGTTCTCAGTGGTGATGATCGCCCTCACCGGCGTCACCGGAATCTGCAACGTTTTGGCGGCCGTGCGACGCGGGACGCTGGGAAGCGATGGGCAGGTGGACACCAGCCAAATGGCGGCTCCCAACCTGTTGGGGGCCCTCACGTACTGGGACCTGATCAGCACCATGTGCGTGCTGGCACTGGTGATTCCTAACTTCAGCCGCAGCACCACGGAGGCCAATTTCAGCACTCCTGTGAATGCGGTGCTCTCCGTGGTGGCCTTTGGCGTCTACGCCATCTTCTTAACCGCCCAAATGGGGCGTTACCGCAGTCTTTACACCGAACGGGAGAGCCTGATCGTCGGTGTTGGCGGGGGTGGCGAAGCGCTGGAAACCCTGGAAGCCGAGAACAACGACAACGACCTGTCGCTGTGGAAAGCAGCGTTACTGCTTGTGGCAGGACTGCTGGTGGTGTGCCTGATTGCCGAATCGATGGGGCAGCTGATCGAAACCGGCATTACCGATCTCGGCCTGCCGAGTTCTCTGGCGGGGGTCCTGGTGGCGATGCTGATTCTGGCGCCAGAGGCTCTCAACGCCATTCAGGCCGCTTCCGCTGGCGAGGTGCAGCGGTCGATCAACACGTTGTACGGGTCGGTCGTGGCCACAGTGAGCCTCACCGTTCCGGCCGTGCTGGTGCTTGGGGGAATCACCGGGACCGATGTGATCCTGGGGCTGGAACCCTTTGAGATGGTTCTCCTGGCCCTGACGCTGATCCTCAGCTATCCCCATGCTCGGCTCACCGGCATCGAAGGCCTGATGAAGCTGGTGATTTTTCTGTTCTGGATCTTGCTACAGGTGGCCTAGGAACGCTCCATCGCAGCAACGCTCTTGAGGGCGCCGGCGGTGAGCACCTCATGGCCAGTCTCGGTGACGGCAACATCGTCTTCGATCCGGATGCCGATGCCTTTCCAGCGATCGTCAATCTCAGGCTGTCCTTCCGGCACGCTGAGGCGATCACTGACGTAAAGACCGGGCTCAACGGTGAGCACCATGCCTGGCTCCAGCGGCGCAGGTTGCTCACCGAGCCGGTAGGCCCCCACGTCATGCACATCAAGACCCAGCCAATGGCCGGTGCGGTGCATGTACAGGTGGCGGTAGTCGCCTCGCTCGATGATGCCGTCCACATCCCCGATCAGCAGGCCCAGGTCCACCAGGCCCTCCACCAAAATTCGCAGGGCGGTGTCGTGTACCGCCTCCGCCGTGCCGCCCGGAGCTACAACGGCAACCGCAGCTACCTGGGCCTCCAGCACCAGGCTGTAGAGCTCCCGCTGTTCCGCCGTGAAGCGGCCATTCACCGGGAAGGTGCGGGTGATGTCGCCGTTGTAGTAATCCTCCAGGGAACAACCGGCATCGATCAGCAGCAGGTCACCGTCCTGAAGCTGGGCCGTGTTGGCGGTGTAGTGCAGCACGCAGGCGTTATCACCGCCAGCAACGATGGATCCGTAGGCCGGACCGCGGGCCCCGTTGCTGCGGAAATGGGCCTCCATCGCCGCCTGCACCTCGGCTTCGTTCATGCCCGGGCGGGTGATCGATCGGGCCAGCTCGTGGGCTTCTGAGGAGATGCGACAGGCCTCTCGCAGACGCTCCAACTCATGGGGCTCCTTGCGCAGGCGCAGGCGATGCAGGATCGGCGTTGGTGCCACCAGGCCCAGGGCCGCCGTCCCCGTGCGGGCATAGGTATCCAGTTGCCGACCCCAGGCCGAAAGCACCATCGACTCCACCGAGGTATGGCGGCCCACCCGGAAGGCGATGGCTTCAGCACCGGCGAGGTACTCGGGCAGTTTTTCGCTCAACTGATCCAGCGGATGGGCCAGGTCCGCGCCGTAGCGCTCCACCGCTCCTTCGGTGCCCCAGCGGAAGCCGGTCCACACCTCGGCTGCAGGATCCTTGGGCTGCACGAACAGCACGAAGCGCTCGCCTTCCGGTCGATGCGGCAGCAGCAGAGCCACCGCATCCGGTTCATCAAAACCGGTGAGATAAAAGAAATCGCTGTCCTGCCGGAAGGGCCACTCGCAGTCGGCGTGATGGGTTGCCAACGCCGCGGCCGGAATCACCGCGGCGGCAGCGCCGAGTTGCTCCATGAACAGGGCGCGACGACGCGCGTGGATGCCGGAGTCGAAACCGTTCACAGCAGCAGAACGTTGAGAGGAACAGGATGGCAGTTGGCAAGGCCGAACTGGCCAGGGCCTCTACGATGCAAGGAGTCTCAGACGGCAATGAGCTCCGATCTCCTGGTGCTGTTGCTGCTGGTTTTGGTGGTGCTGCTGGGTTCGGCCCTCTGCTCCGGAGTGGAAGCCGCCCTGCTGACTGTGAGTCCGATCCGGGTGCACGAGCTGGCGGCCCGGGAACGCCCCGTGGCCGGTGCCCGGCGGCTGGCGCAATTGCGTCAACGGCTGGGGCGCACCCTGTCGGCTCTGGTGATTGCCAACAACGGCTTCAACATTTTCGGCAGCCTGATGCTGGGCGGTTATGCCGCCTGGGTGTTTGAGCAGCGCAACATCAGCGGGGTGGCCCTGCCGGTGTTCTCGGTCGGGCTGACTGTCCTGGTGATCCTGCTGGGGGAAATCCTGCCCAAAGCCCTCGGAAGCCGTCTGGCCCTGCCGGTAGCCCTGGCCAGCGCACCCCTGTTGCATTGGCTCGGCCTGGCGCTGCGGCCGCTGGTGCTGCTGCTGGAACGGATGCTGCCTGCCATCACTGCCGAAGCGGAACTCAGCACCAATGAGGAGGAGATCCGTCTGCTGGCCCGCCTGGGCTCTCAGAAAGGAGAAATCGAAGCCGATGAAGCCGCGATGATCGGCAAGGTGTTTCAGCTCAACGACCTCACCGCCCGCGACCTGATGACGCCGCGGGTGGCGGCGCCCACCCTGGACGGCAGCCTCAGCATCGAAGCCCAGCGGGCCAAGTTGATGAGCACTAACGATCCCTGGTGGGTGGTGCTGGGCGATCAAGTGGACAAGGTGCTTGGGGTGGCTAGCCGCGAGCGGGTGCTCACCGCCCTGTTGGAGAACCGCGGCCTGCTCACACCCGTTGACCTCTGCGAGCCGGTGGAATATGTGCCCGAGATGATCCGGGCCGATCGGCTGCTGACGGGCTTCCGGCGCGACAGCGGTGGCGTGCGCGTTGTGGTGGATGAATTCGGTGGCTTTGTCGGCGTGATCGGTGCCGAATCCGTGCTGGCCGTGCTGGCCGGCTGGTGGCGCAAGCCAGCAGCATGAACGGAATGCAACCCACCCCGCCCCACACCGTTGAGCGCTGCCAGCTGCTGCTGGAGCAGTGGCGCAGTCAGCTTCAGCTGAGCCCACGGGATCAGGGACTGCTGGGTGGTGAATTGCAGCTGCTGGATCGTCAGCTGCAACGGCTGCAGCAGCGGCGCCTGCGCATTGCTCTGTTTGGTCGGGTGGGGGTTGGCAAATCCAGCCTGATCAATGCCTTGATCCGCCGCCCACTGCTGGCAACGGATGTCGCCCACGGCAGCACCCGCCATCAGCAGGCGGTGGACTGGCCCGTGGAGATTGCCGGGCTGACCAGGGTGGAACTGGTGGACACCCCCGGCATTGATGAAATCGATGCCGCCGGGCGGGCGCGCTTGGCCTCCCGCGTGGCCATGGGGGCCGATCTGGTGCTGCTTGTGGTGGACAGCGACCTGACCCGGGCCGACCTGGCGGCGTTAAGCACGCTGCTGAAGAGCGGCAAGCCCCTGCAGCTGGTGCTGAACCGGAGCGACCGCTGGCCAGAGCAGGAACGTGCCACGCTGCTGCGCAGCATCCGCGCCCGGCTGCCGGTGGATCTACCGATCACCGCGGCAGCGGCAGCACCCCGCAGCCCCCAGATCCAGGCCGATGGACGGGTGCGCAGCATGATCACGACGCCGCAGGTGGAGAACCTGCAGAAGCAGCTCTGCCGGCAGCTGGAGAACGAAGGCACCTTGCTGCTGGCGATTCAATCGCTGCGCCAGGCCGACCACTTCCAGAAGGCCTGCCAAGAACTGCGGCTGCAACAGCACCGCCGCACGGCCCAGAGCCTGATCGGTCGTTATGCAGCCGCCAAGGCCACGGGCGTGGCCGTCAACCCAGTGATGGCCCTGGATATGGCGGGAGGCATGGCCTGCGACACCGCCCTGGTGCTGCAGCTCAGCCGTCTCTACAACCTGCCGATGACACCAGCGGCGGCACGGCTGCTGCTCACCCGACTCTCCAGCCACAACGCCTTGTTGGGCGGGGTGCAGTTGGGGCTGGCGGCCCTGAAGCAGGCACTGCTGCTGCTGGTGCCGGTGAGCGGCGGGGGCAGCTTGGCCCCTGCAGCCCCGGTGGCCCTGGCCCAGGCCGCCCTGGCGGTGCACGCCAGCCGCCGAACGGGGCGTCTCGTGGCGCAGCAGGTGCTGCGCCGGCGCGGTGGACAACCCGGTGCGCTGCTGCGCCGGCTGGCCGAACGTGATCCTGTGGTGCACCACTGGCTGTTGCGCTGGCCCAAAGCCCTGGAGCAGGATCTGCAACCACTGCTGCCCTGAGATGACCGCTGCTGCCATCGCCTTGCTGGGCACCAGCGCCGATCCACCCACCCGCGGCCATCAGGTGCTGCTGGAGGGGCTGTTGAACCGCTACGGCCACGTGGCGACCTGGGCCAGTGACAATCCCCTGAAACAGCACGATGCCCCCCTGGAGTTGCGAGCGATGCTGCTCGGCCAGCTGGTGCAGCAACTGCAGGATGAACGGCTGGAGCTGGCTCAGCATCTGAGCAGCCCTTACACCTTGATCACCTTGCAACGGGCCGCCCAGCATTGGCCTGATCGAGAGCTGGTGTTTGTGGTGGGCAGCGATCTCGCCGGACAGATTCCCCGCTGGAAACAGAGCAATTGCTGGCTGCCGCAGTGCCGCCTGGCCATCGCCCCCCGCAAGGGTTGGCCCCTAGAGGACGCGACGCTGCAGGCCCTGCGCGATCTGGGCGGACAGGTGGACCTGCTGGATCTTGAGGTTCCCGCCATCGCCAGTTCGCAACTGCGCCTGCAACCGAATCAAGCGCAGATCCCCGAAGCGGTGTGGCCGCTGTTGCTCCAGCACAATCTTTATGGCCTTTCGGGGAGCCTCTGCTGATGCGCATCGCCCTGGCGCAACTCAACCCCGTGGTCGGCGACTTCGAGGGCAACGCGAAGCGGATTCTGGAGGCCGTGCGCAGGGCAGAAGAGCAGGCTGTTGAGCTGGTGCTCACCCCTGAACTCTCCCTTTGGGGGTATCCCCCCCGGGACCAGTTGCTCGAACCCAGCCGCATCCAGCAGCAGGACACGATGCTGCAGTGGCTGGTGAACCAACTCAACAGCAGCGTCACCCTGTTGGTGGGAGCTGCACTGCCCGCATCCGATGCCCGCAGTCCACGGCTGCACAACGGTGTGGTGCTGGTGAATCGCCTGGGCTGGCGGCCGATTGCCCAGAAACAGCTGCTGCCCAGTTACGACGTCTTTGATGAGCGGCGCTACTTCCGCCCAGGCCATGGGCCCTGCCTGCTCAGCCTGCCCAACGGGAAGCGACTGGGCCTCACCATCTGCGAAGACCTCTGGGTGGATGACGGCCTGCAGCGCGAGCGCCTGGACGGACCGGATCCCATCGATCAACTGGTCCCCGAACATCCGAATCTGGTGATCAATCTGGCGGCCTCCCCCTTCGATGCCGCCAAGCCAGCCTTGCGCCAACAGCTGGCGGCGGCAGCGGCGCAACGCCTCAATTGCCCACTGATCTACCTCAATCAAGTCGGGGGGAATGATGAGCTGGTGTTCGACGGGGCCAGTTTTGTGGTGGGAGCCGATGGCGCCGTGCAGCTGGAACTCCCCGTCTGCGAGGAGCACCTGGCGGTCTGGGACAGCGGCCATCCCACCACTGTGCGGTCCCACGGCCAGATCCAACCCATGGATCCCCTCGAGCGACTGTTCCGCGCCCTGGTGCTTGGGGTGCGTGACTACGCCCGGAAATGCGGGTTCAAACAAGCCTTGCTGGGGTTGAGCGGCGGCATCGACTCAGCGCTGGTGGCGGTGATCGCCACAGCAGCTCTTGGGAACGAGGCGGTTTCAGCGCTGTTGATGCCCTCCCCCTGGAGCTCGTCTGGATCCATCGACGACGCCTTGGCCTTGGCCGAACGTTTGGGGCTGCAGACCAACACAGTGCCCATCGCCGGCCTGATGGAGGGCTACGACCAGGCCCTGACCGCACCGCTGGGGGCAATGCCCCAGGGCGTGACAGCGGAAAATCTCCAATCACGCATTCGCGGCACCCTGCTGATGGCCGTGGCCAACCAGCAGGGCCAACTGCTGCTCACCACTGGCAACAAATCCGAGCTGGCGGTGGGGTACTGCACCCTCTACGGCGACATGAACGGTGGGCTTGCGGTGATTGGCGATCTCTACAAAACCAGCGTGTTTGCCCTTTGCGACTGGCTTGACAGCGACGCAGCCCGGGGCTGCCGCCAGGCGCTGGGACTACCGACGCACGGGGAGCTGGTGGGGGAAGCAATCCGCCGTAAACCCCCCAGCGCCGAGCTCAGGCCCAACCAGAAAGACAGCGACTCCCTGCCCGACTACGACGCCCTGGATGCACTGCTCAAAGCCCTGATCCAGGAGCGCCAGTCTGGACCAATCCTGGTGGCGGCCGGCCACGATCCCGCTCTTGTTGAACGGGTGGAACGGCTGCTGAAACGGGCCGAGTTCAAGCGACGCCAAGCGGCACCTTTGCTCAAGGTGAGTCCCCAGGCCTTCGGCAGCGGTTGGCGGTTGCCCATTGCCGCGGCCTAGCGCAGTCCAACCCTGGAGAAGTGGCGGGTTACGCGCAGCGGAGCCAGATTGAAGGGATCCCCTTGAAGCCGCCATGGCAGCCTCCGTCCTCTCGGCACCGATGGCCAGCATCGGTGTGCCGAAGGAGATCAAGCTCGATGAGCAGCGCGTGGCGCTGACTCCCGATGCGGTGCGGGAGCTGGTGAGCCAAGGCTTGGAGGTGCGCATCGAAACCGGAGCCGGAGCTGGAGCGGGAATCGGTGACGAGGCCTTCGCCGCCGCCGGTGCCCAAATGGTGAGCCGCGACGAGGCCTGGGGCGCCCATCTGGTGGTGAAGGTGAAGGAACCGCAGGCGGAGGAATTTGCCTACCTGCGGAAGGACATGGTGCTGTTCACCTACCTGCACCTGGCCGCCTATCCCAGCGTTGGCGAAGCCCTGCTGGAGGCGGGAACTGCCGCCATCGCCTACGAAACCGTGCAGCTGGAGAACGGCAGCCTGCCGTTGCTGGCACCGATGAGCGAAATCGCGGGGCGCTTGGCGGCCCAGGTGGGAGCTCACCTGCTGGAGAAACCCCACGGCGGCCGCGGTGTGCTGATGGGGGGCTGCACCGGCGTGCAGCCGGCCCGTGTGGTGGTGCTTGGCGCCGGCACCGTGGGCTGGAATGCCGCACGAACAGCCGCCGCCATGGATGCCGAGGTATTGCTGCTCGACCGCTCACCCCAGCGGTTGCGCAGCCTTGAGGCCGACCGGCGCGGTCGCTTGATGAGTGTGGTGAGCAGCCGCGGACTGCTGGAACGGTTGGTGCCGACGGCGGATCTGGTGATCGGAGCCGTGCTCACCCCCGGCGGACGGGCCCCCACCCTGGTGGACGCGGAGATGGTGAAGCAGATGCGACCCGGTTCAGTGATCGTGGATGTGGCCATCGACCAAGGCGGCTGCATCGCCACAAGCCAGGAGACGACCCACCGCGATCCCACCGTGACCATCCACGGCGTACAGCACTACGCCGTGGGCAACATGCCGGGGGCGGTGCCGTTCACCTCCACCGAAGCCCTGGTGAGCGTGACCCTCCCCTACATCCTGGGCATCGCCGGGCGGGGCCTGGAGGAGGCGGTGACGGAACGACCGGAACTCATCTCCGGCCTGAACACGGTGCAGGGATCGGTGTGCCATCCCGGCGTGGCCAAGGCACTCGGGGTACCGCCGCGGCATCCGATGGCCTGCCTGCGTTAGCCCTCCAAGTGGAGTGCGCCCACATAGAGCCAAGGGCCATCGTCCGCGCCATCGCGACGCTGAAACAGGGAGGTTTCCTTCAACACCCCACCGCGATAACGGGCTTCAAACTGCACCGTTCCCTCCAGATCCCTCGGGCCGCCCGCGCTGACAGCCAGAACGGTCAAACCGATCCAACGGGTCTGCCGGCAACTCCGCTCCAGGGAACGACGCCGCTGCTGTGCTGGAACATCCGGCTCGGGATGGGTGGCCAGCAGATAGTCGATCTCGCCACGCGCAAAAGCTGAATATCTAGAGCGCATCAGCTGTTCAGCCGTTTCGGCACGCTGATCGCCGCGATGCAGGGGCCCGCAGCAGTTGCGATAAACACCACCCCCACAGGGACAAGGGCTCTGATCGGAGGCTGCACCGAAACCGCCAGGCATCAATCCAACCGTTGCAGCGCTGGCAGTGGCCGGCCCAGGGACGCCGGACTCAATCCCTCCCGCAGCGCCAGCACCAACCCTGCTGCCTCGCTGTAACTGCTGGCATGGAGAACGCCTTCGCTCAAGCCAAGGGCGTCGGCCGTGACCGACAACACCGATGGATTGGCCACGCAGACCACTGGCAGATTGCGCTCCACGCAGGCCAACACAGCCTCCCCGCCCAGGGCACCTTCGGGAACCACAACGGCCCCCAATTGCGACGCGTCAACGTCGCCGGACTGCCGATCGCCGCTCACCAGATCCGGCGCCCGGCTCAGCCCCACCAACACGCAGGCCAGGAAGGTGTAGCCGAGCTCCTCACCTGCCGCCCGCGGATCCAACTGGGGATCCAGGGGCAAAGGGTCCAACGCGGGGGCGTGGGCACAGGGAATCTGCAGATGCTTCACCAGCAGGTGACTGATCACCGCTTCAGCACCGGCCAACGCATCCACGCCACTGCCCTGGCGATAGGCCGCCAACTTCTCACTCTCCGGATCCTCAGGAAAGCGGGCCACCACCGCAATCGCCGTCGCCCCGGCCTGCTTCAAGCGATCGCCAGCCCGCAACAGGGCATCGGGACGCCCCAATCGCCCCCAGCTGGCACCACTGGCACCGCGCTCGAGCGTCACCGCGAGCGGCGCATCCGTTGAAATGACCGGGCCGATCTCCAAACCCAGGCTGGCGCGGCAGCCCTCAGCCACCTGAATCTGGCGCTGGGCCAGCTCGGGCTCAATCCCGGCATCGAGCAGCAAACCGATCCGTTGCTTCCGCACCGGCCGCAGGGCCCACTCACCCACGGCAAACCGATCGAGGCCATAGCCCTCCACGTAGTGCACGCGGGAATCGCTCCAATACAGCGCAGCCCCGTTCATCACATTGGGATGGGTGATAAGGCAACCGCTCGCTGCAGCCAGCAACCGTGCAGACGGCAAGGCGTCACCGGCGAAACCACCGATGTCACAACCTATACCCGTGGGCACCAGCATCAGGGTTGGAATCGGCAGCGAGCTCATGCGCTGATCACTGCCTCCACTTGAAGTGTTCGAGCACCATCGGCGCTGGTTTGAACTTCAGTAAGGGCCCAACGGAGCAGATCACCCTCCTGAGCCAACTGCTGACGGATCCAGCTGCGCAGCTCAACCAGAGGCACATCAGCGGGCCAGAGGAATTGACGTTGCAGGCTGGTGAGCCTCACTTCTGGTATTGACCGAACTGGGCTTCGTAGAGCGCATCCTCTTGCCCCGCCTTGAGCGTGAGGTCGGCCCGCGGGAAAGCCACACACAGCAGGCTGTAGCCCTGCTGCTGAAGCTCACCCTTCACACCCATGGCATCGGGCTGCTCAACACTGCCCTCGCTGATCACCGCAGCACAGGTGGTGCACACCCCGGAGCAGCAGGAGCTGGGAAGGGTGATGCCAGCGGCCTCAGCAGCGTTCAGCACCGTCTGATCAGCGCGGCAGGGAAAGCTGTGGGTTTCGCCTTCGAACTCGGCGCGGACGGTGTAGGTGGCCACGTCGGACATGCCGGGCTCAATCAGGAAGAGGCCGCATTCTCTCAGGCAGTGGGCTCCTCAAGCGAGTCCCAATGGAAGGGGTGGGGCGCCAGATACTCCGGAGAGCCACCCTGCGCTGGGGCCGTCAGCAAGAAATCAAAACTGATGGAACAGCGCAGCTCGTCTGGATCGTCGTTGGGCATAACGCTGTGCTGCAGGCTCGACGGAAACAGCACCAGCAAACCCGGGCGTGGGGCAAGATCCCAGTGGGACAGATTCAACGGGTGGCCTTCAGCAATCGGGCCGCTGTAACCCACCGCCAAACCCGCCACCAACTCATTGGGTTGATGGGGGGCATGCAGCCGCAACACGCCCTCCTCTCCCGAGCCAGTACCCGTGAGGTAGAGAACAGCGCTGAGATGGGCATTGGGGTGATGGTGGCGGCCAATCGCTTGATCCCAATCACTGATCACAGGCCAGCAACGCTGCAGATGCAGGGCCACTTGGCTTCGCTCAAACCCAATCGAACCGAGATAACTCCAGGCCTGCTGAACCACCAGCTCAGCCAAGGCCTGAAAGGGCTGCTGTTGATGCAGCTGCCACACCCCATGCAGATCCCCCGTCCAGGCGCAGCCTTCATTGGGGTTGCCCTCGGCCTCGCCGCGAAGCCCCAGCAGAGCCTGCATGGATGACGCCTGTTGCAGGGGGTCGAGAGGCAGTTGCGTTGTTGCCACCACGGTGGGGAAGAGCTGATGAAGCTGAAGCACGCCCACACCCTCCAACCGCTGCGCTTCACCGTTAACACGGCACAAAAAAGCCGGCCCCGAAGGACCGGCATTCGATAAATCGATCGACCAAAAGGATCAGCCAACAGCGGCAGCACCACCTGCAACTTCCAGGATCTCCTGAGTAATCGCAGCCTGGCGGGCCTTGTTGTAGTCAAGGGTGAGGGTCTTGGCCAACTCCTTGGCGTTATCGCTGGCGTTGTTCATGGCCGTCATCCGGCTGGCCAGCTCTGAAGCAGCCGATTCCTGCAGGGAACGCAGCAACTGGTTCTGCAGATACAGCGGAAGCAGCGCATTGAGCAGCTGCTCGGGAGTCTGCTCAAACACGATGTCCGAAGGGATCTTCGGCTCGGTGTTGGCAGGGCCTGCACCAGGCTCCACCGTCAGAAGGCCGTCCTTGGTGGTGAGACGGAAGATCTCATCCTCAGGATCAGCGATGTCCTGTGGATCCAAGGGCAGGAGGGTCTGAACCACGGGCTTGCAGCTCACCAGGTTGATGAACTTGGTGAAGATCAGCTCGACGCGGTCGGTGCTTTCGGCCAGGAACTCAGCCAGCAGATCCGTGGAGATCGTGTTGGCCTCATCAGCGGTGGGAACCTGTTCCAGTCCGGAGAAGGTGGCCTGGATCGGGTAGTCACGACGGGTGAAGTAGCCGATGGCTTTGGTGCCGATCAGCAGCAGCTTCACATCGAAGCCCTTGCCCTTCAGCTCAGCAAAACGCTGTTCCGTGCGCTTAATGATGTTGGCGTTGTAGCCACCGCAAAGGCCACGATCACCGGTGACCGCCACCAGGGTGATGGTCTCAACATTGCGCTGCTGCATCAGGGGAGATGCCGCGTCTTCGAAGCCCATACGGGACTGGAGGTTTTCCAGGATCCGGGCCAGCCGATCCGCGAAGGGACGGCTGCGGAGCACTTGCTCCTGGGCGCGGCGCACCTTGGCCGCAGCCACCAGGCGCATGGCCTCGGTGATCTTGCGGGTGTTTTTGACCGACTTAATTCGGTCTCGGATTTCCTTGAGATTCGCCATGTCGGCAGCTCCTTCAGGCCGCGGAGGCGACCATGGTGGACACGACTTCGGTGATGGCGTCCTTAAGGATCGCTTCAGCCTCAGGGCTCATCACTTTCTTCTCCTGGATTTCGGTGATGAACTCAGCCTTGTTGGACTTGAGGTACTCACGCAGTTCGCGGGAGAAGTCGACGACCTTGTCGACGGGAACGTCGTCGATCAAGCCCTTCACACCGGCGTAAACGATGGCGACCTGCTCAGCCAGGATCAGCGGGCTGAACTGGGGCTGCTTAAGCAGCTCACGAAGGCGCTTGCCGCGCTCCAGCTGCTGCTGGGTGGAGGCGTCCAGGTCAGAAGCGAACTGGGAGAAGGCGGCCAGCTCGTCGAACTGGGCCAGCTCCAGTTTCAGGGTGCCGGCAATCTTCTTGATGGCCTTGGTCTGGGCAGCACCGCCCACCCGGCTCACGGAGATACCCACGTTGATCGCAGGACGCAGGCCAGAGTTGAACAGGTCGGAGCTGAGGAAGATCTGACCATCCGTGATCGAAATCACGTTGGTGGGGATGTAAGCCGAAACGTCACCAGCCTGGGTCTCAATGATCGGCAGGGCCGTCATGGAACCCTTGCCCATGGCATCAGACAACTTGGCTGCACGCTCGAGCAGACGGCTGTGGCAGTAGAAGACGTCGCCGGGGTAGGCCTCACGACCGGGCGGACGACGCAGCAGGAGCGACATCTGGCGGTAGGCAGCAGCCTGCTTAGAGAGATCGTCGTAGATCACCAAGGTGGCCTTGCCCTTGTACATGAAGTACTCGGCGATGGTGGCACCGGTGTAGGGAGCCAGGTACTGCAACGCAGCAGGCTCGGAGGCGTTGGCTGCCACGATCACGGTGTAATCGAGAGCACCGCGCTCACGCAGCACTTCAACGACGTTGGCCACGGAAGCAGCCTTCTGACCCACGGCGACGTAGACGCAGATCATGTCCTGATCCGCCTGGTTCAGGATCGTGTCGATCGCGATGGCGGTCTTGCCGGTCTGGCGGTCACCAATGATCAGCTCGCGCTGGCCACGGCCGACGGGGATCATCGCGTCGATCGCGGTGATGCCGGTCTGCATCGGCTCGTGCACCGACTTGCGCTGGATGATGCCGGGCGCCATGGATTCGATCAGGCGCGTCTCGCTGGTGGCGATTTCGCCCTTGCCGTCGATGGCGCGGCCCAGAGAGTTCACCACCCGGCCCAGCATGGCTTCACCCACTGGCACAGCGGCGATCTTGCCGGTGGCCTTCACCGTGCTGCCTTCCTGAATGCCGTAGCCCTCACCCATCAGCACCGCGCCGACGTTGTCGTCTTCGAGGTTCAGGGCGATGCCTTCAGTGCCGTCCTCAAATTCAATGAGTTCGCCGGCCATGGCTTGCTGCAGGCCGTAAACGCGGGCGATGCCATCACCCACGGTCAGAACGGTGCCGACATTGCTGACGGAAACCGACTTGTCGTAGTCCTCAATCTGCTTCTTGAGGATGGCGCTGATCTCGTCGGGACGGATGGAAACCATGGCGTGTGATCCCTGCTGGGAGTTGGGGAGGAAGGAGCGGTGGAGGAAAGAGTGAGGTCAGCTCGCCTTGGCGAGTGCCAGACCGAGGCGACGAACCTGGCCAGACAGGCTGGCGTCAATCACCTGAGATCCGAGACTCACGACGAAACCGCCGATTAGGGACGGATCCACACTGAGGTCGATGTCGACCTTGTTAGTGCCGGCCATGGCCTGCACCTTTTTGGACAGTGCCGCCTGTTGATCCTCAGTGAGGCTTTGAGCAGAACGGACCTGGGCCAGCGTGATGCCCTGCTGTTCCCGATAAAGCTCGAGGTAGCGAAGCATCACCGCATCGAAAGCGATAAGGCGTTGACGGTCAGCCAGCACCTTCAGCAAATTGAAAACTGAAGGAGTGACATCCTCACCCACAAGCGCCTTAAGAGCTTGCTTTTTGGCATCCGGCTCAAGCACCGGGGACACCATGGCGTCGCGGAAATCTTCGGAGTCGTTCCAGATCGCAAGCAGTTGCTTGCATTGATCGGCAACGGTTTCAGACTCGCCACGGGCCTCAGTGACCTGAAGCAATGCTTCGGCGTAGGGGGTAGCCAGGGAGTTGAGGAGAGGCATCAGGCGTTCTCCAGGTTTTTGATGGTGGAATCGATCAACTTGGCCTGAGCACTGGCATCAAGACGAGCCGGAAGTTCGGCGAGGACCTTGTCGATTGCAGCCAGGGCAGCCTCACGTCGCAGGCTGTCTTTGATCCGAGCAGCATCGGCTTCGGCATCGGCATCGGCACCGGCCTTGATCGCAGCCATCACGGAGATGGTGCGCTTCTCGCCATCAGCACGGATGCCTGCGGCGCGGGCCTGACCATCAGCACGAATCTTCTCGGCTTTCTGCTGGGCAGCAGCCAACTCGGACTGGGCCTGGCTCAGGTTTTCGGTGGCGGTCTTCAGGCGGGACTCTGCGTCCTGCAATTCCTGAAGGATGGCGGCACGGCGGCGTTCCAGGATTCCTCCCAGGAAACCGCGCAGGAACCAAAACAGGAGCCCGATCACGATGACCAGGTTGACCAGATTTGTCTCGAGCGGATTGAGATTGAGGGTCATCACGCGGCCAGCAAACGGTTGATGATCGTGGTGCTCAGCTGATCCACCTGACCCTTGAGCTGGGTGCGGGCGGACTCACGCTCGGCCTCGATGGCACGACGGCTTTCCTCTTTGGTGCGGTTGGCTTCAGCTTCCGCCTGGGCCAGCGCTTCGCGGTAAAGCCGATCAACTTCTTGTTCCGCCTCAACGATGACGGCCTGAGCGGCCTGGCGGGCACCTTTCAGCTGTTCAGCCAGATCAGCTTCCAGGCGTTCAACCTGAGCAAGCTTCTGCTTGGCATCAGCACGACTGGTGGAGATGTAGCCCTCACGATCTTCCACGACCTTGCCGACCGGACGGAAGAAGAGGACATTGAGCAGGAAGGTGAGGAGAACCACCTGAACCGCCATCAGCGGAAGGGTGGCATCGAGGTCAAAAAGACCTCCCTCCGGAACACCTGCTTCAGCGAGCAGAAGCCAGGTCATGGAAAGGTGCGCCGGGAAGGAATCGAAACAAGAAGTTCAGGAGGGGGATCAGCGATCCCCCTGCACTGATCAGCCGGCGAAGGGGTTGGCGAACAGAAGCACCAGAGCCACCACCAGGCCGTAGATGGTCAGCGATTCCATGAATGCCAGGGACAGCAGCAGGGTGCCGCGGATCTTGCCTTCGGCTTCGGGCTGACGGGCGATGCCCTCAACAGCGCCGCCGGACGCGGTGCCCTGACCGATACCAGGGCCGATGGCGGCGAGGCCGACTGCCAGGCCAGCAGCCACAACGGAAGCGGCGGAGGTGATGGAATCCATGTTGGGTGGTGTAAGGGGAAGCGCTGGGGAGCGCTGTACGGAATGGACTTGGGGATCGGTTCCCCCCGCGCAGGGACATTCCCGAAGGAACGGGCCCGGGTGCAATGCCGGACCTGCGCGCGGATGTGTTTAGCAGATCGCCGTTCTCAGGCGATAGAGGGGATCGGTTTTTAGTGAGCCTCGTGGAGGCCTTCACCGATGTAGAAGGAAGCCAGGGTCGCAAAGATCAGAGCCTGAATGGCACTGGTGAACAGACCCAGGAGCATCACAGGCAGGGGCACGATCAGCGGAACCAGATAAACCAGCACTCCCACAGCCAATTCGTCAGCCAGGATGTTTCCGAACAGACGGAAGGAAAGGGAGAGAGGCTTGGTGAATTCCTCGATGATCTTGAACGGGAGCATGATCGGGGTCGGCTCCACGTACAGCTCGAAGAAGCGCAGGCCCTTTCGGCTCAGGCCGGCATAGAAGTACGCCAGTGACACCAGCAGAGCCATCGCCACGGTGGTGTTGATGTCTGCGGTGGGAGCGCCGAGCTCACCCTCGGGGAGTTCGAAGATCTTCCAGGGGATCAGAGCTCCGCCCCAGTTGCTCACGAAGATGAACAGGAACAAGGTGCCGATGAACGGCAGCCAGTCGCGGTAGTACTTCTCGCCGATGTTGTCGCGGGCGATGTCGCGGATGAAATTCCAGAGGAATTCGAGCAGGTTCTGCAGACCGATCGGGTCGCGCTTCATCCCGCGGGTGCCGACAAGCACCACAGCGAGGAGGATGCCGATCAGGATCCAGGAGCTCAGGAACACCTGGCCGTGCAGATACAGATCGCCGATCTGCCAGTACAGGTGATGACCCACTTCCAGTTCAGCGAACGGGAGTGGTAAGGGCAACAAAGCCATGGGTGCAGAGAAAAGTGCTCAGACTCAGCGGTCGTCGAAGACGTGCTGAAGAATCAGGGCGGGCTTGTAGAGAAGGAATCCCAGGAAGGCCGGCAGCAGATCGAGCTGAGGCAGCTTGGCCGAACCAACCACAAGCAGGGTTGGAACGATGAGCTGAAAACGCCCCAGTCCACGGGACTGGTCACTGAGCCGGGCCACACTGCGAGCCAACAAGCGCACGTACAGAAGTCCGGCGCAGGAGCCCACAAAAACACTGCCGGCCACCGAGAGATTCATGGTGAGAGCCACGATCGGAACCGTGACGAGTGACACCAGAACGGTGGCCAACAGCAGGCGACGTTGAAGACGGTAAAAATCTTCCAAGCGCTGCCTGAAATGGCGCGCGGAATCTATCACGCGTTCGCTGCTGTTATTCCTGCAACAGAAGCAGCTGGCGATCCACAAGTTCGCGGATCTCATCAGGAGACGCAAGGGCCCCCAGCCTCTGTTCCGGCTGCTCAGCGACAGTCCGCAGCAGGGCGCGGTCGCCATCACTGAGCTGAATGGGCTCCATGTTGCGACCAAGAATTGGATCGGGTTCCCCCCAGAGGCAGGGCTGAACCAAACCGCTGGCCAGGCCAAGGGCCTCATCACTCCAGCGAGGTCGCTCCACCGGTGCCGCGGAGAGAAAGAACTCGAAGTGGCTGATGTCGGGATCCAGCTGCTCCACAAGCTCCCACTGCTGACGCGGTGGCAAGGCCTGGGCTCGCTCCAGCAGTTCTCCCTGCAGAAGACGGGATGGATCCCAAACCTCCGGATTGGAGAAGCCGGCGAAATGCAGACCCGCCGTTTCGATGAACGCGAAGAGACGCTCGAGGTTGTAACTGGTTTCCTGCGGGTGCAGGTACATGTCCGCGAAGTTCGCGTCAGGTGCGCAGTCCACGACCCAGCGTTCCCGGTGATGACGGGCAAGGCGGTTGCCCTCGGGCAGGGTCTCGAACAGCTCCCGCCCCAGACGTAGGCCCTCCGAGCCTGTGCCGGCATTGAGAAGACTCAGCGCTTTCTGGGTGCGATGGATCTCCCAGCGACCGGCATCGGCGTAAAGAAAGAGATGCAGCAGACCCGAAGGAGCCAGGCGATCCGCCAGGGAGCGCAACCCCGCTTCCGGCTGATCCAGGTGATGCAACACCCCCACCGAATTGATGTAGTCGAACGACCCTTCGTCGCTCAGATCAAGAAGACTGCGCTGCACCTGACGCAGAGAGGTCACTTGCTCGGCCGCCCCCGAGCGCCGGCAGCGTTCCCGCGCCACCGCCAGCGCCCCATCACTGATGTCCACCCCGAGCACGTCAGCACCAGGGTTTAGATGGCATAGGTAGTCGGTGCTGACCCCGGTTCCGCAGCCGGCATCGAGAATTCGCGGCGCCTCCATCCCTGCAGGGATCGATCCGTGCACGGCGGCCAGAACACTGCGGTGACACCAACGCCAGTTGTATCCAGGTGGCGGCCCGTCCTGCAGTGGATCCCCTGGGAAAGGGAAACGGTCATAAAACGCACTCACCACGGGAGTCGCAGCATCACTGGGCTTGGGGTGGGTCATGCAGCGCTGATTTCGCGCCTGCGAGCTTTTCACGTCAGACCCGTGGATCCCCTGCAGCACCGCAAGGCCTGCAAACATTTGTTCATGGGGGCACGGAGGGCCATCCCAGCAGCCGTAACGTGGCGCGATCCGGCTTGCTTTCGTCGATGACAGTGACCGCCAGCAGCGGCAGCCCGCGCGTGTCTCCCCAACTGTTCGACACGCTGCCGCTCTCCAGCGTCCGTCAGGCAGAGCAGCAGGACCGATTCCCTGACAACGGGGAGTTGGACAGTCTTGTGACCTTCTTCCGCACCGGTCAGGACCGGATCGAAGCGTCCCGGATCATTGCGGCCAACGCCGAGGCCATCGTGGCCCGCGCCGCCAACAGAATTTTTGTGGGGGGAACGCCCCTCTCCTTCCTTGAAGCGCCTCTAACAACGGGCGAAACCGGACGTTCAACACGTCAGGAGGGCACTCCGTTGGCAGCTGACCAAGCCGCCTTTGAGCAGTCGGTGCGCACGTTTACTGGCGATAGCGGCACCAAAAAAAGAGGCAACTTTCTGACCCGTCTTCTCGAAGGGGCCGGAGGGGATGCTGATATTCGAGTGGTACTTCCCACAGGCTTCAACGCCATCAGCGTGGCCAAATACGGCCCGGCCTTCATGCGCAAGTCGGTGCGCGACATGGGTTGGTTCCTGCGCTACGTGGGCTACGCACTGGTCGCCGGAGACCCCAGCATCCTTGCGGTGAACACCCGCGGGCTCCGGGACATCCTTCTCGAGAACTGCTCCCTGGCCGCCACCAATGTGGCCCTTCAGGAAATGCGTGCCGCCTCAGCGGAGCTGCTAAGGGATCGCCCTGAAGCCCGTCAGATGACCATCGACTGCTTCAACGTGCTGTTGCAGGAGCTGGCCATCCCCACTCCCAGCACCAAACAACGCCAGGGGAGTGCAGTGCAGCAGGGCCTGCAGCTGCCGGCGATCTATGCCCTGGCTTCAGAGGGACGCCAGCTGTTTGAAATGCGTCCCGGTCTGTCCGGAGCCGAAAAAGCAGAAATCATCCGCGCCGCCTACCGCCAGGTGTTTGAGCGCGACATCGCCAAGGGCTACTCCCAGACTCCCTGTGCCGATAAGGCCAGCGCTGTCAGCCAGGGCCAAATCTCAATGCGCGAATTCGTTCGCGCCCTTGGCCGCAGCAAGGAATACCGCCAGCAGTTCCACGACGGTTTCGTCAACAGCCGCGTGGTGGAACTGGCTTACCGCCACTTCCTCGGCCGGGGCATCAGCTCCCTTGAGGAATTCCGCAAGTCGTTCGCCATCCTCAGCGACCAGGGCCTCAACGGTCTTGTGGATGTGCTGGTGAATTCCTCGGAGTACGCCCAGGCCTTCGGAGAGGAAACCGTTCCCTACCTGCGCGATCTCGGCACGGAAGCTCAGGAAAGTGCCGGCTGGGGCTCCAACCGCAAGTTGTTCAACTTCAGCGCCCCGTTCGATGGCGCACCGCAGTACGTCACTCTCTACGCCTCCTACCGCCAGCCCTTTGCCGACCAGCACGTCTACGGCGGTGGCAATGATCCGGTGGCGAACAAATTCGGCGCCATCTTCCCCAGCGGAACCGCCTCAGTCGCCACCCGACCAGCCCCCTACGGCTACGACAGTCGCCGATTGCTCGTGAGCAACGGCCTCAACAGCCCTGGCCAACTGGACAGCGACAGTTTCCGCAAGAGCCGCCCCCGCAAGGGTGGTCCGCGTGTGATGCGACTTCAGCAGATCGCCACGGGTGGCACTGTGAATCCAGGGCGAGGTGGTCAGCCCAGCGTCCGTACGACTGAGGCCAGCACCCAAGCCGTCATCAAGGCTGTTTACGTGCAAGTGCTAGGCAACGGCGGCTATGCGGGAGAGCGGATGAGCTCTGATGAAGCCCGCCTAGAAAACGGAGACATCTCCCTCAAGGATTTTGTTCGGGCAGTCGCCAAATCCGATGCTTTCCGACGCCGCTACTGGAGCGGCCTCTACATCGTGAAAGCGATCGAAGTCATGCACCGCCGTCTGCTGGGACGCCCCACCTTCGGCCGCTGGGAAATCGATGCGCTCTTCGATACAGCCGCAAGACAGGGCTTCTACGGCGTGGTGGACGCACTAATCGACAGCAAGGACTACAGCGAAGCTTTTGGGGCCGACACAGTCCCCTACGAACGTTTCATCACACCTGGTGATGTGACTGCACGCCGAACTCCAGGCTGGTCACGTGCTCTCAATCTTGAGGCTGCCGCTGACCTAACCCTCAGCAGCCGTCCAGAAACACAGCGGTCCGAGGCATTCCGCAGTAGTGGCGATGTGACGCCACGCAACCTGCCCGACACGCAAAAGACAGCCACCCAAGACTTCACGACAACGACGAGCGGAAACGCCGGTGCGCCCAGTTGGCTGTCGGTGGTGCGTCAACAACGTCTTGCATCCAACAGGACTGGCTTCCCGATGCGGCGAGCCAGCAACTCAACGCCAACCAGCATTGGTGGCCGGTCATGGAGCGTTGAGCTGATTTCTTCCAACGCGCGGAGCGGGCAAGCACTCCCACGCATGGGCATGGCTCTTGTCACAGAAGGCGCTGAAGGATTCCGCTTGCGGGGTGGACTTCCCGCGACGCTGGAGCTGAAACAGCCGTGCAGCGAAGATGAACTCCAGACTGCTGTGAATGCAACTTACAAGCAGCTTCTCAACCGTGTCCCCACAGGGAATGAGCGTCTGATCAGCTCGGAATCACGGCTGCGCAATCAGGACATTGACCTGACCGAGTTCATTGCTGAAGTAGCGATGAGCGAAGCGTTCCAGAACCGAATCGCCACGATGGCACCCCTTCGGGCCGCGTCCGCGGCAGGTTTGGCTCTGCTGGGACGGGCCACCACCCCAGCGGAGACCAGCCGCTTCCTGATCACCCGCGCTCAAGCTGGTCATGGCGCTGCCGTGACTGAACTTTTGGCGGAACGGATCAGCACGACGGTGCCCCGCATCGACGGCATGGCGACCGCATCAGGGGTCAACCAAGCCACCATCCAGCGCACGGCCTCGCTCTACCGCGGCAATGCCGGCCTGAATCCACCGACGGGCGACGCGATCTGATCCTCAGGTCTCCATTTCGCTGACAAACAGCCTCCACAAATCACAGTGGTTTTTGTGATCCGATCCCGGTGAAGTAAGGCTTTATCGGGGTCATTTTTGTGCGTCATGGCTACATCAGTGTCGATCTCGCAGATCGCAGTGATGCCAAGGCTTCTCCGCAGAACAGACGCGCCGTGAAGAACTGTTACCTGGCCAAATTTCCCTGGCCATCGCCAGCGCAGAATGCATCAGCCGAATCCAAGGGAGCGAGCTCACCCCGGTCAGTGTTGACCGATGTGAACAAGTCTCACTCCCAACGCTTCGACCCCCTGTCCCAGCCTTTAGTCTGGGACGCGATCCCTCGGGATCACCCCTTATTCACCGGATACCGGTCTCCTACGGGCGGCCGCTTGTTTCGAGGCAGAACTGCATGAGCATCGTCTCCAACTCGATCATCAACGCGGACGCCGAAGCCCGCTACCTCAGCCCTGGCGAACTCGACCAGATCAAAGCCTTCGTAACCGGCGGTCAACGCCGTCTGCGCGTGGCCCAGGTCCTGTGCGAGAGCCGCGAGCGCATCGTCAAGCAGGCTGGTGGTCAGCTGTTCCAGAAGCGTCCCGACGTCATCTCCCCCGGCGGCAACGCCTACGGCGAAGAGATGACCGCCACATGTCTGCGTGACATGGATTACTACCTCCGCCTCGTCACCTACGGCATCGTTGCCGGTGACGTCACTCCGATCGAAGAGATCGGTGTGATTGGCGCGAAAGAGCTCTACCGCTCCCTGGGCACACCCCTGGAAGCATTAGCTGAATCCGTGCGCGAGATGAAGATCGTCGCCATGGGCCTCCTCACTGGAGCCGACGCAGAGGAAGCCGGCACCTACTTCGACTACGTGGTTGGCGCCCTCGCCTGAACCGCACGCTGATTTTCTCCCTCGCCTCCTCACGGATTCATGCAAGACGCCATCACCAACGTCATCAACAAGTCGGACGTCCAAGGCCTCTACCTGGACACGGCTTCGATGGGCAGCCTCGAGTCGTATTTCGCCAGTGGTGAATTGCGCGTGCGCGCTGCCGCCACCATCAGCGCCAATGCTTCGGCCATCATTCGCGATGCCGTGGCCAAGGCTCTGCTGTACTCGGACATCACCCGTCCCGGCGGCAACATGTACACCACCCGCCGCTACGCAGCCTGCATCCGCGACCTGGATTACTACCTGCGTTATTCCACCTACGCCATGCTGGCCGGCGACACCTCGATCCTCGACGAACGTGTTCTGAACGGGCTCAAGGAGACCTACAACTCTCTGGGTGTGCCAATCGGCGCCACCGTTCAGGCCATCCAGGCCATGAAGGAAGTCACTGCCGGACTGGTCGGCCCTGATGCCGGCAAGGAAATGGGTGTCTACTTCGACTACATCTGTTCCGGTCTCGGCAACTGAGCCCCATGCGGTTGTTCAAAGTCACCGCTTGCATCCCCAGCCCTGAAAAGGTTCGGACGCAGCGCGAATTGCAGAACACCTTCTTCACCAAGTGGGTGCCCTACGACAGCTGGTTCGCTGAACAGCAGCGCATCCAAAAGCAGGGTGGCCGCATCATCAAGGTGGAGCTCTGCACCGGGGGTCAGCAAGTCAACGTCGGCAACTGAACTCCTCTCCCAAGCAAATTCCAAGCCCGGTTTATCACCGGGCTTTTTTATTGGCCATCAACCGTGGAGGGTCTGCGCCACCAAAGCATCGAGATCCGGAAGAACAGCGGCATCTCCCTCCCCCAACCAGAGCACGTACTCGTGGTTGCCGGCAGGCCCGGTGATGGGTGAAGCCACCAAGCCCTGGGGCTGCCAACCCGATTCTGCTGCTACTGCAATCACGGATTCAATGGCATCCCTGTGGGCCGCAGGGTCACGCACCACGCCCCCCTTTCCGACACGGCTCTTGCCCACCTCAAACTGCGGCTTCACCAGCACCAGCGCATCGGTCTCTGGGCCCCGCAACAGCCGGCGCAAGGCTGGAAGAATCAGCCGCAGGGAAATGAACGACACATCAGTGACGGCCAAACTGGGCCAGGGATCGTCAGCTCCATAGAGATCGTCGGGCTGCAGATGGCGCAGGTTGGTGCGTTCCCGCAGCACCACCCGTTCGTCAGTCCTCAAGCTCCAGGCCGTCTGGCCGTAACCCACATCAACGCCATAAACACGAGAAGCACCGTGCTGCAGCAGGCAATCGGTAAATCCCCCTGTGGAGATGCCGCCGTCCAGGCAGACACGCCCCTTTACCGGCACAGGAAAAGCCCTCAAGCCCTCTAGTAGTTTTTCGCCCCCTCGAGAGACAAAGCGGGGGGGCTGCTCCACCCGAAGTTCTCGCTCCGGCGTTACCTCTGTTCCGGGCTTATCCAACAGGGTCCCGGAACCATCCCGCACCTTTCCAGCACGAATCAATTGCTGCGCCTGTTGGCGTGAACTGACCAATCCACGGGTCAGGAGTTCCAGATCAAGACGCTGTTTGGACGCCATTGCGACATAAAAGCAGACCGATCCCGAAGAAATCCGGCGATCCAGCGGCTGGAACGTGTTCTGCCTAGAGGATTTTCTCAATTCGCGTCGAGCGACGTGTCCAACCACCGCCCCAAACCCGCCAAGGTGGTGCCGCTGTTGCGGCCGGGCATCTTTGTGCGGCTCGATAACCAGCCCTCCGACCTACCGCCCTTCCAAGTTCTTCACTGCCGCGGGGGACGCTGCTGGGTGCGCCAACAATCCTGGGGATCCCACGTGCAATGGGAAGTTGAGCATGAGCGCTTGAACGTTGCATAAACGAAACCGCTGCTCACCAACGCCTGCAAAGACTCCCAGCCAACAATTCTGTTCAATCAGTGCCTTGGCAAGGCAACCATTTCACGGCTCAATGGAGCATTGACGCTGTTTGAGCAAACGTTTGGGTCAAGCGACAACCCTCCAAAGAGCTTCGAGACGACGGGGACAACAAGAGGCTCAGAAGTCGACTCTGATCCAGCGGCTGCTGCCCCTGCCTTGGCAGCTCTGGCCTGCGGAAGCTCGCCTGCTGATGGGGCTGGCCGGATTCTGGAGTGTGGCAGGACTGGTGGTGCTCGCGTCAGCCAGTTGGTGGGTGGCCCTGCGAGAAATGGGCGACGGCGGCTTTTACCTCAAGCGGCAGGCCATCTGGCTGATGGCCAGCTGGAGTTTGCTGGGCATCACAATCTCCACCAACTTGCGGCGCTGGCTGCGCTGGTCAGGCCCGGGGCTATGGATGGGCTGCCTGTTGATCGCCGCCACCCTGGTGATGGGCACCACGGTGAACGGCGCCAGCCGTTGGCTGGTGCTGGGCCCACTGCAGATGCAGCCCTCGGAGCTGGTGAAACCCTTTGTGGTGCTCCAGGCCGCCAACCTGTTCGCTCCCTGGAACCGCATGAGCCTCGACCAGAAGCTGCTTTGGCTGGGGAGCTTCGGCGGGCTGTTGCTGCTGATCCTCAAGCAACCCAACCTCTCCACAGCGGCCCTGATGGGACTCACTCTCTGGATGGTGGCACTAGCAGCCGGCCTGCGCTGGCGCAGCCTGCTAGGCACCGCCCTTGCGGGATCGCTGCTAGGCACCGCCAGCATTTTGATCAATGAATATCAGCGGATCCGGGTGGTGTCGTTTCTGGATCCCTGGAACGATCCGATGGGAGATGGCTATCAGCTGGTGCAGAGCCTGCTGGCGATCGGATCGGGCGGTTGGATGGGGCAGGGCTATGGCCTCTCCACCCAAAAGCTCCAATACCTGCCGATCCAGAGCACCGATTTCATCTACGCGGTGTTCGCCGAGGAATTTGGATTCGTGGGCTCGGTGCTGTTGCTGCTGTTCCTGATGCTGGTGGCCTGGGTGGGGCTGCGGGTGGCCCTGCGCTGCCGAAGCAACCAGGCACGGCTTGTGGCCATCGGCTGCAGCACGATCCTGGTAGGCCAGTCGATCCTGAACATCGCGGTGGCCTCTGGGGCGATGCCCACCACCGGTCTGCCATTGCCCTTGATCAGCTACGGCGGCAACTCGCTGATGTCGAGCCTGGTGATCCTGGGCCTGCTGATCCGCTGTTCACTGGAATCCACCGGCTTGATCGGTGGGCGATCCCATGGGCGACAACGGTCGTTGCGTCAACGCTGAGCCTGGTCTGGTGACAGGCTTGCCTGGATAGGCTTTGCACACTCAAGGGCACCTGTGGATCTGCTGCTGCTCTCCGATATGGCTCAGAGCAGCGAAAAGCTGCTGCAGAGCGCCCTGGCGGATCCAGGTCCACTGACGCTGGCACTGGTGTTTGGTGGCGGCGCCCTCACCAGCCTGGGGCCCTGTTCCCTGTCATTGCTGCCGGTGACGCTGGCCTACTTGGCGGGCTTTGACGATGGCCAACCGGCCTGGCAGCGCAGCCTCGCCTTCTGCGGCGGCATCGTCGGTGCCTTGGTGGTGCTGGGAAGCATCAGCGGACTGCTGGGCCGGATCTACGGCCAGGTGCCCGCACTGATCCCCACATTGGTGGCGATCCTGGCGGTAGCGATGGGGCTCAACCTGCTGGGAGTGCTGCGGATTCCACTGCCCAGCGGCCCGGATCCGGAGCAATGGCGTCAGAAGGTGCCGGCCCCGCTTGCGCCAGTTGCAGCAGGACTAGCTTTCGGGCTGGCGGCCTCACCCTGCACCACCCCCGTGTTGGCGGTCCTGCTGGGCTGGATTGCCCAGAGCGGACGTCCCCTGGCAGGGGTGGCACTGCTCAGCAGCTTCGGCATCGGTCAGGTGCTGCCCCTGTTGCTGGCGGGCACCTTTGCAGCAGCCATTCCCAAACTGCTCGCCCTGCGGGGCATCAGTCGCTGGGTGCCGCCAGCCAGCGGAGTGGTGCTGCTCACCAGCGGTCTGCTCACCCTGCTGGCACGCTGGAGCTGATGGGGATGGCACTGCTGAAACGCCTGGCCGCCTGGCTCAGCGATCTGCGGCTGGCCATAGTGCTTCTGCTGCTGATTGCTCTGGCCAGTGCCGTGGGCACCGGCATCCCCCAGGGGGATCCACCCTCGAGCTACATCGATGCCTACGCCGATACCCCCTGGCTGGGGCTGCTCCACGGCGAGCAGGTGCTGCAGTTGCAGCTCGATCATGTGTATTCCAGCGGCTGGTTTCTGGCCCTACTGGCCTGGCTGGGGCTCGCCCTGATCCTCTGCAGTTGGCGCCGTCAGTGGCCGGCCCTGATGGCGACCCGGCGCTGGATCGACTACCGCACCACACGCCAGCTGAGCAAATTGGCCATCGCCGAAAGCCAGCCCTGCCCCGACACGAGCCAGGGGCTGTCGCAGCTGGAGACGGTGCTACGGGCCAGCGGCTGGCAGGTGCAACGCAAGCCCCAGCGGCTGGCGGCCCGGCGCGGTGCCATCGGCCGGGTGGGACCCCTATTGGTGCACACCGGCCTGGTGCTGCTGATGCTGGGCGCCGCCTGGGGTGCTCTGGCGGGGAACCGCCTTGAGCGATTCCTGGCCCCCGGGCGCAGCCTCGATCTGCTGGATCGCGATGGCACCAGTCAGCTGACGATCACCCTGGACCGGTTCGCCATTGACCGGGACCAGGCGGGCCGCACGGAACAATTCCGCTCCGCTCTGCAGCTGCAGGGACCCAACCAAACCCTGGATGCCGAGATCAGCGTCAATCACCCGCTGCGGCACAGGGGCATCACCATCTACCAGGCCGATTGGTCACTGGCGACGATCAGCTTGCAGATCGGTCGCAGCCCTGTGCTGGAGCTGCCATTGCAGACCTATCCGGAGCTGGGTGATCAGATCTGGGGCCTAGTGCTGCCGACCCGCCCCGATGGAACCGAACCGGTGTTTCTGAGTCTGGAGAGCGAACAGGGGCCCGCCACAGTGTTCGATGCCGACGGCCAGCAGCTCGCCCGACTGCGACCGGGTGGACCCTCAGCAGAAGTCAAAGGCTTGCCGATGCGGGTGGATGCGGTGCTGCCGGCCAGCGGACTTTTGCTCAAACGGGATCCAGGAGTACCGCTGGTGTACCTGGGCTTCGCAGTCTTGCTGGTGGGCGGTGGGTTGAGCCTCGTGGCCACCCGGCAGCTGTGGGCCATCGCTGCCGATGGAACCCTCAGCATGGGTGGCCTCTGCAACCGCAACCTCGCCGCCTTCGCCAGTGAATTGCCTCAGTTGCTGGAGCAGGTGGTGGTCGATCAGCAGGGCTGACGGGTTCCGTGGCTGACCCGCACCACGGTGTGCACGTTGCCGCGGGGGTTGAAATCGGCTTCCAGCTGCATCCACACTGGATCAGTGGCCGCTACCAGATCATCAAGGATGCGGTTGGTGACCTCCTCATGGGAGATCGACTGATCGCGGTAGCTGTTCACATACAGCTTGATCGCCTTCAGCTCCACCACCCGCGGCCCGGGTTGATAAGTAAGGCGCAGCACCGCGAAATCGGGGTAGCCGGAGAAAGGGCATTTGCACGTGAATTCCGGCAGCTCGATCGCCACCTCGTAGGGGCGCCCAGGCCGGGGGTTGTCGAAGCAGATCAGCTCGGCTTCTGCGATGGCGCGTTCGCCGTAGAGCGGGGTCTGGGTCAAGGGGCTGAGGGGACCAGTTCTGATCCGTGACCCTAGGAAGTCAAGCTTCGGCAGCGTTCTGTAACAGCCGCCACGCACGGCTCTGAGAACCGCGGCATCCTTGAGACCAGATCCGTACTCCCCCCATGAAAAAGGTCGAAGCAATCATTCGTCCTTTCAAGCTGGAAGACGTCAAGGTGGCGCTGGTTGAGGCCGGCATCATCGGCATGACCGTGAGTGAGGTGCGGGGATTCGGCCGCCAGAAAGGTCAGGTGGAGCGCTACCGCGGCTCGGAATTCACCGTTGAATTTCTGCAGAAACTGAAGATTGAGGTGGTGGTCGAGGACGACCGCGTCGAAGAGGTGGTTAAGTCGATCGCTGATGCTGCCCGTACCGGTGAAATCGGTGACGGCAAGATCTTCATCAGCCCCGTGGAATCGGTGGTTCGCATCCGCACCGGCGACCGCGACAGCACGGCACTCTGAGCCTGTACCACCAGAAAAGCCCTATCCGCCGCGGCGTTCTCCAAGCCTGAGCGGATCAAAACCAACGGAGATGCCGAATTCCTCGGCGAATTCCACCACCAAACACCAGGCCCGGTCCCCATCGGTTCCGGGCCGAAGAATTCCCTGAAGAATCACCAAGGCTGAGCCGCTCTGGAGCGCCATCTCAAACAGCGGCCAACCCACCTCAGCCTGAACAACTTCCTTACGAAAGGTTGGACTGACATCCATGGCGCCGATAAGCACCCGGCGGTGGCTTGCATCCCAGGCGAACGGCAGCACATAACGCTCCAGAAGATCGGAGGCCAAGGCCCAGGAGCGGCCCAAGGCATCCAACTGAACCGAGAGCTCACGGCCGCGGGCCTGAATGGTCGTGGTGCCCCGGAAGGCAAGCAGGTCCTGCTCAGAACGCCCATCCGGCACCCGCAACAGCGCTTGAATGCGATGCCGCAGCTGCTCTCCTCCGTCGGTGGCACCGTTCTTGGACAGCTGCAGCAGATCCCAGCGCTCCCCGGTCCCGCCCCAGATCACCGGTCCGTAGTTGTCGTGCATCCAACGACCATCGCGGTTGGAGGCTGCTTCGGAATGGGTCATCACCCGCTCAACCGTGATCTGCTCCGCGCCCCAGCCCCAGCTGCGGGCAACGGCAGCGGCCTCGGCGCAGAGGCTGTTGAGTTGGGAATCCGTTGGGGGCTGTGTCCAGGGATCGGGCACGCCGCCCATGCAGGCACGGGAGAGCGCGACGCTGTTGCGGTTGCGGCCGTAGGTGTAAGCCGGCAGATCCACGTTGTAATCATGCAAGCGGTGCACACGGCCATCACCGCTGATGATCGAGTGGTAGTGCCCAGGGCGGATCCAGTCGTAGGGCGTTGCCGTCCAGTGCAGGTAGAGCGTCGGAGTCATTGCTCAAGGTTGGCGCCAATCCAGAGCTCGAACGACTGCACAGGGGCTCACTCGGGCGAGCGGAGGCGGACCCATAGATTTGTTGGGTTGTTCAACCGAGCGCGCCGGTGATCGAGCGTTACACCCTTCCTGAGATGGGAGCCGTCTGGAGTGAGCAGGCGAAATTTCAGAGCTGGCTTGATGTGGAAATTGCCGCCACCGAAGCCAACTGCCGGCTCGGCCGCGTGCCCCAAGAGGCCCTCGACACCATCAAAGCCAAGGCCAGCTTCGAGGTGGAGCGCATTCTCGAAATTGAAGCCGAGGTGCGCCACGACGTGATCGCTTTTCTCACCAATGTGAATGAACACGTTGGTGATGCCGGGCGCCACATCCATGTGGGCATGACCAGCAGCGACGTGCTGGACACAGGAGTGGCCCTGCAGCTGAAGCGTTCGGTAGCCCTGTTGCGAACCGAACTCGATGCCCTGGCAGACGCCCTGCGCGAACTGGCCCGGGCCCATAAGGGCACCGAAATGATCGGTCGCTCCCATGCGATCCACGGTGAACCAATCACCTTCGGGTTCAAGGTGGCCGGCTGGCTGGCGGAAACCGAGCGCAACCGCATCCGACTGCAACGGCTTGAGCAGGATGTGGCCGTGGGCCAGGTGAGCGGCGCCATGGGCACCTATGCCAACACCGATCCCCAGGTGGAAGCCATCGCCTGCGAAATCCTCGGCCTCACCCCCGATACCGCCAGCACCCAGGTGATCTCCCGCGATCGCCATGCCGACTACGTGCAGACCCTCGCCCTGGTGGGCGCCTCCCTGGAGCGTTTCTCCACCGAGATCCGCAACCTCCAGCGCACCGACGTGCTGGAAGTGGAGGAAAACTTCGCCAAGGGCCAGAAGGGCAGCTCCGCCATGCCCCACAAACGCAATCCGATCCGCAGTGAACGGATCAGCGGTCTGGCCCGGGTGCTGCGCAGCTACACCATTGCTGCCCTTGAGAACGTGGCCCTCTGGCACGAGCGCGACATCAGCCACAGCTCCACTGAGCGAATGATGCTTCCCGATTGCTCAGTCACCCTGCACTTCATGCTGCGGGAAATGACCAGCGTGGTGAAGGGTCTTGGGATCTACCCGGAGAACATGCGACGCAACATGAATGTGTATGGCGGCGTGGTGTTCAGCCAACGGGTGCTTCTCGCTCTTGTGGGCACCGGCATGAGCCGAGAGGAGGCTTACCGGGTCGTTCAACGCAACGCCCACAAGGCATGGAACACCGCAGGTGGCGACTTCCGCGCCAACCTCGAAGCAGATGGCGATGTCACCAGCCGGTTGTCGGCAGCCGAACTGGCCGACTGCTTCAGCACCGCCCTGCACCAAGAGAACCTTGGCGTGATCTGGGACCGGTTGGGAATTTAATCAACGACCGACATTGGAAGGCATGGGCAAACCAAGCAACCGGTAGACCGAGACCGCATCCACAATCGGCTCAAACGGCAACATGGCATCGGTCATCGTGTCGGTGACCTTTGTGAAGGTGTTGCGGTCCACCACCACCACATCGCCATTGCGCAGGGGAGGGTTGTTGGAGCTGCTAAGCACAGCGTTGGGGTCATAACGCAGCTGCTTCACCGTTGGGCGTCCCTGTCCATCCATGCGGATCAGATCCACCCGCTTCGCGCTGCCTCGGCGGGTGACTCCACCTGAGGCCAGGATTGCACTAGATAAAGGAGCATTGGAACCGATTTTCACAAGGCCTGGGGCTAAGACCTCACCAACAACTTGCACATTGATCACTGCCGGGGCGAAATTCGAAGCAGAAGCCGTCAGTAGATCCAGATTGGTAGCCGTTTTCGCCTTGTGCACCCTGATGCTGTCTCCGTCATAGATCAGAGGATTCGGGGCAAAACCGCCCTTCTTCAAAACGGTGAGGTAGTCGAAGAAAAAGCTCTGTGTTTGACCACCAGGGGTGGGGGAGGGGCGCAGCAGTTCCAAACGGCCCAGATCACTAGTCGCGGCAAGTCCGCCAGCTTTTTGAATTACATCCACCATGGTCGGCCAGCCGCCGCCATCGCTGCCAACACCCACATCAGAGAGATCGCTGGTCGAACCCAGGGATGCATCACCGTTGACAGGCAAAGTGAAAACACCTGGGCGAACGACTTCCCCCGTGACCGTGACCCGAACCGGACGCTGTTTCACAAGATCCAGGTAGACCAACGGTCGACGTAGGAATCGGCTGTAACCGTCAGTAATGCGTTGACGCGCTTCCTCAAGCGTCAATCCCCAAACTTCAACCGTTCCCAGTCGCGGCAGGTTGATGGTGCCGTCGCTCAACACCTGAACCTCAGCCTCGTAACCGTCGATCTTGAACACTGAGGTCACCAGTTGATCCCCAGGAGCAAGGCGATAGCGGTAACCCCTCGGAGGCAGGCTAGGAGTGGTTGGGAGCGGGGGCGGTGCCTGCAGCGGAGTGGTGTTAGCTGCCGACGGCGTCCTTAACCAGTTGATCCTCTCCTCTGCGCTCACACCGCCTCCCCACAACACAGGAGCCGAGAGCAACGCAGCTGCAGCTACAGAAATACGGGTCCTGGTGGGCACAACCATGGGTGGAACTGAAACGGCAGCCAAGTGGACGCCAATCTTCCCGCATAATGCGATTCAGGGATATGGACCATGACGCAGACCGGACCATCAGCGCATAGTGATGTCCTGCTTCCTCACGGTTGGCGAGACGCCAACCACAGGAGCAGCATGTTGTTCCGCCTCGACGGTCTGGAGCTTCATCTGATCCCTGGAGAAAAATTTGAAGCCGTCGCGGATGCCGTTGGAACATTGCGGGAATCCACCTACCGCCAACAGCTCTCCGGCTCAGGCAACACCCGGGACCTCGATGACCGCGACTCCGCTTATGACCATCTGATCCTGTTGGAGCCCAGCAGCGGAGCCCTCGCCGGGTCAGCTCGGCTGCAATTCATTCCTCAGTTCATGGCCGCTGAGGAGCTCCCTGGCAGCCAACAGTCCTACCTAGAGCACGTCTATCCCGGCATCAAAGCGATGCTGGCGCAGCAAACAAATCACGTGGAGATAGGTCGGGTTGCTCTAGCCCCACGATTTCAGCGCCAACCGCACTCCCTGATGGCTTTATTCCGCGGTGGGCTCCTGATCGCAGCCCACTCGGGGTTCAGCATTCTGCATGGATTGGTCTCTTACAACCACTTCGCCCACAACGATGCCGTCAATGCAGCCTTTCTCAGTGCGTTGATGCGTCCTCCCTATCGCAGAACAAGCCCTGCATTGCCGTCACCACGTCACCCGATCAACGCCATCCAGCCAGACAACACCCCCCACCCAATCGGCAACGTTCAGGCTCTGGAGCTGGCGATCCGACAGGACCACAGCGAAGACTTCCGTCTTCCAGTGCTGTTGCGCCAGTACTTCAACCTGATGGAAGCAAAGGTCTGCGACCTCTCTTTGGCACGGGATTTCAACCAGATCACAGAAATTTTGATGGCCGCCGACCTCTCACGCTTGCCGAAGGATCGCCTGGCCTTCTTCATCGACGTTGACCACCAACCTGTCTACCAGCAGTTCAGCTGGTACCGGGGCAAGTGATAAAGGAGGCATCACTGGTACTTTGGCTGGATCAGAAGGTTGGTGGTGTTGGCCGAGGGATCTCCCGATAAGCAAGAGCTAGAGGGACGCCTCGTCGAGATCCTGCATCGCATTTCCGGCGCTGATCCTGCATCCATCACCCCGGATGCTCGCCTAATGGAAGACATCGGAATTGATTCCTTGGGGTTCTACGAAATCCTGATCGAAGCTGACACCTGTTTCGGCATTCGTATCCAAGAGGAGCAGCTCCTGCAATTCAAGACGGTGGGTGATATCCAGAACCATCTGGCATCGCTTGACATTGATCTCCCAAACGCCCAAACCGCCTAACCGTGGCAGTACGGCAGCACGTCTCCCAGCGGGTCTCGATCGTGGGCTGGGGTTCCGTATCACCCCTGGGCTGTGATGCAGAATCAATCTGGCAAAGCGTTCTGGCAGGGCGCTCCGGCATCAGCTCCCTGACGGCAGACTGGAGTAAAGATCTACCGGTACGCATTTCTGGATGCGTGCCCGTTGCCGCCACCCAATCCCTTGAGCCTCTGCTGCAACGGCGTTCTGACCGCTGCGCACAACTGGGGTTGCTGGCTGCTCGAGAGGCCTGGGCTATGGCCTCAGCAGCCATTGGCAGCATTGACCCAGCCCGAGTTGCTGTGGTGCTGGGGACCGGGATCGGCGGACTCCACACCATGCATGAACAGCACAATCAGCTGACCCAAGGAGGGCCGGCACGGGTCAATCCACTCACCGTGCCAATGCTGATCCCTGATGCGGCTGCAGGCCAAATCGCCATCGACCTAGGCCTTCACGGTGGGGCGCATACCCCAGTCTCGGCCTGCGCATCAGGAGCCGAAGCGATGATGCTCGCCCAGATGCTGCTCAACGACAATCGTGCCGATCTCGTGCTGGCCGGCGGCACCGAAGCACCCGTGAACCGGCTTGGGCTTGTCGGCTTCTCGGCCATGAGGGCTCTTTCCTGCAGAAACGATGCCCCTGAGCAAGCGTCCCGGCCTTACGGCAAAGACCGGGACGGGTTCGTGCTTTCGGAAGGAGCTGGAGTACTAGCAATGATGCGAGAGGAAGACACCCCAAGAGGTTCAGCCCTTGGCTGGCAACTCGCCTGCGGCAGCAGCAGCGACGGCCATCACATCGTGGCACCAGAACCACAAGGGACCCAGGCGAGTCGAGCCATCGAAGATGCTCTCCATCGCGCCGGAATCGAACCCAGTGATCTGTGCGCCGTTCAAGCCCATGCCACCGGCACCGTCCTGGGTGACCTAGCTGAAGCACGCTCCCTTCGAAGGAGCCTCGGACATGCCGCTGACCACATCCCGGTTTTTGCACCCAAGGGACAACTCGGGCATTTACTTGGAGCAGCAGGAGCAGTCGAAGCCATCATTGGGATTCAAGCCCTTCACACAGGAATGCTTCCAAGAACAATCAATTCAGACCCACTGGATCCAGAAATCAATATCAATGTAACGACCGAAAAGCCAATCGAATTAAAAAATACAAACAAAGAACATTTTATGCTAAAAAACTCATTTGGATTCGGTGGTCACAATATCAGCATTGTTCTTTCCTCGAGCAATAAAAATCTATAACCGCAGGCTCAAATAAATTCTTTGGCAAACTCACTGGTATTAAATCCAAGTCTTCCTCCCACAGCGAGCATGTTATCTCTACCTCTGGAGCCATCAAGCGCTTCACCAGAATCGCAAGAGGACTATATAGATCACTCCTCGACAAGCCAACATCTCCATATCTAAACACCCAAGGCGCAATACGTGTTGAAAATTTTCTTGCAATAACCTGTGGGCTTCTTGAGGCACGCTGATAAATTGATGTCACAAGTGAGCCATTTGGGGCAATAATCATTTGCCCGTATATTGACATGAGTTCGAAAGACCTCAAAACAGACAATCGCCTAGATTCCGAATCCATATGATCAAGAAGAATATGTCCAGAGTTGCTTGCACAACGATCAAAAAAAGGCAAGATTTTCCCAAGATGCGAACCTGCTGTCGTGATACTAGGAAGCCTCAAGTAGCCATGGATAATGAAGACATCTAA
Organism: Synechococcus sp. A15-62; assembly: GCF_014280075.1. Taxonomy (NCBI): domain Bacteria; kingdom Bacillati; phylum Cyanobacteriota; class Cyanophyceae; order Synechococcales; family Synechococcaceae; genus Synechococcus; species Synechococcus sp. A15-62. The sequence goes on from NZ_CP047950.1 coordinate 1,871,606, forward strand.
GGGGTTTTCATGATTATAAATATGAACATATCCCTTCGCCTTCGCCTGCGCCGACCAATCAAAATTGGACTTGACAACAACATTTACACCCAAAGATTTTAATAGTTGACGCGAAAAAACTGACGACAACAGGGAAGCAGATTTTTTACAACCCAAGACCAACAATGGGAGCTGAGCCAAGTAAACGAGATACGCACTAATGAGCAAAAAAAGACGTGCCAACAATCTAAGAAAAACAATGATTAGTCTCATGGGATTGATAAAATCAGCTTTCCTACTGGCCTCGGGGACAAAACACGGACTCAACTTTCATTACAAATTCCTCAGCATTCATGCCTGAAGGACATTCAATAGCGGAGGAGTGAGCTCGTCTAGCCCTGACAAGAAGGACCGGCGAAGTGAGACGAGAACAAAACAGCTTCAAAAATTCATCCACAGTGTTAATACTAAAATCAACACTCTTTTCATAAACAAAAAACCATGGAACCATCATCAAATTACTTGAACGACAAACGGACCAGAAATTCTTTATAAGCTCTCGATTGTTCACATCAAAGGGTAGGCAAATTTGCTTGCCTCCACTAGACACACCAGCAAGATAGTTTATATTCTCATTGCCTTCACCAATTGAAAAATCAGCACCAGGACATCTCTCGAAACGCAAATTTCTAGAAACGACGAACAAAGTGTTTAACCCGAGAGAACCTCGAGCAACGAGCAAATCAAACCAGCTGGACTGATCATAAAATTGGATAACTTTGAATCCGACTGACTTACAAACTTGACTGTCATCAACAATCACCTGAACGCCAAGAGATCGCAACAAGAATACTGACAGAATTGAAAATAATTTTTCAGCAAAATCACGCCATTTCATCCACACACAAACATTCTTCAGCGCGAACAAAGCCAGAGCCAAGGAGAGACATAAGAGTCGGCGGAGAATTCTCCCTAACAACTGCAAGGTATTTACTGAATTTCCAGGAATTAAGACCGGCAGGCGTGGGCTGGGGGGGAGCTGACGGGCCTCCGGACCGATAGGGAAGGTGGTGCGGAAGGGGAAGTCCCCATCGAAATTGCCATTCACCTGGGTGGTGAGCACCAGATGGTTGTAGAAGCGATAGAAGAGGGCCCGATCGCTGGGCTGAGGATCACACCAAAAGCCGTCGAGAGGTTTCTGATCCGTCAATCCCTCCAGGTTGTAGAAGGTGTCCCCCATCGTCTTGGTGGGCACCGCATGGAACAGGGCTTGCAGCCCTACGGTGCTATTCACCGTGATCACCCCACGGCAGGTGCGCAGGTAGCGGCTGAGGGGGCCATCGTGGAAGTAATGCACCCGGCCTATGACGCCGTATTGCTTAGCAAGCAGCTGGATCAACGAGGCGTAATTGTTGTAGCCCCGATCCCTGGGATGGTGCTTGAAGGCCAGGTGGTCGGAAGCGTGAGCATGGCCGGCAAAGGATCGAATCACGTCTTCGATGAAGTCGTGCATGCCCCGGTATGGCGACCCCATCTGAATCTGGGAATCACTGGAAACCTGCAAAACGGCCAGAAAGAACGAACAGTGTTCAAGCAACCGCTGCTTCACCGATTGTTCCTGCCAGCGGTAAAGCCAGTAGCGCCAGCTACCCCGCACTTGGCACCAGAGAAATCTGGGCGAGGGCTGAAGTTTGTGCTCCCCCTCGATGATCGGGTAGCGGGTGAAGGCGTGCTGAATGAACGTCGGGGCCTTCCAGGCTTTACGCCACCGCCAACCTGGATCAAGAACGATGTTCTGGGGCAGCTGGTCGCAGGGGGGCAGCTCCCGATAAAAAACCGCTGGCTTGTTGAGATTGGAGCGGGCATTGACCCGATCCCGCTCGAGAGTCACGTAGTTGGGGCGCAGATAACCCAGCTCAAACACCCAGGCCTCAACCCCAAGATTGCGAGCTTCTTCAATGGCGATTCGGTGGGGAATGATGAAGTCGCCATACATAAAAATGTGGCGAATGCCCCGTTCCTCAATCAGCCGACGCAGAAAGGGACGCCAGCTGTCCATCCCCTTGCTGTAAGGCACACAAACTTCGGTCGGGAAGCCGAATTCCCGCAGGGGGAACGCCACCTTGGTCACCGGGATGCCACAGCCCTGCAGGTAGCGGCAGAAACGAGCAAAGAAAAGACCGATGGGGCCCATCAACAGCAGCACTGGCCCGTCGATTCGAACCTGTACGAGAGCTGGCGCCCGTCCCCTACCCAAACTCCGACCCGCCCATCAATGGACAAAATCCTGACACGGCTCAACGGCGCCGAAGCCGTCCCCAGTGGCGGAACAGGGCCTGCACCAGCGTGCGCCGCTTCGGGGGAGCGGCGCGCCAAGCCACCAGCTCATCGATGGCCTGCTCAGGGGTGATGAACCAGCCGCTGTCTCGGCTGACGTAACGGGGATAGTCGATCAGGGCGGCATGAACCAGCTCGTCCAAAGACAGCTGCCGCTGACGACGACCGCAACGCTCGCGGTCGTGGGTCAGACCCCAGCCGGCATAGAACGGCAGGCCCCAGCAATGCACCTCAAGACCGCGCAGCAACGCCTCAAACCCTGCCAGGGAGGTGAGCACATGCAGTGCATCGATCTGAGTGAACAACTGCTGGATCGACCCCTGTGACAGCACCTCATCGCAGAGCGCAGCGGCGGCGTCTTCGCCGGCACCGGCGCGGCAGAGCCCTGCCACCACATCGGGATGCGGCTTGTACACCAGGTAGGCCTCAGGATCCGCTGCCCGCACCGCTTCCAACAACGCCCTGTTGGTACGCAGCCCGGGGGCGCCGTAGCGGATCGAAGCATCGCTTTCCACCTGACCGATCACCAACACCACCCGGTGCGCTCCAGCAGGACGAAGCCAAGGTTCCGCCTGCAGGTTGTATTTGGTGATCGCCTCCTGCACCAACCGCTGACGCAACGCCGCGGCCCGCTGGCATTGGGCCGACGTCCACCGCTGCGTCGCGAGGAGCGATTCCAGATCGCTAGGCCGGGTGGCGTCGTAATAAACGCCCTGGTGATCCACCACCCAGGACACCGGATCCACCAGATCAGCCCCGAGTCCAACCGAGCGCAGAAAGCCGTCCTCCACCTGCAGCACCGGCAGCTGCCGGCGCGCCGCAGCCTCAAGCAACCGCGGTTTGGCACGGCGACCCCAGACCACCACAGCATCAACACCTTGGGGAATCCGTCGCCATGGAGCGCGAAAGCGCAGCTGACTGCCTGCCAGAAAGCGGCGCAGGTTGCGCTGTTTCCAGGGGGTGAAGCCGAAGGCCACACAGCGCCAAGGCTGTTGGGCCTGGAGGCGCCTCTGCAAGCCGATCGCACCCATCAAGGTTTCGATAGGACAGGGCTGATGGCGCTGGGGATCGATGCAGCGGCAGGCTCCCACCAGAGCGGCATGCACCAGAGCCTCCAGACTGGCTCCTTGGCGTCGCCGAGCCGGGGCGTCGCATCGGTCATGGGTCAGCCCCCAGCCGCCGTAAAACGGCATGCCGAAGCAGTGCACCGGACGACCCCAAAGCAAAGCTTCAAACCCCATCTGGGACGTGACCACATAGACCGCCCGTGCCCGCTCGAGCAGACGGGCCGGATGGCCACCGTCCGCACTGAGACGAACACGGGGGTGAGCCAGATCTTCGGCGGTGAAATGGCCCCTGGAACGCCCGGAGATCACATCCGGATGCACCTTCACCACCACCGTGCAGTCTGGATGGTCCTGCAAAGCAGCCTGAAGCATCCGCTGGAAACAGCTGGAATCCGCCAAGCCAAGTGCAATCGATCGATCCCCTGCGGATTGATCCACCACCAACACGTAGGACACATGCGGCGCCTCCGCCTCCCGCGGGGGGTTGACCTTGCTGAGCCGCTGCTCACACCACAGCCGTTGCAGAGCGCGTGCGCGGTTGGCCTCAGTCACCGTGATCGGCGCAGCAATCAACTGCTCCATCCGACTCGGGGCCGTTGCATCGAAATGCACCCCCAGCTCATCCACCAGCAGAGCGAGCGGTGGATGCTCCCGGCCCTTGGCCACCGAGCGAAGCAGACCGTCCTCGAGGTGCCACACCGGTAGATCCCACTGTCGAGCCAGTCGCTCGACACGCAACGCACTGGGTCGCCGCCCCCAGGCCAACAAAACATCCACATCGCGGCGGCGGCCCGGCACCAAACGGTCCGGTGCCAGCAGCTGCGCCAATGTGCGGTGCGCGAGCATCCCACGGGCCGGAACCCCGAGTTGCAGAGCAGCAGGCCTGGTCATCGGGTAAGACAGGTCGCACTGAATCCTCACCGATGGCAGTCCCCCGTGGCGCGCTGGCCCTGATCCCCGCCCGTGGTGGATCCAAAGGAATTCCAGGCAAAAACCTTCAAACGGTGGGAGGAGTGCCCCTGGTCTGCCGCAGCATTCGTGCAGCCCTCGCCAGCAACGGCGTGGGGCGGGTGGTGGTCAGCACGGACGACGAAGCCATTGCAGCCGCAGCCGAAACCGAAGGGGCCGAGGTCATCCAGAGGCCGGCGGAGATCGCCGGCGACACCGCCAGTTCTGAATCGGCGCTGTTGCATGCCCTGGATGTGCTGGAACAGCAGGGCCCTCTCGAAACCGAGCTGGTGTTCCTGCAATGCACATCCCCCTTCACGACAGGGGCCCAGATCGATGCCGTACTGGCCGCACTCCATGGAAAGGGCAGCAACAGCAGCTTCTCTGTCACGCCTTGGCATGGCTTCCTCTGGCGGGCCGATGGGCGAGGCATCAACCACGACCCTGGGTTGCCCCGCCAACGTCGGCAGGACCTCGAACCAGCTTTTCTGGAAACCGGCGCGATTTACGCCATGGCCATCACGGCCTTCCGGCGCTGTGGCAGCCGCTTCTGCCCACCAACAAGCCCAGTGGTGCTGCAGGAGGTGGGACCAGAAATCGACACGCCCGAGGATCTGGCCCTCTGCCGCAGCATCGCGGCCCAGAAAGGCGAGTAATTTTGCCCAGCAAGGTTTCGGAGTCGATGGCGCCCGCAGAATCCAAGTGCCTCGTTGGCCGCAAGATCGCGGCCGTCGCCTGCTTCGACTCCTTCGGGAAGCTGGCGATGACCATGCTGGCGTCCTGCCGGCGGGAGGGTGCCGATGTCACCTTGCTGCTGCTGGAGCTGAACAACCGGGCCCTCTCCAGGCGGCAACGCCTCGAAATTCGGCGGATCGACCCGAAAATCCGCATCGAAAACCACAACTGGAACGACCTGCGTCAGCTCTGCGGCGCCATGCCGGGGCATGTCGACGCTCTGATCCTGGGCCTGGATGGCCAACGCAGCCGAGATGCGCTGCTGCAACTGAAAAACATCTGGGTGGATCAGGACCAACGCCCACGCCTGATCAGCGCTTATCCAGGAATCCTGTTCCGCTTCGGCCTCGAGGGAATGATGGATCGTTCAGGCGCCGACCTGCTCTGCCTAAACAGTGCAGACGATTTGGCCCTGTACGGCCGTGGCCGCAAGGCCTTGGGCCTGGACAGCAGCAATGCCGTGGTCACGGGACTGCCGATTCTCTGGCAGACGAAACCGCGTTCTGAAACACCCGACACTCCCTCGATCGTGTTTTTTGAACAGCCTTCGATTCCGGTGCATCCACTGCAGCGCAGGTTCCTCTGTAATCAGATCAAGGAGCTGGCCGAAGCCTGGCCCGAGCACCCTGTGATCTTCAAACCCCGAACGTCGAGCATCGAGAGCACCCTGCATCGGCGCCACGGGGAGATGGCCAGCGTGATCGACAAGATGACGCGCGATCAGCCGAATCTGAAACTCAGTTTCAAGCCCGCCACCCGACTGCTGCGCCAGTGCGGCTGCGCCATCACCGTCTCTTCCACGGCGGCCATGGAATCCATGGCGATGGGGATCAGCACCCGCATCGTCGGCGATCTGGGGGTGACAGAAACCCTCGGCAACCATTTTTTCGCCAGTTCTGGCGCCATCGCCAGCTTCGCTGCGATCAAAGCCAACCCCTTCGAGCTGATCCACGACGTTCAGTGGCTCGAACAGCAGGGCTTGCAGCGCGACGGTGAGGATCGCTTCATCACGGCGCTGGTTGACAAGCTGACCAGACCGGCAGCCCCCCTCGGCGTGCTCAATCATGGCCCCCTGAGCTGGGGCAGCAGTGCCTGGCAGAAGGCTGCGTTGGAGAACGGAGGCCGGCGGATGCTGAGCAGTGGTGGTGCCCGCTCCAGCCAGCGCAAACGTCACCGCACCCGCCGCATTGTGCGCAGCCTGCGTGACGGTGTGGTGGGATTCGGTTGGCTCTCCAAGCTGTTGCGGGAACGATGACGTTCCTGCTGATCAGCGATGGAGTGCTGGAGCATTCCGCCTGCTGGCTGATGGCGGAAGCGCTGGAGCAACAGGGGCTGCGCTGCATCACGGCAGGGCCGCCGCTGCAGGGACACCAGCCTCTGACCACACCCGCACCTCAGCTGAGCATCGACCTGGCCCAGCTGCCCGCTCACCCTTTGTTGGAGCAGGTCTCAGCCATCGGCCTCTTCCTGCAGAACCCGGACGAGATCCCACGCTTCATCAAGACCTATCAAAACCTCTGCAGGGAAGTCGGACGGACACCAGCGACCTTGTTCAGCGGCCCCCTCGTGCCTTTGGTGGGGGATGCCCTGATTCAGGATCTCAGCCTGCGCCTGGGGTGTGATCTTCTGCTGGTGAGCGGCGAGCACCAACGCCGACAACTCCGATCGCTCACCTTCAACTGGCCCACAAGCCTTCGTGTTCCACCTGTGATCTGCACGGGCTTCTGGTTCCCTCAGGACGCACCATGTGCCCCAACCCAGAAGCCCCTGCTGCTGGCCTTGATCCAGGAGCGGATCCCCACCCATCTGGGAGCCCATGAGCATTTGCTTCGCCAACTCAACAGCTGGGCGCGGCAACGTCCGAACTGGACCGTGATGCTGCAGCGCGACCACAGCTGGAGCGCAACGACAACGCTGATGGCCAACGACGAACCCTTGGCCAACAACCTGTTGGAAGCGGCCCCTGGCCAACTTCTGCCACTGCTGGGGTCCTGCACCGCCTGCCTCACGGTGAGCTCGCCATGGAGCCTGGCGGCGATGGCCTGGGGCCGGATCCCGATCATCGTGGGCGACTACGGCATCCACGATGAACAGAACACAACTGGGTTCTTCGGCTGCGGTGCCATGCATCGCCTTCGAAGCATCCCCCACCTCGATGCCGTCAGGGAGCTACCCATGGCGAACCAAGCCTGGCTAGATGACAATGGCGCCGACATCACCAATGGACCGCAGCGTCTGGCCAGGGCCCTGAGCGACCTGGCGCTCCACGAGGAACCATGACATCAACTGCGAGCCAGCCCACGCTCGATGTGCTGCTGATCGCGGACAGCGACAGCCAGCTGCTGGCCTGTGAAGCCCTTTGCAGTGCTCCGACCGCGCTGAACGTTCACTGGACGTTCAGTGTGATTCCAAGGGACGGAACACCCCAGGCTTTGTTGCAACGCCTGGCCGAGCGAGGAACTCTGCGCCACCAAAGCCTGGCTCGGCTGCTGAGGGATCGGCGGCTGCAGCACTTTGATGCCATCGGCGTTTTCCTGACGGGCAGCAAGATCAACGACATCCGTCTTGCCCTGCAACGGAGTCGCCAGCGCCCCTTGCTGTTCTGTGGGTTCAATGGTGTGGTGCTCGACCACTTCATCGAAGGGGTGAGCTGGCGAATGGGCTACGACCTGATCTGCCTCAGCGGCCCGCGCGATCGGGACGCCCTGGAACAGCTGGTGACCGGAACCCCGTTTGCACAGCAGCGCACCGTGCTGACCGGCCTGCGGCGCAACGCCCCTTGCACAGACTGCACTCCCGTAGCGGAACGCCCGCGGCGACTGGTGTTTGCCGAACAGGTGATCATGCCTGCGACAAGCAGCGAACGGTCCCGACTCGTGCGCCTGCTCAGCGATCTGGCCGGACGTTCTCCCAATTGGGACGTGGTGATCAAACCCCGAATCGCCCCCGGCGATGCCACGTTTCATGATGTCGAGACCCACATCACCACCACCCTGCAGCAAACCCTGGGGGTGCCTCCCACCAATCTGCGGCTGGACTATCGCCCCCTGCCGGTGCTGTTGAAGCAGGCCCGGCTGCTGGCCACGCTCTCCTCAACCGCTTTCTTCGACGCCCTCGACTTCGGCTGCCGGGCGATTGCCATCAATGATCTGGGCCTACAACCGAACTATGGAGGCCACGTTTATGCCGGCAGCGGTGTGTGGCGCTCCCTGGAGGCCATCCCCAACCTTGATGCCCTTGATGCCGAGGGGCCATCCCCGGATCCGCGCTGGCTGGAGTGGATGGGCTACGGCCAGCAGTTCAGTCCCTCCGCGCTTTTGGAGGCCCTGAACGAACAAAAACACCGGACACCGGAGCCACCGCCCAGCCGCATTGGTTATCCGGGCAATGCCCAGTCCAGCTTCAACCAATTGCGCTTGGGAGCCGAAGCCGCCATCGCGAGTGGTGATTGGACCAATGCTCGGGAGCTGCTCTGGCAAGCAGCCATGATGCGACCGCTGCACCGCGGCGTTGCCCGCCGCCATTGGGCCGTCCGCCAATCCAATCCACTGATACGTCAGATCGCGCTGCTGATGTCGTACAGAGATCTGAAGTAAGTTCGACGACGGACTCAACCCAGGCGGCCGAACAGAACGGTGAGAGGCATCCTGATTGAGCGAAATTTCACCCAGTTCGTTGTCTTCGCGGAAGACAGCATCCTCTCGGCACTCAGCAAGATCACGGCGAACCAGTCCCGCCTGATTTTTGTTGTCTCGGAAAGTGGTATTCTCCAGGGCGTTCTCACCGATGGTGACTTCCGACGCTGGATTGCCGGTTGCGGCGAGATTGATCTGAACCGGCCGGTAACTGCGGCCATGAACGCCAACTGCCGGTCGGCCGCCGAAGGCACAAGCGCCAGTGATCTGAGTGCCCTGCTCAATTCCCGCATCATTGCGCTGCCGCTGCTGGACAGCCATGGCCGCATCGTCGCCGTGGCCCGACGCGCCACCGACGGGCTCCAGATCGGTTCCCACCGCATCGGCGATGACGCCCCCTGCTTCCTGATCGCCGAGATCGGCAACAACCACAACGGTGATCTCGACACCGCTCTTCAACTGATTGATGCCGCCCAGGCGGCTGGGGCGGACTGCGCCAAGTTCCAGATGCGGGACATGAGCCGGCTGTATCGCAATTCAGGCGACAGCAACGACATGGCCTCCGATCTGGGCACCCAGTACACCCTGGATCTGCTCGAGCGCTTCCAACTCAGTGACGATGAGCTGTTCCGCTGCTTTGACCATGCCGCCAGCAAAGGCTTGGTACCTCTCTGCACCCCTTGGGATGAAACGAGCCTCGAGAAGCTCAACCGCTGGGGGATGGAAGCCTTCAAGGTGGCGTCGGCGGATTTCACCAACCACGCTTTGCTCTCCAGCCTGGCGGCGACCGGAAAGCCCCTGATCTGCTCAACCGGCATGGCTTCGGAAGTGGAGATCCGCTCCGGCATCCGCCACCTCCAAAACGAGGGCGCCGGCTACGTGCTGCTGCACTGCAATTCCACGTATCCCACCCCCTTCAAGGACGTCAATCTGCGCTACCTCGAGCGGCTGCGCGACCTGGCCGAGGCGCCCGTGGGCTATTCCGGCCATGAACGAGGCATTGAAGTGCCGATTGCCGCCGCAGCCCTTGGCGCTGTGGTGATCGAGAAACACATCACCCTCGATCGCTCGATGGAAGGCAACGACCACAAGGTGAGCCTGCTGCCCGATGAATTCGCCCAGATGATCCACGGCATTCGCCGGGTGGAGGAGTCGATGGGCAGCAGCGGCGAGCGCAGCATCAGCCAGGGCGAAATGATGAACCGCGAAGTGCTGGCCAAGAGTCTCGTCGCCACCTGCGACGTACCTGCAGGCACGGAGATCACCGAGGCGATGGTCGGCATCCAGAGCCCTGGGCAAGGCCTGCAGCCCAACCGTCTTGCCGACCTCATTGGCAAGACGCTGCTGGTGAGCAAAGCCGCCGGCGATTTTTTCTTTCCCTCAGACCTTGAAACCCCGGCCGCCACGCCGCGCGCCTACCGATTCCAACACCGCTTTGGCCTGCCGGTTCGTTATCACGACATCGAGAGCTTTGCTGCCAGCAGCAATCTCGACCTTGTTGAAATCCACCTCAGCTACAAGGATCTCGAGGTCAACCTTGATGAAGTGCTGCCGACAAAGCAGCAGATCGGCCTGGTGGTGCATGCCCCCGAATTGTTTGCTGGGGATCACACCCTCGACCTCTGCAGCGCTGATGGCGACTACCGCCGCCATTCGATTGCAGAACTCCAGCGCGTGGTCGACATCTCTCGTGACCTGCGAAGTCGTTTCGACTGCCCCGATCCCGTCCTGCTGGTGACCAACGTCGGGGGATTCTCAGAGCACCACCATCTCGAGCACGCGGACTTGCAACCGCTACGGCAACGCCTGATCGAGAGCCTTCGGCAGATCAACACCTCTGACGATGTGGAAATCATTCCCCAGACCATGCCCCCCTTCCCCTGGCACTTCGGGGGGCAGCGCTATCACAACCTCTTCGTCGACACCGACTTCATCGAGGAATTCTGCAAGGAAACCGGCATGCGCGTCTGCCTGGATGCCTCCCACTCCAAGCTTGCCTGCACCCACCTCAATGCCTCCTTCAGCGGCTTCCTCAGGGCGATCCTTCCGTTCACAGCCCACCTGCATCTGGCTGACGCCAAGGACGTGGATGGTGAAGGGCTGCAGATCAACGACGGTGAGATCGACTGGGTGCAGCTGTTTGCCCTGATGGGTCAACTGGCCCCCGAAGCAAGCTTCATCCCCGAAATCTGGCAAGGCCATAAGAACAACGGCGAAGGCGCCTGGCTCGCCCTTGAGCGCCTTGAAGGCTGTGTTGATTTGAGCCAGCAGCGTCAGGTCGCGTGAGTCAGCTTCAACCCAAGCGAATCGTTCTGCATTGCAGGCTGCACAAAACGGGCAGCACTTACATCCAGCGCAACCTCAAAAGAAACCAAGACCTGCTGTTGAAACAGGGAGTGCGCTATCTCGGGCCGAACACCTTCAAAAAGCGTTGCCCAAAGTTATGGAGGCATCTGCAATGGGGGCGCTTGGATCGCAGAACGTCCTCAGCTCTTCAAGCAGAAACCAGAACCAATCTTCTGGAGCTGGCGGGAGACAAGCCGGAATCCATCCACACCATCTTTCTCTCCTTCGAAGCAATTTTTGGCACATTGCGCAGCGGCCTGATCGATGAAGGGCGCAACAAAGTGCCAAACAAAGAACACAAGCCTGGTTTGTATCGGTACGCCAAAGCACGCACCAAACGCCTGATGACCGGTCTGGAAGACAGCCTGGGGCAGCGATCAATTGAATGGACGGTGCTTTTTGCCAACAGAAATCCAGAAGCCTTTATCCGCTCCTGCCACACCCAGCTGATCAAAGAAGGGCACCACACGCCTGAGACCAGTCACTTCGACACGTTCCGCCAAACGGCTGATTTCTCCCACAGCGATCCCCAACAACTCGAGCAGAGCCTCTCCAAGCTCCGCAGCAAACGCGACCTAACCGTCGTCACCCTCAACTATGACCAAGCCAGCAATCCCCAGGAGCCGAGCATCTTTCTCTGGAATCTGCTGAAGCGGGCCCTGCCCAACCAAGCCGATCTGCTCAAGCAGCAACTGGAGGCCAGCCCAGAGAATGACAAGCTGGCCAAAACCCCCAATCCGGGATTAAGCGAAAGGGGCCTTGAACTGGCGCTGCAGGCGCGCCCCCTGTTCAGCCGGAGCGAATGGAAACTGTTTCGCAAATTCCTCGAAAAAAATTTCTGCAAGAGCTCTTAATCGATGGCCCAACCACATCACTTCATCCGGATGAAGCACTACAACCTGCTCTATGGGCGGGTTCCCAAAGCGGCGAATTCCTCGATCAAAGCGGCCCTTTGCCGTCTGCTCAGTGAAATGCCCCCCAAAGGGACAAAAACCACCTCTGACAAGTTCTGGCAGCACGAAACGAATCATGAGACGGAGCTGATCACGCTTCGCCGTGCCCGCAAGTACAGGCGCAGCCATTTCAGCTTCAGCTTCGTACGCAACCCCTTCGACCGGTTGATCGCGGCTTACAACAACAAAGTGATCGAAAACGAGGAACCACCCCAGCCGATGCAGAACATGGGCGTCACCCACGGAATGTCGTTCGAGGATTTTCTCGACGTCTTAATTGAGACGCCTTACAAGCAATATGACGTTCACGTCTTACCCCAGAGCCAATTGCTCTGCATTGGCAATCAAATCGTGCCGAAGTTTGTTGGACGCGTGGAACAGATCAACGAACATTGGGCTGAACTGCGCGACATCCTGGCCCGACAAGGGGTCGAGGTGATGGAGTCGTTACCACAGAAGAATGTCCGACGCAGTGATCGCGGTGGCCTGCAGGATTACTTCAACAGCGATGCACTCATCGAAAAAACATTACGGATTTACGGAGACGATGTGCGCCTGTTCTACAACGATGTTTCTGTGGATCACCTGATTCAGAACAAGCCCCTACCAGCGATCAACACGCTGCACAGCAAGGGCTTGAAGCTGTCCAACTGGCTCCGGGAGCTTGGCTTCGGACGTTGATCAAGCGATCTGATCCAACCACTGTCCAAGCGACTGCTTGGGCTGGGCAGGGGAACTGGTGATTTCTAGGATGCGGCCACAAGCACGTGGCTGCTCCAGTGCATCCAGGCACACCTGTGCCACAAGACGGCGAGGGATGCTGTTGCTCTGCTGTTGATCGGCGTCTGTCACCAGCACGCCCTCCGTTGTGCTGCGGCTGTCCTCTTCACTGAGGCCTCCAGGACGAATCACGGTCCAATCCAGACCGCTGCGCTCCAGGCAGCGCTCACCAACCCGCTTCCAAACCAGGATCAGGCCGAACAGGTTGAGGGGATGCAGCCATCGGCCAGCGCAGAGGGAACTCACCAGCACCACGCGCTTCAATCCCAGAGAGCGGCAAGCCTGCACCTGCGCCTGCACTCCCCAGGCATCCACCTGAAGGGGACCCGCCAGATTGATCGACGGTCGAGCGCCCGTGGCGATCACCAATGCCGTGCAGCCCTGCAGCGCATGGAGCAACGCTTCCGCCGTGTCCAGCTCCAGGCGAAGGACCTCAAGGAGTCGTTCCTTCTCGGCCTTGGCCAAAGCTGAAGGCAGCTCGGAGCCCGGCCGAACGATGGCTCGGACCGATTGACCGCGCTTGAGCGCTTCCTCCACCACACGCCATCCGGTTTTGCCGGAAGCACCTGACACCGCCAGTTGCGTCATCCCATCGGAGCTGATCTCCGCACCAGTCAACAGGCAAAGGGCAGTGATAGAAGCAGAGCGGTCAGAATCAACAGGACATCAGCAGCCGCATGAGCACGGACCAACTCCGGCAATTTTTTGCTCACATTTCTAGAGATCCTTCGCTGCGAGAGCAGGTGCTCCAGGCTGTGAGTGCCGACGCTGCGGCCCTGATTGCCCAGGAGCTGGGCTACGAAGTCTCCGGCGATGAACTGCTGCGCTTCTCAGGCAAGAGCTCTTCGGGCGTGAGCGTCACCAAGATCCAACACCCGGGCGAATACCACTAATCCCGAAGAGTGCTTCGCGCTGATGAAGCGGAACAACTTGAATCTGAGCGCAGTTTTCCGTCTATGAGGACTCGCAAACAAGACTGGAATTTGGCAGCGGGCTGAGCCAGAACCGAAGGGCTTGCACTGCTTCTGATGGCACGCCTTCTTCAGCTTCTGCAGGGGTCCAGCAACAGCGCCGATCTTGCGGCGTGGACAGCCGTGATCTTTGCCTCGATCACCGCACTGGTGATCTGGGGATTGCTCAATGCATACCCCAACTTGCTCTAGTAGCCCTCAATTAACGATACGGATCCTGCTCGTAAACGTTCAAACGAAGTGTGGGGCCCACATAACGGACGGGATCCTCGCCAACTGCGAGGAGTTCCGTTGACCATTGATAGATACTCGACTGAGGATTAAAGCCGCGAAAGACAACATTCACCGTTTGCCCCGGCTGAATCGCTGGGGTGAGCTGGATCTTCAAGACCTCTTCCGACTCCGAGACAACAGCGGATGCCAGTCCGCTGTTGCCTTTGCCGCGAAGGGAATAGTCGCCGAGATAAACCCGAGGCTCTAGGTGCCCCCAATCCCACTGATCAAGATTGGGCAGCTGCCGCAAGACAATCTCTTGCAGGGAATTACCAGCATCCTCAGGAACCACAACCGTAATCGTGGTGCGATTGCGCAATCCTTCGGTGGATTCAGGGTTATGAATCATCACCCGTGTTGGGGGACGATCAAACAAGGATTGAGCGAATGATGGAGGCACCTCCAACCACACCATTGGAGCGAACAACAGCATGGCCATCCACTGGTGCTTCACCCGATCGCTCAAACACATCAATCAAGGCTAGCGATGCTCGCCAGAGCAACATCTCAAGCCGAAGTGCCAACCCTCGAAGGACTTCAGCAATGCCTTGTCAACAAGGATTCGACCATGCCGGTCTGACTCTGGAGCGCATAAGCCTCAATTTCGCGCTGTCGCTGCAGCGGTCCTAACGACTGAGTCACCGTCAGCAAATGGTCCGCCGTTGAACGGTCGAGATGGTGGGCCAAGAACCGATCAACCTGCGCAGGGCTGAAACCACCCTGCGCCTGCAGCATCAGGCTGATCGTGGACGACGAGGGCGTCTCCAAACCATCCAGACAGTCCTGAACCACGTGGATGGCTTCATGGGTCAGCACATCCAACTGGAGACCGGGCTCATCGCGCAGCCCCTCCGCCAAACAGAGTCGATTCACGCCCATGTTGTAGGCGGCGCGTTCGGCCCCGGGACCGCAACGCTCGAGGCGATCAATCACGACACCAAGCTGCTGGAGCCGATCGATCAGGCGATCCGTCCGCGCTGAAAGGGAAACCGCTTGGGCAGGAGCAGCCCAAGCGAGCATCAATGCAAAAGCGAGAATCAGACGTGTGACCAAAAACGAGACGCCTTAGACGCATGCCGAGCCTACGCCTGGCTCAACGGCCTTTGCGATGGCGCCAGGAACGGATCCTGTCACCAAGGGCAAACCACTGATCCGTGACCACAAACCAGACAACAAAGCCCGATAGGCCAACGAAAAGAACAATGGCCAGCACGACGCCGGTGCTGCCAATGAGCTGCTCTCGCGCACAGGTGTCGAAATCAGGCCCGGGCTTGCAGACGGGTTGAATCTCGCGAAATCCACGGTTGCCAGCGCTTTGCCCCCAACCCCCGCCCAATCCATTGGGGAAGTTCATCAGCTCAAGCGCTCAGGTTTTGCAGGAGGGCATGTCACAGAGCAAGCACCTTTCGGCGTGATCAAAACAGCACGAACAATTCAAGCAACAAATCAACCAACCGAGTTGCAGAAGTACTCACATTGCCTTGGTCTTCAAGCTGGCCTGAAATAGGTCAGAGTGACGCCTGGACGCGATATCGCTAGAAGCCAATGGGACCAGAAACGTTTGTTTTGCGAAATTGTGAAAGAGAGACTGTCTCCCTAGCTAATCACTGTTGCAATCAGGAATCTTGGATGAATCCCGGAGATCAGAGGACCAAGAAACCACTCGGTGCAGTCAGAATCTCAGGCCATGTGCTTCACGAAGTTGATCATGACCCACCAAACAAGTGCCCAGATCAGGATTGGTGGCACTTGATCGAAACACAGGTTGCTCAAGGGGCTCAGTCGACTTGCCGCGCAACCAAAGAAACTGGCCTGTGGAGGAGTCACGCTTGCAAGCCACCCATTCATCCGAACGGGCCACCGAGCCACAAGACATCACCATGCCAAAAGCAATCAGGAAAACCGCAAAGCAGGCTCTCAACATCTGCATGAAGGAATCCTGATTAGAAGGCAATCAATTCGAGCCAGATCAATGCGGATAGCGCCGTGCTTCCCACTGCCAATGCAAACCATTGATCTTTCAGGGTGCGGACCACGTTGAAATAGCTACTGACCCCAATACAACGCTCTTTCAGCAAAAAGCCAGCATTCGATGATGTTCTTTCGCTAATCACACTGTTGGCTTTCAAAGTGAGATTGAATGGATTCACTGCGTCAAAGAAAACTTGCTGGAGCTGCAGGACTACCGCCAGATCATCAACTTGGATCAGCCTTGGATCCAGGCGCAGAAGCAGGAGCTTCTAAGCCCCACGGAACGAGACAAGCTCACGCGGGAACTCCTGACCAGGTTCACAGGCCAGACATCAGCAGCAAATCAGCCGGTCAACGCAAAGCAGGCAAGGGGTGCCTTGTATGCACTGCTAATCCAGGCGCCTCCATTCCATTTCAGGGACTTAGAGCTGCCGATCATGAAAGATTTGGCTCCGCCGTACATGCCATCAAGACACTGGCAAGGAAAAAGCGTATGCAAGTAACTGATGCTGTGACGGAAGGACATCACAACCCTCGCCTGCGATGCAATCGTTAATGCTGCAAACAGTGCTTTGCTGGGCTGCTTCCGCCCCGACCATCCCTGCATCGACAACGCCATCCACGCCAAAGCGGGGCCGCGTTTACGCGACGACTGTGCACAAATCATGCAACTGCAGGGCAACCCGGAAGCAACGGGAGCGGCAAAAATCACCAGGGGTTATCACCTTCCAGCACGCTTTGTGCTGCACACCGTTGGCCCCATCCACCGCGGAGACGATCGATTAAGCGAAGAGAGTGAGTGGCTGGCACAGAGCTACAGATCCTGCCTGGAGCTGGCCTCACAGCTTCCAACAATTCGATCGCTTGCCTTCTGCTGCATCTCGACCGGTGTCTTTGGGTTCCCGGCATCAACTGCAAGCCAAATCGCCGTGGACAACGTGAACGAATGGATCAATCAACGGCCAAATCGTTTCGACACCATTGTGTTTAACGTCTTCAGCGAGCGTGACCAATGGCTTTACACGGAACGTCTCAGCAGACATCACCATGAATGATCAGGGCAGCGATCCGCGAATCGCGCAAGCAGCTGAAGCCATCCGATCAGCCGATGCCTTGCTCATCGGCGCAGGTGCAGGCCTATCAGCCGCCGCTGGCTACGACTTCACAAGTGAAGAGCGCTTCGCTCGTGATTATCCGGGAATGCTGCAGTACGGCTTCACGCAAAAATTCAGATGATGGCCAATTTCTCCGAGGGGGAAAACCTTCTCTGGGGCTATTACCTTCAGAATGTGGCCGAAACACGATTTGATTCAAGTGAGCCACACCCTGTTTATCAGACGCTAAGGCAAATCAGCGATCAATTTGCCGAGTGGTTTGTTGTAACCACAAATGTGGATTCCCTATTTGAACGTAATGGATTTGATCCACAACGGGTTTACTCACCACAGGGAGATTACGGACTGGGCCAATGCCGCAAGCCCTGCACGCCAGACACTTGGCCGAGCAAACCCTGGATTGACAATCTGCTTCCGAAAGTAGATCGCAACACTCAGTTGCTTGCCGATCAGGATCTGCCGCGATGCCCCAACTGCGGAGGCCCTACGTTTTTCAATGTTCGATGCGCTCACTGGTTTGTCGAGGAACCCTGGAAGAAAGGGCGACGAAACTGGGAACATTGGCTGGCGCACAACAGAACGAACAACATCGTGTCCATTGATATTGGCTCGGGCTTCAACACACATCCATGTGGGTGAGATGGCCTCTAGAACAAATCACGACCCTCCAACCTGGCAACACGCTGATCCGACTGAACCGTGATCATCCCGATGTGCCCGCACAAATCAAAGCCCAGTCAATCTGCTTTCAAGAGGATCCCCTGGACGTTCTGACCAAGCTGATTCAACACCTGAACTGATCATCCAGCAGCCACAGCACGGGACGGCACGGCACGTCGCTATAACGCAACAAACATTTACGCTCACACATCGCAATCCAGACCAATCTTGAAATAGCGAAGTGGACGATTAACTCGTCTTCTTTCTGCTTGTGACAAAACACCAACTCCGGTATCGATTCTGGCTGAATCGATTGCAATCACCGTCTTATGCAGTATTCGTCCCGTTCTGGAGGGCTCCGGCCGGGACGCGGACCCTTGTCAGCGGCAACTGCTGGGTCCGTCTGCCTTAGCGAATGTGAACGGTTGCTTGAAACGATCAGCGCCAAACTGATGGCATGGCAAACAAACCCTGGTTCCAAGCCAACATCCACGCCCCTGGCACAGGCTTCGCGCTGTTGGTGATCGCATTCTGCTTGTTGCTTCAGACCATCCCCTCAGCGATCTGCGTATTGACGCCTAAAACTGGCTGGGATCCACCGTTGTCTCCTGAGAGAGTGAGGTACTGCAAGGGCGGGTGAACCCTGATGTTGCTGACGGGGACGCATCCCTAAGAGCTTGTCGGGGCTCACAGGGGTTACAACGCAGCTCGACTCAGTGATGGAAAGACTGGACTGAACCGAATCCATTAATCAGCATCTGAATGGCTGAGAGCAACAACACCATCGCCTTCCGCCCAGGAAAAAGAGGAAACGAGGTCATGGAGGTTAAGCTCGGGAGGAAACAATCAACCATTGCACTTAAAACGAACTAAAGTATACCAAAAATAGGCATTCGAAAGTCACACCAGATCCAACATCTTACCACTCATGAAAAAACAAAAACAACAAGAATACTCCCCTAACATTACCTGGAACTTACTCATTTGCGGGCCAATCGTACAGGGGGACGTCAAAACAAAAGTCGGCGACAAGTATATCTTATCGAAATCTAATTTTAACTGCTGCGATACCATTGCCCAGAACGTTAGACAATGGGGTCATCTCTTTAAAAAAATAATACTTGTCACATGGATTGATCAAGCAGAGTACGTATCGCGCGAATTAAAATCGCTAGGAATTGAAGTTTTATTGCTCAATGATCCAGGTCGAAAATCTTCTTTTTGCGACGATAGCAGAGTCAGAGTCATGACGGCTACTACTGGAGGAATCGAAGCTATAGGTAAGCCCAACGAGCACGTGATGCGCATACGATCTGACCAGCGATTCGACCTTAACTCGATGATTATATCTCATCAAAAGGCCGCATCTCTTATTAAAAAAAATCAGGACAATATTAATACCAAATTGCCTCATATCAGCGGCCTTTGTTTCTGGCTGGATAGGCCTTATTCATTATGTAATTTTGCTCATGCTGGCTTGTGCTCCGATCTTCACTTTTTTGCAGATGCACAAATCCGTTACAGGCATGCTTCCTCACTGAAAGCAGCTGGGTGGCCCGAAGGAGATACTATTCGCAAGCATTTACTTGCTTTGGTGCCTCGCCTAAAGCAACATGGTTATCAAGCAAAACATTGCTTTCCGGCATTACCTAAAAGCACTACTGAAGGTGACGATGCTGCCTCTTTATATAACATTCCAAAGGATACACTAAATCTTTGGGAATTCTCTCTCAAGCATCTTTATAGCTCTTGCAGCCCCAAGGCCCTAGAAACTCTTGTATGGAAAGGGAAAAAGTATCCCAATCCAAAAGACTTCCACAATGGGATGCGCTTTTATAAGGATTGGAAACGCTGCGCCAAGGGCGATCTCTCAGCGATATTTAATTATTCACATTCAAAATTTTCTCAATCAAACTTTCATCCACTCAAAGACATTACATGGATCCTTCACGGCAAACCCGAACAAGTCCAGGGACTTAATTTGTCTAAAAAATCACTTTTAAAAAGACGCATTCAAAATTATCTGCAATCATTACCCGACCCTCGAGAATCCTCTTCTTGAAATATTGGAGGGGGCCTTCCAGCCCCCGCGAGTCATTTGGGTGATAGGGATGACTCACGGGCCTGTCTCCTGGAGCACCCCCATGTTTCGGCAGTAAAGGCAGTTAATTCGCTGAGACCCATTCCGGCATCTATCTGCCGCACCGCCCATTCATGGCGTTGCTTCTTCTCGCTGGCGGTGACTCTCATGCGCTTCATAGCTACCTAGGGATAGCAAGAACTGGATCGCTCAGTAGCGAGCACCGTCAGGCAAACGACGGAACTCGGCCCACACCGCCTGCGCTTCGCTCTGAAGGATCTGCTGCATTCGAATCTCTTTTTCTGGCATAGAACGACGGATGTCTTCATCAATTGCTCTATCAGAGAAGAGATCTTCGTAATCGCTCCAAGACGCCGCATAAAAGATCGAGCGGATGTTGGCCCAGTAAGCGGCTGAATAACACATCGGACAACATTCACAGCTTGAATACATCACGCAACCGCTGAGATCCCAGTTTTGGAGTGCTCGGCAAGCCTGGCGGATGGCGTTGACCTCAGCATGGGCACTGGGGTCATTGTCCCTGATCACACTGTTACCTGCAGCAGCTATGACCTTCCCATCCTTGACGATCACCGCGCCGAAGGGCCCCCCGGATTTTTTCACTACTCCTACATCACGCATCACCTTGATCGCATGACGCATGAAATCCCGATCCTGATGTGCTGCCATAAATTCCACTTTCATTAGCCATTCAAAGATGGCATCGACTGGATGAGAGCGTAAGAGTTTTCTCAAAAACCATCTTCATCCAGAAGGAATAGATCACCGAGGAATGGATCATTCGTACCAGAGTCATTATTACCCAGAACAACATCGCGTATCGCTTGATCTGCCTCGAAGTAAAGGAGATCATCTTGCTCAAGATCTACACCGACCATTTCTGGATGGTTGCCAATTAGCTGGTGAGTGGCCTGCCATTCAAGGAATCGCTCATAAAAGAGCTTTCCCAGATAATCAAGCAAAACAAAGTTGGCAAGCAGCAAGAGAGAAACATTGAGGAAAGCCATGTCACCTCCTCGTCTATGCGAACAACTTATTCCTTAATTACTGTGCTGAAAAGTCGTGCTACCACCAAAGTATTTCTACTAACTGTGCACATCCCGGAAGCCACACAAAGAAAGAGCGCCCCTCCCAAGCGGAAGAGACGGCCTAGCTCGCTCGTTTATGTATTAATCCATCTCCCAATCAGCGATGTGATTTCATCTGATATTCCTGGTCTGCGATCAACATCGCAGTCTCATCATCTTGAAACTGGCATCCGTACATCAAATATGTAATGCGATCGACATCCATGCCACGATCAGCAACTTCTTGCCAGAGCTGCTGAGTTCTTGATTCATCTGCGAATTGGAACTGCGCTCTTACGATCCTCCGGGCCAACGAAAAGTAGGACTGGCGATCGTTTCTGAGTCGGCACTCCTCCTCTGCCTCAAGGGATTTGTCGTAGCCAATCCCTCGATAGCTCAGATGAGGATGCAAATCAGCTGGTTGCTGTTCCGTACAGGTGTTGTACTCCTGGCCTCGGTAACTCAGCTGTTTGCAGACTTTTTGAGCTGCAGGTTGATGCTCGTAAGTGTGTCCGCGATACAAGAGCGTGCTCATGAATCGGCCTCAAGATTGCTGGGGTCCCCGTTCCTTGACCCAAGTCGGACTGCACCCTGTTTGGAGGGCGAACGTACTGATCAGGCGTTGAGAGGCCAGCCCATCTACGACAGGAACGAGGTGACCTCTCTTATGACTCGCTTCCGACACCCCTGTGATGACGGAACAGGGGCCATGCCGTATGCCATTTCTGGCGTCGGGCGAAGTGTCGGGCCTTTCAAGCTCCTGGGGCCAAGGTTCCAGGAAATGGACCTTATGACTCAGTGTTGAGTGCCCCCCGGCAGTGATGGTGCCGGGATTTAGGGCAAGCCCATGGATGGTGAGAAAACTCGTGGAGCAGATACTCGAAAGGTCAGGCGACTTCTAAAACCTGCTCGGTTGGACCGTCGTCTTTCATTGACGCCTCCGATCTCAATGGACTCACTCTCGTCAGCGGACACGCACAAGGCAATCGGTCTTAACACTCATTTCCTCAGCAATCAAAGCCACCGAAGTCAAGAGTGGTGTAGTGAACATGTAGAGACAATTACCTACGCGATTCAAAAAAATAACCTCCTGTCTCATAGAGATCAGGAGGAAAGATTGTCCCCATCAGTCCAATACCGTTAGTGGCAGTGGAAAAGCTCAGAGCCAGTAGTCATGCCCTCTCTTCATCGGGGTATCTCGGTAAGGAGTCATGCCAATTGGGGGAGGGACATGGCTCTTTTCCTCTGCATCAATCGCGCCCATTGCATGAGCAAAAGCGTCTCCAAACCACTTCAGAAAACCCTTCATGGGACCTCTCAGTTAGAACTGACTTATTCCTAAGACAGAAGTCTCTTGTTGGAACTAGGTACTTAACCCAAGCCTGGACAACGGGCTCGCGAGGATAAATACCTAGGCAATTTACTTTCGTTCACAAATAGCTTGCATTTTACGGCACTTTCAACATATTTTCTGCTTCAAAAGAATTGGAGGCGACAAGTATGTCTCTTGCTCCTTCACTTGTTCAAAGAACAAAACTAGGTGGGACAATTCGCATGCTGGTTGGTGATAGCAACCCCCGCTACTTAGCTGAGCTGAACGGCAGCCGTGTCTACTGCGACGACATAGCTACCGCCAAGGCCCATCTCGACTATTGGAGCAAACAGCAATTGCACTGCTGGGGCAGGTCTTAACTGCGATTGAGACGGCGAGTTGTTCCTCCTATTTGAGGAAGGACGCGGAGGCCTCTACGGAACGCCATCGGATTAACTCTCAGAGCAATCCGCGATCTTGTCGCGCCAATCAGGCCCCAGCTCAGCTGCCAGCTCCTTCTCTAACGATCTCAGGTACCGCTTCCGCTGCCCTGACTCTCCGCCGAGCCAGACCGGAATCTTTTTTGTGTTTTGACTCATGTTCAAAACCTTCCCACATCGAGAGGTCAGCTTGTAGTTCACCATCGATTTCGCTTTACACAGTAGAGGCTGACCACACACCAACCAGCGCGGATTATTTTTTCTCTCTCAATATCTTGGAAAGCAACCCTTTCTCTAAAACTAAGCAGACATTTGATCTTCATAAGCAGCTAGCTCTTTTTCTAACTCCACTATCTTGCTCATGACATTGTCATTATGTGAGCAAATAGAATCTGAATGCAGGCACTCTACGCGGTAAAGCATCAATCGAAGAATCATGATCTCTTCTCTCAGGTGCCAGCTCATGCCAAACAAGAATTAAGTTCAGAGATCATGACTAGCGCCTTGGGAATCCGCATCCTCAGAATCTTCAAATGTCCGCGAATGAGCATCAGCAAGCCTCCGATCCAATGCCTCCATTTTGTGCAAAAGAGGTCCATAGAGCTCTCGAGCACTGGGGCCTGGGGGAAGAAATGCTTCTCGGTAAAGCATCAGCTGAATTATCTCGTTCTCGGCCGATCGAGAATCATTCAAAACAAATACAGGCTCGTCGTACAACTGAACAGTGCACGAATTTCAAAAAATCATCTGTACCAGCAGAACAATGTGCTGAACTCAACAACACAAACCGTGGCGGTAGTTACAAGTCAAAGGCTGAGGCCTCGTCCTCCGCCTCCGTTAGTCCTTCCACTCAGCTACAGATTTCATCGGGCGAATCAGTGCTTTCATCCCGTTTTCTTGGTGGTGAGCATTGGTCGCTGGAAGTTCTGAGCGCATCCACCTCATGCAGTACAGGAGGGGGGAGTACATCCTCAATCGACTACGGGCACAGGTAGTGATCAACAAGGTTGTGAGCCTCACCTACAGAGGAGTTACCTACGAGAAACTGCTCTAGTCAACTGAGATAGATGTTCACCCACAGCTGACTGGTCAATCCCACTAGAACTTGTAAAAGGACGCTCTTATGAGGAGTCTCCTCAATGGGGGAGGCTCCTATGGCTGAACGTTCAATGCGAAGCCGGCTCACCTACAGCGGTGCAACAAGTCGAACCTACGCAGAGTCTTTGCATTGGGGCATTAGATGGGAAGGGTTACGCAGCAAATGGTTCAGCCGCTATGGGCGCTGGACTGAAGCAGAAGAGTGCCTGGCCCGCCTTGACTACCTGGAACGGGAATACGCTGGGGAGATAAAGCAGGGCTGCTAGTAGCGATTAGCAACCTCAGCCAGCGATAGCAGTGGTTAACGTTTCTTAACATCGTATTGATGAGGCAGTGATCGCAGCTCTTTTCCCACTCGCCTACGCAGCCATCTTGACGTGCTTGCTTTTGCAGGCTTTTCGGATGATGCGCCCATCGTCGGCTCCTAAAGCCAGCCCGTCGAGCGACCGAACAGGTCTCAAAACCACACATCCAGAACTGCTTGATGAGAACGGTGAGGTGACCAACGAAGAGCTTTGGGCTGTTCGCTTCTCGGACGAAGGCTTAGTTCTCCCTGAGGCTTGAGCATCGAATTCTTGATTCAGCCAGTAGGGTCCGCTGACTCTCAAGTCAGCCCCCCGTGAACCGTCACCCGAATCTGGCCTTTTTTGGCGGCACCGTGGTCATCGCGATCATGGTCTTGGCTGCCTTCGCCAACGTCGCCAACGCTTGCCATCACAACGCCGAGACAGCCGAGCAAACCTCCACAGAGGCTCCTCGGAGGGATGACCAAAAGACTGAAGTCGAGGCTTGAGGGAGCAGCGAGCCGAGGAGCGCCGCTTGCCAAAAGGGACGTTGTGACGGTCAGAGCTATGCAGCAAATCCGTTTTGACGCAGATACCTGATGCCGCGGTATCTCAGAGAAGGGGTGGCATCCGCAGCCTTGAAGGCTGTCTCTAGACGCAAAACGACTGCTTCTTTTTTTGCAGCTGTCTTATTCACTGGTGCAAATGCTGAACCGTTCCAATACAACGAAGTCATCACAGCTCCTGCAGAGCCCAAGCCCCCGTTCCATGGCTTGGATCGAGCTGCGCCCCGCAAAAGCGAAGTGAACGTTTGGTAGCAGTGGCTACATATCCTTTGTATCTCTGCTGAAGGACGCCGCGCAATATCGACTAGGGAATCCACATCAATACCGGCGGGGATGCGTCCTGTGACCTCGGAATCCTTTCTGGTCAGCACCCAAGGCCATCATTCGATTCAGCGACGTAATGACCAGTTGTCGCGCTCGACGAATGTCCGAGCGTCGCCTGGAGCGTGAAGACATCCACTCCTCTCTGTACCGCGTGCGTCGCATGGCTGTGCCTCAGCTGGTGTGGGTGGACGTGGAATCCAGCAGCACGTCCCCATTTGCGGCAAACATCTCCAATTGCTTGGCGCGTGAGGTGTCCTTCGCCGCGGGGACTAGGGAAGACGAAAGCCTCCGCATCGCCGCGGCCCAGCTCTTGAAAAAGGTCGAGCGTTGCTGCCGATACGCGGACAGTGCGTCTCTTAGACCCTTTGCCGAAGAGGTGAATCTGGCCTCCGTCATCGAATGCCTCGATGTCTTTCCAACGGATAACCGCGATCTCTGAGACCCTGCAACCCAGCAGGTAACTCCCCTTAATCAAGGCGTAGTCGCGTTGGGCGTTGGGGTCCAGATGAGCTGCTCGGGTAATGGCTGCCATCAAGAGCCCGAACTGCTCTGTAGTCAGCGGCCTGGTGCTCTTATCAGCGTGGAGAAGTACACGTGGCGGCATTGGATTACGCGGCACCCCTGTGACCGCTGAGCGGCTTGGTTCAGCCGCCCATCGGTACAGGGAGCTGATTGCAGCAATCCGGCGGTTGAACGTCCGGGGCTTCATGAGACCGGCCTCTACTTGTTCCCGCAGGAGGGACACCCAGTCCTGACAAAAAGCAGGGTTTATTTCCCGCAGATGCAGGTAGGGGTGGTTGCGCTCTCGCCAGCGACAGAACTCACGGATCTCAAAGCGATAGCCGCCTTGTGTCGCCTTTCTGCCGGTGCGACTGCATTGACTGATGAACCGCTTGATCAGCAGGGCATCGCCCCACACAGCAGCACCAGCCTGAGCGGCATCAAAAAGACGGGAGACATAAGCAAGCGCCTCCGCCTTATCCATGCCGTCCAAAACAGGCGGCAGATTTTTGCGAACGGTTTTGCGAATGGCCCCATTTTGGGCCTCCGTCTTAAAACCGAGATCGGTTGCAGTGGAATGTTTGAGGGGGGCTTCCACCCCCAAGCAGTCATTTGGGTGATAAGGCTGACTTCACCCCATCTCCCTTAAAGGGTCAGGCAGCAACAGGGGCTGCTTGACGGGAGAAACGAACGATGTTGTTCGCAGTTACGGGTTTGCTCTCACCGAGCAGGCTTCAGTCACCCTCCTCATGCCCCGTCGAAACCATTGCAGCCCCGTGAGGGGGAATGGAGCTGAGCGGAATCGAACCGCTGTCCGAAACACTGGTGTGGATCACCTAGTCCGACGAAGCCGGACCCTGTCATTCTGACAGGAGTGGTGACCTGGAGCACAAGGCCTTGGGTCGAACAAACCGGCTATCCGCTGTGGCAGTTGTGCCACAAGGCCTGGAAGCAGCCGCTGGCGAAGAACTCAGCGCCCTTGGCGCGCATACCGCGAAAGCTGGCAGACGTGCCGTCAGCTTCCAGGCGGACATGGCCTGTCTCTACCGGCTGCACCTCCAGGCTCGACTGCCCTTTCGTCTGTTGCGACAGGTGGCAAGCTTCCCCTGCCAGGGCCGGGATGACCTCTACGACGGAATCCGCCAGGCCCTCGACTGGGAGCGTTGGCTGCATCCCTCGATGACCTTCCGCGTGGATGTAACCGGAACGGCACCAGGGCTGAACCACAGCCATTTCACTGCTTTGCAGGTCAAAAATGCCCTTGTGGATGCTCAACGGGATCTCTGGGGAGAGCGTTCCTCGATCGATCTCGACGACCCCGACCTCTCCTTGCACCTCCACCTCGGCCGCGGAGAAGCACAGCTGAGTCTTGATGGCAGTGGCGGCAGCCTGCATCGCCGCGGCTACAGGGCCGCTATGGGTGCCGCACCCTTGAAGGAGAACCTGGCCGCTGGGCTGATTCGCTTGACGGGCTGGGATGGAAGCGAGCCCCTCGTAGACCCCTGCTGCGGGTCTGGTGTGCTGCTGATCGAAGCGGCTCTGGCAGCCTTACAACAAGCACCGGGATTGGAGCGCCGCTTTGCCCTCGAGGGCTGGGCTGATTTCCAGACCGACCTGTGGGACAAGGAAGTCGATCGGGCTCGGCAACGCCGTAGGGGAGACCTCACACTTCCCCCGCTTTTGGGGATTGAGACAGATCCCACCATTGCCGATCAGGCCCGCGCCAACGTTGAGGCCGCCGGGCTGAGTGGAGTCATCCGCATCTGCACCGGATCATTCCAAGCCGAAGCGCTACCTGACGGCCCGGGGGTGTTGGTGTGCAACCCGCCCTACGGCCAGCGCATCGGTGACGAACAGGAGCTTGATGCGCTGTATAGCGCCCTGGGGCAATTCGTTCGACAGGAAGCTTCCGGCTGGCAACTCTGGCTGCTGAGTGGCAATCCAAAGCTCACCGGTGCGCTGCGGCTTAAAGCATCACGCCGGATTCCTGTAAGCAATGGCGGCATCGATTGCCGCTGGCTTCAATACGAGATTCGCTGAAAACGCTTGCTCCAATCCGCAACAAGCAGCGAACCATTGACCAAAAGATCCCCAGATGCAGAGACCTGCGTGGTGTAGAGGGCAGCAGGGACAAGCATCGAAAGATTCCGCTCCCAAGACGCATACAGCTCGCGATGAATGGATTGAGCGATTGCCTCTGGAGCCAAAAAGTATTTATTTCGACACTGCTCAAGCCTTCGCGGGTTCGAGCTCCTCTTTTGCTTACGCACAGCCAGCTG
The DNA here is from genome assembly GCF_014280075.1 of Synechococcus sp. A15-62. Classification (NCBI taxonomy): domain Bacteria; kingdom Bacillati; phylum Cyanobacteriota; class Cyanophyceae; order Synechococcales; family Synechococcaceae; genus Synechococcus; species Synechococcus sp. A15-62. Next base: position 1,899,348 of record NZ_CP047950.1, read on the forward strand.
CCGTGCTGTATCTGAAAAATTGCAGTGCACTGTGTTGACAAGAATGCGCTTGAAACGCCTGAAAAATGGACGTTGGAGATAAAATCGCATCATCAGATCATTTTCCGAAGCAACCTGCAAACTGGCAAACGAGCGCTTTCCCTGCTTTGAAGCCATGCGCTTTTTTTCAACATTTTTGCCAAGCCGAATCGCCCTCAATGCTTCACGCATTTTCAAGGAGCGTGGATAGCAAGAAGGATCGATACCAAGCAACACCTGATACAGGTCGACATGCAGCAGCACAAAGCGAGGCAACGATTCCTCAAGCGTCAGCGACTTGACATGCCTGGCCTGAAAAAATGACTTCTTCCGAAGAGCTTTCTTGAAATCCGGATATCCAACATAAGTCTTGTCTTTACAAGATTTTCTAAAGCAAGACTGATAATCAGCACCAAACAAAGGCAAGTTCTCTTTGTAGGCCGCCTGAAGGATCGAAGACTTTCCCGATCCACAAGGACCAGCAACAATCATCAATGTGTCGGCATCAGGCTCGAGGCGATGCTTAGCTTTCTTCGACCCGAAAAAAGAGCCAGTTTCTAAGCGACCAAAAGTTTTAAACAGCCCCAAATATCCACGGCCCGAACATTAAGACGAGATTAACGCAGCCTTAAGCATTTGCGAAAGCGTTTAAACCCGGCCCATCACGGCGCGCACTGTTTTCATCAACCCCTCCAGCGTCTGCGGCAGGAACGGACCCTTCAACACCTGGCCCCCGATCCGCAAGCTGATGCCCGCCAGTACCAGATTGACCACGGAAAGGGTCAACAGTGCACGCATCCAATCCAGATCCCACTGGGCCTGAATCCAAAGCAGCAACGATGCCTCGCCCGCCAGCAATGTCAGAAACATGGCGGTGCCGCCAATGGCGAGGAACAAGCCACCGCTGATCAGTCGGCGTTTTTCTCGATCCACTTCCTGCAGAGCAATCCGCACATGCAGATCCATCACTGACGCCGCCAGTGCTGTCACCCGAGCTGCCGCTCCAAATCCGCGGGGAGAGTTCTGATCGGCCATCAGGAACGCCGCCCCCCGCGAAGCATGCCGCCGAGCAGCAAACCAACGCCAAAGGCAACACCCACAGCCAGCAGCGGTCGCTGGCGCACAGGCGCCTCGATCTTCGGCCGAAGGGTGCTGTTCAACTCATCCAGCAGCTGTTCCAGTTGCTCTTCGAGCGGATCCAGGCTGTCGGCCCAGTCGCGACTTCGATCAGTGGCGCTGTGGAGAAGTTCCTCCAGTTGCTCCCGAACCCCTTGGGGCGTCAGGCCTGTGTTCTGTTCGATCAACCGAACCAACTCATCCACACTCCCCCGGGTGGCTTCAAGGGTGTGCTCAGCAAGATCCGGCCAGCGCTCCTGAATCGTCGGCAGCAGGCTTTCGAACCGCTCACGGAAGTGATGCTCGAATCTGCCGTTGGATTGCGGCGATGGCGAGGCCATAAGACCGTTGGCAGGACGCTTTAGAAGGGTAGGGAGACTGAAGGCTGAGGGAAAGTCTTTGCAGCGATACGCCCTCCTGCGTCACACCGGAGCACCGGACGACCCCTCTGGTTGCCATTTCGATCTGCTGCTGGAGGACGGGCCCAATTGCCGAACTTGGCGGCTGGCCACAGTGCCGCAGCTCAACGCAGAGGCCCAACCAGCGGTTCCGCTTCCGGCTCATCGAAAGGTCTGGCTGGAACCACGCAGTGCTGCCGTTTCAGGCAATCGGGGCTGGGCTGAACGGATCCATGCCGGCAGCTACAGCGGCGTACTCCCCAAGGCCACGGATGCAGACGTGACCCTGCAGCTCGAGGGCGATCTTCAGGGCTGCCTGCGCATCGCAGCTGGGCGCTGCTCCTTATCGAACCCTTGAGCTTTTCGTGGGTTCCGCTAGTTTCGGCCTGCTGACAGCCCCGGATCCTGTTGGTTCATATCAATCAGGTTGGGCTGACGCACTTCAAATCGTTCGGCGGAGCGATGACGATCCCTCTCGAGGAGGGATTCACCGTCGTGACCGGACCCAATGGCTCCGGCAAGAGCAACATCCTCGACGGTGTTCTGTTCTGCCTGGGCCTGGCCACCAGCCGTGGCATGCGGGCTGACCGCCTGCCAGACCTGGTCAACAGCGGCATGCTCAAGGCCGGCAAAGCCGCTGAAACAACCGTCAGCGTCCGCTTTGATCTCAGCGACTGGACACCTGATGCCGCCGAGGAAGGCCTGGAGGCACCGGCGGAGGGGCCCTGGATTCAACCGGGGCAAAAAGAATGGACGGTGACCCGTAAACTGCGGGTGATGCCGGGGGGCTCCTACAGCTCCAGCTACAGCGCCGACGGGGTGACCTGCAACCTGCAGCAGCTGCAGACTCAACTGCGCCGACTCCGGATTGATCCCGAGGGCAGCAACGTGGTGATGCAGGGGGACGTCACCCGCATCGTTTCGATGAGCAACCGCGACCGCCGCGGCCTGATCGATGAACTGGCCGGTGTTGCCCTGTTCGACACCCGGATCGAACAGACCCGCCGCAAACTTGATGACGTGCAGGAGCGCCAGGAGCGCTGCCGAATCATTGAGCAGGAACTGCTGGCCAGCCGCCAACGGCTCGAGAAGGACTGCGCCAAGGCCCGGCAGTACCAGGAGCTCAGGGAACGGCTGCAACTGGGGCGCCGCCAGGAAATGGTGCTGGCCTACGAAGCCGCCCAGCAGGCCCTCAAGGATCTGGCCAAACGCCAACAGGCGCTGGAAGCCCAGGAGCAGAGAGACGCCGCGGCCATCGCAAGCGGCCGGGAGCAGCTGAACAAAGCTGTAGCCGAACTGGAGCAGCTCCAGGAGCAAGTGAAGGCCCTGGGGGAAGACCAGCTGCTGGCGGTTCAGGCGGAACTGGCTGGCCTCGACACCAGCAGCCGCGAACTGGAGCGACAGGCCAGCCTCCACCAGGAGGAAGGACAGAAACTGCAGGCGCAGCGCCATGACCTCGCCACCCGTCGCCAGCAGTGGCAGCTGCAATCACGGGAGCTGGAGCGAGATCCCCATCAGGACGCCCTGAGCACCGCAGACGACAGTTGCAAAGCCGCTGAAGCGGCGGTGGAGATATCCCGTCGCCGGCTGGCGGATGTGGCGGGCCGCTCCGGCGCCTGGGTGGAGGAACAGAAGCGCCGCAGCGGTCGCCGGCAGGAGTTGCAAAGCAGCGTCGCTCCCTTATTGGAGGAACAGCAGCAGTTGCAGGAACGGCTGCGCCAGGAACGGGAACGGCTGGAGGAGCTCACCCAGGAGCAGCAGCAGGACGGCGCCGATGGCGACGCCGTGCAGCAACAGCTCGCAACCCTGGAAGAGACCTGGCAAACCCTGCTGCAAGCCATTGCCGATGGCAAACAGGAGCTTCAGCAGACCGCCGAATCCCTGGCCATCCAACAGCGCACCCGCAGCCGACTGGAACAGGAGCAGACCCGTTTGGAACGGGAGATCGCTCGCCTGGAGAGCCGGCGAGATGCCCTTCAGGAAAGCCGCGGCACCGGCGCCCTGCGCCTGCTGCTGGAGGCCGGCCTTGATGGCATCCACGGCCCTGTGGCCCAGCTGGGGGAGGTGGACGATCGTCATCGCCTCGCCCTGGAAGTGGCCGCAGGGGCCCGTCTCGGCCAGGTGGTGGTCGACGACGACCGCATTGCCGCCCGCGCCATCGAACTGCTCAAGAGCCGCCGTGCCGGCCGGCTCACCTTCCTGCCCCTGAACAAGATCCGCGCTCCTGGTGGCGGGGGCTCTTCGGCCGCCTTTGCCCGGGGAGCACGCCCAGGTGGGGACAGCGGCGCTGGACTGATCGGCCGGGCCGTGGAACTGGTGCGGTTCGAGCCCGTCTACGACCAGGTGTTCGCCTACGTCTTCGGGGACACCTTGGTGTTCTCCGACCTGGCCAGCGCCCGCCAACAGCTGGGCCGTTCCAGAGCGGTGACCCTGGACGGGGAGCTGCTTGAGAAGAGCGGCGCCATGACCGGCGGCAGCTTCTCCCAGCGCAGCAGCAGCCTGAGCTTCGGCCGCAGCAGCGATCAGGACGAAGCCGAACCCCTGCGGAGGCGCCTGCTGGAACTGGGGGAATCCCTTGTGGCCTGCCGGCGGGAGGAGTCGAAGCTGGCGCAACTGATCGAGCAGCAGAAACCCCAGCTGCGCGAACTGGAAAAGCAACAGGCGGCCTTGATCGCCGAGCGCAATGCCGCGCGGCGCAACCACGGCCCCCTGCTGGAGCGCAGCCGCCAGCGGGCCGAACGGCTCAGCAGATTGCAGCAGGACCAGACCGAGCAACAGCAGCGGCTCGAAGCCATCAGCGCTGCACTCACCCCACTCACCGCGGAGCTCAAGGCCTTGGATGAGGCGGAGCGCAACAGCGGCAACAACGACGATGCCGCCGCCTGGGCCCAACTGCAAACGGAACAGGAAGCCGCCGACCAACGGCTGGAGGCAGCCCGCAGCGAACGCGACCAGCTGCTGAATGCCCGCCGTGAACGGCAGCTGGCGATTGAACGAATGGGTGACCAGGAGAAGGCCCTGGCCGACGAAGAAGCCCGATTGCAGGAGGCTGTGAAGGCCCTCGCCAGCGCCCATGGAGCCTGGCGCCAGCAGCAGAGCGACCTCCAGGACAAGCGGAAACAGCTCGAGCAGCAGCAGACCGACCTTCAGGAGCGCTTCGGCAGCCAGCGCCGGGCCAGAGATGCCGCAGAAGCCGAGGTGGGCCGCCAGCGTCAGGCCCTGCAGCAGGCCGAATGGAACCTGGAGCGGCTCAAGGAAGACCGCGAGGGATTGATCGAGGAGCAGCGCAGCGGTGCGGTGCGCCTGCAGGAGATGGAGCAGGCCCTGCCGGACCCAAGGCCAGAGATCCCAGATTCCTTGCGCCTGGCGGGCCTGGAGGTGTTGCAGAGCGATCTGCAGGCCATCCAGCAACGCATGGAAGCGCTGGAGCCCGTGAACATGCTGGCGCTGGAGGAACTGGAGGCCCTCGAAGAGCGGCTCAACGAACTGAATGAACGGCTCGAGGTGCTCAACAACGAGCGGGAGGAGCTGCTGCTGCGGATCGAAACCGTGGCAACCCTGCGCCAGGACGCCTTCATGGAGGCCTTCACTGCCGTGGATGGCCATTTCCGCGAAATCTTCGCCTCGCTTTCCGATGGTGATGGTCACCTGCAACTGGAGAACCCGGAGGAGCCCCTGGAAGGTGGCCTCACCCTGGTGGCCCATCCCAAGGGCAAAACAGTGCGGCGCCTGGCCTCGATGTCGGGTGGGGAGAAATCACTCACCGCCCTGAGCTTCCTGTTTGCCTTGCAGCGCTTCCGGCCGTCGCCCTTCTATGCCCTCGACGAGGTGGACAGCTTCCTCGACGGCGTGAATGTGGAGCGTCTCGCAGCCCTGATCGCCCGTCAGGCCGAGGCAGCCCAGTTCATGGTGGTCAGCCACCGCCGGCCGATGATCGGCGCAGCCCAGCGGACCATCGGGGTAACCCAGGCCCGCGGCGCCCACACCCAAGTGGTGGGTTTACCGGATGCCGCCTGAACGATCGGAGTTTGCGCTGTGCAATCTGAACGTGACAGGCGGAACCCCTGCGCCACAATGGTCTAAGTGTCCATGGCCGAGGGCCCGCGCTTGACCCCGACCCCTACCCCAAACGACGCCATCACCACAGGCGTGCCAAGCGATCGCCTCTGGTTGCGCTCCGAATTGATGGGCACCCAGGTGATCACCCGTGACACCGGCCGCCGCCTGGGGGTGGTGGGTGAGGTGATCGTCGATATCGACCGCCGTGAAGTGGTGGCCGTGGGGCTGCGGGACAACCCCCTGACCCGTTTCCTGCCAGGCCTGCCGCGCTGGATGCCGCTGGACCGGATCCGTCAGGTGGGCGATGTGATCCTGGTGGATTCGGCCGACTCCCTCAGCGAGAACTTCAACCCCGAGCGCTACAGCCGGGTGATCAACTGCCAGGTGATCACCGAGTCCGGCGAGCAGCTGGGGCGGGTGCTCGGCTTCGCCTTCGACATCGAAACCGGCGAGCTCACCACCCTGGTGATGGGCGCCCTGGGTGTGCCCCTGTTGGGGGAAGGGGTGCTGAGCACCTGGGAAATGCCTGTGGAGGAGATCGTCAGCAGTGGCCCGGATCGGATCATTGTTTACGAGGGAGCCGAAGACAAGCTCAAACAGCTGAACAGCGGGGTGCTTGAGAAGCTGGGAGTCGGTGGTCCCAGCTGGGAAGAGCAGGAGCGGGAGCGCTACCGCGTCAACCTGGTGCCGGTGGAAAATCAGCTCACCTCCGGACAACCCCAGGAGCAGGAGCAACGGCGTCTTCAGGCTTCAGAAGCCGAACGGTTTGAGGCTGATGCAGAACTGGAATATGTGGAGCTGGAGGACCGGCGACAGGAGTTGATGCAGCAACGCCGCTACCTCGATGAGCCCCAGCGGTACGACGAGCAGCCTTACGCCGAGCCTCCTCGCTACGACGAGCGGCCGCCTGAGCGAGCACGGACCTACAACGAACCTGCACCCTTCGAGCAGCAGCCTGCCTACGAAGAACAGGCTGCTTATGGAGAACAGGCTGCTTACGAGGAACAGCCGCCGCGGCGTGCCATGCCAGCCTCCCGCCGCGCGGTTCAGCAGTCCGGAGAACCTCTCGATGTGGAACCGATGGAGGATGCAGCGCCCCAGCGCCGGAGCCAAGATCTCGACGATCCCTGGTGAACGGATTTAAGGCGCCGACAATCGTTCAGGACGCCTTGAAATCCAACGATGCGCTGTTGACGCAGTAGCGCTGGCCCGTTGGCGCGGGGCCATCGGGGAAGACGTGCCCGAGGTGAGCATCACATTGAGCGCAATTGATTTCAGTGCGCACCATCCCGTGGGTCAGATCCGCTTTGGTGGTGATCGCCTCGGAGCTGACACCATCCCAGAAGCTGGGCCAGCCCGTGCCCGAATCGAACTTGGTCTCAGAGCTGAACAAAGGCGCACCACAGCAGACGCAGTGGTACGTCCCCGTGGCCTTGTTGTTCCAGTAAGCCCCGGTGAAGGCCCGCTCCGTGCCACCGCAGCGGGCCACCTGGAACTGCTCCGGCGTCAGGGATTGCTTCCACTCCTCGGCGCTGCGTTCGACCGGATTGGACGGGGACATGGTCGTCGGAACCAGAGTGGGCAGCAGCCTAGGAAGCGTTGAGCTCTCGGGGAAGCAACCCCCTCACCTCTGCAGCCAACGCGGCCACCGCCCCGGGTTCTCCCCGCAAGGCCTGGAGGTCCTGGCGCTGGCCCTCAAGCCGCTCAGGGGCGTTCAGCCAATCGCAGGCCTCCTTCGCAATCTCCTCCGGGGTGATCGCCCCCACCCGCTCCGGCACAACGGCGCGGCCTGAACTGATGTTCGGCCAGGCCATCAACCCGTTGTTGCGCAGACGCCAGAGGGTCAACAGAACACCGATCAGACGCCGCAGACCCGGCAGACGCGCCAGCAGTCCCAGCCCGCCGTCCCAGGCCTGCATCACCTCCAGGTGCTGAGTAGGAACAATCACGATCATCGGCACGGCAAGGGCACCGAGCTCGGCCGTGTTGGCACCGACCGTGGTCAGGGCCAGGGTGCACTGGCTCAGGGGGCCATGGGCCGGATGCTGCTCCAGCAGACGAATCCGCGTCCCCGCCCCCGTCACCAACTCCGTCACCGACTCCTCTTGCTCCACCGACGCCACAGAGGCGCTGTAGCGGGCAGAAATCGGGTTGGATGTGCCGGCGAAACGCAGCAACTCATCAACGCTTGTGGTGGGTGCCAACGGAAGCAGGAAGCGACATCCGGGTTGCAACTGAGCCAGACGATCGGCGGTTTCAAGCAGAAACGGCATGCCGACGCTCAACTTGGCCGGCTTGGACCCAGGCAGCAGGCCAATCCACTGGCCCCCGGGGAGAGGATCCTCGCGGCGAGCGAAGGACGACAAATCCGCCATCAGATCGCCGACCACGCGGCATCGGGGCTGATAACGGACCGGCAGCTGGCGGCGCACCGCGTCCGACATCGCCGCAATCCGATCGTTCCAGCCGGGCCAGCGCGCCACCCACTCGGCATAGGTGATGTGGCGGTAGCCGAGACGGGCTGAGAGAAGAACAGTCCAGAACTGATCACCTCCCAGAAAGACCACCACACCCTTCTGCGGCCATGGGCCGTAGCGCTGGGGACGCAGCAGCAGCGACCAGAAACGTCCAGCCGGCACGATGCGCTCGAACAAGCCCCAGGGCTCCGCTGCCGCGCGCTCCTGGCCGGTGGCATTGGGACAGGGCACCAACACCAGATGAAGGGAGGCTGGTGCCTCCGACGATCGAGGTCGCAGGCGAAGGTTGGAATGCAGCCTTTCCGCCAGAGGTCTGACCCAGGTGGTCAGCTCACCGGGACCGTTTGAAACGAGAACGACGGCAGGTCCTGGTTCTGCTGGGCGGGGACGAGCCAAAGAAAAAAATGCGGATGGCGAGACTTGAACTCGCAAGGCCGAAGCCACACGCCCCTCAAACGTGCGTGTCTACCAATTCCACCACATCCGCGTGGTCGACTTCACCGCTCGGGTGTTGTCGAGGTCAGATCATACCGGGCAGGGTCTTCCCCTTTCTGGATTTTCAGTCGGCGCTGATACGATCCGGCGTCAGGCCTGAACATGCTGCGGGATGCCCATCGGCAAAGTGCTGATCGCCAACCGCGGCGAGATTGCCTTAAGGATCATTCGAAGCTGCCGCGAGCTCGGGATCGCCACCGTGGCGGTGTACAGCTCCGTCGACAAGGACGCTCTTCACGTTCAGCTCGCTGATGAAGCGGTCTGCGTGGGCGAAGCCCTCAGCAGCAAGAGCTACCTCAACATTCCCAATATCCTGGCGGCCGCCACCTCCCGCGGTGCTGACGCCATCCACCCCGGCTACGGCTTCCTGGCGGAGAACGACAAGTTCGCCGAGATGTGCCGTGATCACGGCCTCACCTTCGTCGGGCCGTCACCCCACGCGATTCGCTCGATGGGGGACAAGTCGACCGCCAAATCGACCATGCAATCGGTGGGTGTTCCCACGGTTCCCGGCAGCGAGGGTCTGCTCAGCAGCACCAGCCAGGCGGCCGCCCTGGCCGAGGAGATGGGCTATCCCGTGATGATCAAGGCCACTGCCGGCGGCGGTGGTCGCGGCATGCGCCTGGTGCCCGATGCGAGCCAGCTGGAGAGCCTGTACAAAGCAGCCCAGGGGGAGGCGGAAGCCGCCTTCGGCAACCCCGGCCTGTACATGGAGAAATTCATCGATCGGCCCCGCCACGTGGAAGTACAGGTGCTGGCCGACCGCCTCGGCAATGTGGTTCACCTCGGTGAACGGGACTGCTCGATTCAGCGCCGTCACCAGAAACTGCTGGAGGAAGCCCCCAGCCCGGCCCTGGATCCAGACCTGCGCCGCCGCATGGGCGAAGCCGCCGTTGCCGCCGCCCAAAGCATCAATTACGAGGGCGCCGGAACGGTGGAATTTCTGCTGGATCGCAGCGGTGGGTTTTATTTCATGGAAATGAACACCCGGATCCAGGTGGAGCATCCGGTGACTGAGATGGTGACGGGTGTCGATCTGATCGCCGAGCAGCTGCGCATCGCCGGCGGCGAACCCATCAGCGTGAGCCAAGAGGACATCCAGCTCACCGGCCATGCGATCGAATGCCGGATCAATGCCGAGGATGCCCGGCACAACTTCCGTCCCGCACCCGGACGCATCACCGGATGGCTTCCACCCGGCGGGCCTGGTGTGCGCGTCGACAGCCACGTTTACACGGGCTACGACATCCCTCCCTTTTACGACTCGTTGATCGGCAAGCTGATCGTCTGGGGCAAAGACCGCGACCACGCCATGACCCGGATGAAACGTGCCCTGAATGAATGTGCCGTCACCGGGATTCCAACCACGGTGGAATTCCATCTGGAGATGCTGGATCGGCCGGAGTTCATCAACGGCGATGTGCACACCAAGTTCGTGGAGCAGGAGATGCTCCCCTGAGCTCAGGCAACCGCCTGGGCGTGCATCAGGATCTGGGAGAGCAGACCCTGCTGGCCGACCAGCAACTCGCGCACGAGGCTGATCAACCCCACCCAGATCACTGGGGTGACGTCGACTCCACCGATCGGGGCGATCACGCGGCGGCTCACCGAGAGCACAGGTTCCGTTGGCCATGCCACCAGGGGCCAGGCGCCCTGGTTCAGATCGACCTGGGGATACCAGGTGAGCACGATGCGCAGCAGAAACGCCAGGGTCCAGGCCGCCAGCAGCAAGCCCAGAAGCAAATGGAGGACTGGCAGGGCCTGCAGCAGCAGCGGCGTCACAAAGCTCAAAGCAAATCGTCCCCTCATCGTAGAAAGACGGCATCGCTTCTTAAGATCGGCGCGGCTTTGAAGCAGACGGCAGCAACCCCATGACACCCTCCCTCTCCAACTTCCTGAGCAGCCTCCTTTGGGGAGGTGTCATCGTCGTGATTCCTGCCTCCATCGCCCTGTTCCTGCTGAGCCAGACCGACCAGGTCGACCGCAAGCTCTGATCCGCCCCTGGCGCCCCTCTTAGACTGACTCCTAAGCGGGAGCAGAGCTTTGGTTAACGCCAGTCTCAATTGGGCCAGCATCGTCGGCATCGTTTTGGCCGTCGGCGGCGCTCTGCTCTATTTCATGCGGTCGTTCAAGCCCGCCTTGGCGCGGGACTACGACGTGTTCTTTGCAGCCATCGGGCTGCTATGCGGCGGCATCCTGTTCTTCCAGGGATGGCGCCTTGACCCGATTCTTCAGTTCGGCCAGTTCCTGTTGGCGGGAACCACCGTGTTTTTCGCCTACGAGAGCGTGCGACTGCGCGGCGTGGCCACCGAACAAGCACGGCGCTCCGCCTACTTCGATGACGAACCGGCACCGGCCCGGGGCGGAGGCCCGGGGGGGCTGCGGGGCGGCTGGGATGACGGCGGTTACGACCGTTTTGATGAGCCTCAGCCGGTGCGGCGGCGCTTCTCAGGCCGTGACGATGACGCCGAAGAACGGCCTGAAGAGGAGTTCTACAGGCCGCGCCGCGCCAGCCGCGCCGCCATTCCTGAGGAAGCCGCCAGCCGTCGCTCGGCAGACAGTGAGCAGGGCGATTCCGGCTGGGACCAAAACGACGAGCGCTCCCGCCGCATGGCTCGCTTCCGCGCCGGCGAAGCCCGGGATGAACGACGCCCCGACTTTGGCTCCAGACGGACGGATCGAGAGGAACAACGCCGTGGCAGCCGGCCCATGGGGCGCCCTGAGCGTCCTGCCGGCGAACGGGCTCCTTCAGGAGCCGAGGATGCCGCCTTCGCCCCAAGCCGCAGTTCAGCGCCGAGTGGTTCCGCCCCGAACCGGGCACGCCCCAGCGCTAACCCGAACACCGCGAGCGACTCCAGGCGATCTGGCGAACCGCCCGTCGCCTCGAACCGGCCCAGCAGCAACCGCCAACCCCCCCGGAGCTCAAGGCCCTCGTCCGGCAGACCGCGGGACAACAGCTCCCGCTTCGACGACTGAGCCAGTTGCCTCGTCCGCTGCTGATCCTGCTCGCCAGCCTGGCGCTGGTGGGCTGCAACGGTCGCAGTGAACGGGCAGGTGGTGGCTTGCTCTCCAGCAGCCAGCAGGCCCCAGCTCTGAGTGGCAGTGGTGAGTGGCTGGCGGTCGTCAGCGATCGCGGCGGCCGACCCACAGTGCAGCTGCGCCGCCTCAGCGACGGATCCGTTGTCTCTGTTCCCCAGCTGAGCAGACATCAGCCCCACAGCTCCCCCTCCCTGAGCTGGAACGGCCGATACCTGGCAGCGATCACCCAGCGGGGGCGCCGCCGACTTGCGGTGGTTACCGACCGTCTGAACGGACGCATGCACCCCCTGCCGCTGCCCGGGGGCCGAGACCCAGTGCTGCTCAGCCTTGCGCCGGATGCACAGCAGATCGCCCTGCAGGTGACGGATCAGGGCCGGTGGCGCGTGGAACTGCTGGATCTGAGTGATCTGCTCGAGCCGGATCGTCCTCCGGGGCAGAGCCTCTCCACACCGGCGCTGTCGTCAGAGCCATGATCCGCGTCGCTCTGATTTTCAGCCTGGCGTTTGTGACCGGCTGCAGCAGTCCCAGGCCCACGCCCCGGCCCGACCTCAACGGCCTGCTGCGTCAATCCGTGAACAGCCGGCGGGATCCATCACTGGGGGGACGCTGGCTGGCAAGCCTGGGCCAACGCAATGGACGGGAGCGGGTCGAACTGATCGACCTGCGCAGCCGCAGCCCCGTCCCATTACCGGGCCTCAACCGTGCTGATGCCCAACCGATCAGCGTCAGCGTTAGTGCCGATGGGCAACGCCTGGCCGTGGTCCAGCAACGGGAGGACCGCACCGAACTGGTGCTCTACAGGCGCAACGTCGGGGCGACACAACGGCTGCCCCTGAATCCACCGGGTGTGCCCCGCAGCGTCAGCCTGGACGGTTCAGGCCGGCGACTGGCTGTGCAGGTGAGCCGGAACGGACGCTGGGATGTGGATCTGATCCGCCTGCCCTGATCAGGGCAGCAGCCCCGCCCAGTGCAGGAAGGTGTCGCGGCTGAGCACCTCGATCAACAGCACCGCCACAAAACCCACCATGGCGAAACGGCCATTCACCCGCTCGGCATAACCACTCCAGCCGAAGGCAGGCACATCGTTGGTGGTGGCGGACGTCTCCGGAACGGACGTGGTGTCAGGGTTCTCGCTGGTGGAGGTCATCCGGCCGGTTCAGGAACGCCCGAAGTCATAGCTGGTCGCCGGGATCAGCCGCCAGTCGTGATCGCCGCTGAGCTCCAGAACAGTGTCATGGAAATCCTTCAGGGTTGGACGGTGGCCCACGCTGATGAACGCCACCTCACGATCCCGCAACAGGGAATAAAGGCGCGATTCAGTCTCGACATCCAGGGCACTGGTGGCTTCATCCAGCACCACGACCTTGGGCGAATTGAGCAGCAGTCTGGCAAAGGCCAGTCGCTGCTGTTCACCCAGAGAGAGCAGCCGCGGCCAGTCCTGCTTGATGTCGAGGTCGGGATAGCGCTGCAGCAATTTGCCCAGCATCACCTGATACAGAACAGCCCGAAGCTGTTCATCACTAAAACGGGCCTGATCGAGTGGATAACAGAGCTGTTCGCGCAGAGATCCCAGGGCCATGTAGGGCTTCTGGGGAATGAACAGCAGCTCGCCCTGCCCCGGGGAATAGACGGTGCCCGTCGGCGAGCCCCACAGGCCACTCACCACCCGAAGGAGTGAGGTCTTGCCGCAGCCGGAGGGTCCGACCACCAGCAGGCCCTCGGCATTGTCCAGGGAGAAACTGAGGTCGCGCACCAGCACGTTGTCGGTGCGGGGTGTTTTGACCGTCACCCCCTGCAGCGCCAGGCGCTCGGAGGGCACAATCCGCGGCACGTAATCACTCCACTCCTCCGGATCGAGGTTGGAGATGTTGGATTGAAAGCCTTCAAGCCGGTTGATCGAGGCCGAGAACCGAGCCAAGGCTTCGATGTTGTAGATGATGAAAAACAACGATCCTTCAACCAGGTTGTAGGCGACGTTCGCCTGGGCAAAGCCGCCGTAATCCATCTCCCCGGCAAGAATCGGAGCCGCAAGGATCAGATAGGGGATGAAATTGCTGGCGTAGATGCTTGAACGCTGCAGCACCCGCAGCAGCACCTCCCAGACAATCAGCAGATTGAAGTTTTCAACAACGGTGGCCAGGCGACGCGTCACCTCCTTGGCTTCCTGCTGTTCTCCGGCATAGAAAGCGATTGATTCAGCGTTGTCCCGCACCCGCACGAGGCCATAGCGGTAATCCGCTTCAAAGCGCAGTTGGAAGTTGTTCAACCGAACCAACTTTCGGCCGGCCACGATCATTAGGACAGACACCCCGGATGCGTAGGCCAAGAGGGCGAAGGTGAGCCCCTCACTCACCGAATAAAGGATGAGAATGTTGAGGGAAAAAGTGAGAATCGAATCAAAGATATTCAGCGCAAAACCAAGGGCCTGCGCCGTGAAATCACGCACGTCCTCGGAAATGCGTTGATCGGGGTTATCAACATTGGTGGCCGCTTCATCGTTGGGATTGAGCACGTAATAGGCCCGATCCCGCAGGTAATCGTCCACCAGGCTCAGCGACAACCATTCCCGCCAGAACAGCCCCAGTTTCTGGGTGAAATAAAACTGCAGGCTGCGAATCGGCAGCGCTACCGCAAAACAGGCACCGTAGATCCATAGGTTGCGATACGACGCATCGCCGTCTTTGGAGATCAACGCATTGGTCAGATCCCTGGCAATGAATGTGATGCCGGCATTGATGCCGTTCACGCTCAACAGCATCAGGATGATCAGGCCGAGAAACAGCCAGGGCAGCCAGCGGCGGTGCCTCAGCTGGCCCCGCACGGAGGCGAACACCACGGCCCCCAGCACGAAGAGAGCACTGATCCCCGCTCCCCATCCACGGGACCAGAGCATGGCCAGGGAGGACTGGACGCCCCCGAGGTACTGGCCGGTCAGCTCCGGCAACAGCCACGACAGGCCGTTCATCAACCCGGTGACCAGGAACAGCACGATCCCGGCCACACAGAAAAGCAGGCTCACTAGCAGTCCAAGGAACTGCCAACCGTTGTCTTCGGTGTAGGGGAAGAAGTAGGGCTGCGAAAGCCGACGCAGCTTGGCGGCCTGATTGCGCAGGTTCTGAAGCTGGTGGGTCATGCCACTGCTGAACTGTGCTCAGTCTGGCTGCCGCCGCGCCGCTTCGCCGCTGACATCAACCGGGAGGCCACGCCAGAGGACGACCACCGATCACGTGCACATGGAGGTGAAAGACCGTCTGACCCGCACCGGCGCCGCTGTTGATCACCGTGCGGAAATCGTCCAGACCCTCCTGTTTGGCTACGCGGGCAGCCACCAGCAACAGATGGCCCAGCAAGGCCGCATCCTCGGCAACACCAGACCGCAGACTCTCGATCGGCTTGCGGGGAATGACCAGCACGTGAACTGGCGCCTGGGGGGCGACATCGCGAAAGACCAGGCACTGCTCATCGCTGTAGACCTCATCGCACGGGATCTCGCCACGAAGGATCTTCCCGAAGATCGTGTCGTCTGCCATGGGCCTTGAAAACGAAGGAACAGCCGGACCGGTGTGACAGCAGGGGCATGAATCTCCTGCGTCACCCTTCACAGAATGCTGGCACGTTGTCTCAGTGCTTCCCTGCAAGGTCTGGAGGCCAGACCAGTGGTGGTGGAGGTGGATCTCGCCCCGGGCCTGCCGGGCGTCCAGCTGGTGGGTCTGCCGGACAAGGCCATTCAGGAATCCCGGGAGCGGGTCCGATCCGCCGTGCGCAACAGCGGCTTCCGCGGCCCACTGGTGCGCGTGGTGATCAACCTGGCTCCAGCCGATCTGCGCAAGGAAGGTCCCTCCTTTGATCTCCCCATCGCCCTGGCCCTTTTGGTGGCAAGGGCAGCTCGCCCGCCCTCAACTGGAGGGCCTCTGGTGCGCAGGTGAACTGGGCCTCGACGGCAGCCTCAGGCCCTGTCGCGGGGTGATCGCCCTCGCTGACCAGGCCAAGCAACAACAGGCCCGGGCCCTGGTTGTTCCTCCTGAGAATGTCCAGGAAGCGAGCCTGATTGAGGGGCTTGCGATCCGGACGGCGCCCAACCTGCGCGCGCTGGTTCGGCAGCTCAAAGGCGAGCAACCGTGGCCTTTGAATGAGTGCATCCGCTCCCACTGCTCTAACCGAGTCGTGAAGCCGGAGCCCTGGTCCTGCCTGGACAGCAGCCTGGCCTCCCGCGCTCTTGCCCTTTCGGCAGCCGGCGGCCATCACCTACTGCTCGTGGGTCCCCCCGGCTGCGGCAAGACCCGCCTGGCCCATCAACTGCCTCGGCTACTGCCGAGCCTGAACCAGAAGGAAGCGCTCACCATCACGCGCATCCATTCCATCGCCGGGCATCTGCATGGCATTAATCAACTGCAGCAGCAACGCCCCTTTCGATCGCCACACCACAGTTGCTCCGCAGCCGCCTTGCTCGGCGGCGGACGCTCACCCCGCCCTGGTGAAGTGAGCCTGGCCCACGGTGGCGTGCTCTTCCTCGATGAATTGGCACAAGGGTCATACCAACCGCCGGAACTACTGCTAGCACTGACTTGCCTGTGGCTCAAGGCGAGTTGGTATTTGGTTGGTACTGATGTCTTAAACCCTCAAAGGCAATTGCCAATTCAGCGAGTCGATACCGTACAAACAACAGCAAATCAATCAATGGATTGGTTTATGCCGCTGCTTCTAGCTGTGTCGCTCACACCTCTTGGTGGCAGAACAGAGCAGGATCAAATGCAGCTACTTGCTCATCAAGAGCGCAAAAGCAGCGCATACCTAGTAATAAGACTCATAACGCAGCAAATTGAGGTAATTCCTGCCGAGTCACTGGATCAGTGCGAGGCGATTGGAGCGGAAATCATGAAAGGAGGAAAGTTGAGCAAATTCGTCAAGGGTTATCAGTGCCTTCCTGGCTTCAACTAGGCAAACCGTCTACAGATCGGGATAGACACACAGGATTCACACAAGAACAGTCAGCACCTTGTGACTTCCGACTTCTCGATGAGTTGGCGGAATTTCCGCGAACGGTGCTGGATCTATTGCGGCAGCCCCTGGAGGATGGCGCCGTGCAGATCAGCCGTGCCCAGCAGAGCACGGTATTCCCGGCCCTGATCACCCTGGTGGCCGCCACCAATCCCTGCACCTGCGGCTGGCATGGCGACCGCGACCATGGCTGTCGCTGCAGCATCAGCCAACGCCAGCGCTACTGGCAGAGGCTCTCCGGCCCGCTGCTGGATCGGCTCGATCTGCAACTGCGGCTGGAACGGCGCTCCGCCAGGGAGATGGCAGCAGTACTGAAACAACCCAGACAAACGCAAGCCTCAGCGTCCTGGTGCAAGCCCGCATTAATTGAACGAGCCCGGCAGCGGATGCAGAGGCGCAATCCCGGTGGAGCCAGCAATGGGCGGCTATCGGCGGCAGCGCTGCGGCAGAGCGGAGCCATCGAGGCGACGGCGCTCGAACTCTGGGAACAGCTGATCAACCAGCGCGGCCTGAGCACGCGCAGCAGCCTTCAGCTGTTGCGCGTGGCGCGCACCATTGCTGATCTCAACGACCGGACCAGCGTCGATCGAAACGCGTTAGCGGAAGCGAATTGCTTCCGCTGCACCGATCTGCTCAAGCAGCCTGGAGCTCAGTAGTCGCGGGCACGCTTGTCCGGTGTGTCCCGGTAGGGCTGGGTGCCGATCGGCGGGGGCTGGAGATGACGGTCGTCTAACGAACCCAGCGCATGGGTCATCGCTTCACCGAACCACTGGAACCACTGCACAACCGTTGTTTTCATCACATCCTCCGGGGTCTGTCTCCAGTGTGAAATCACTGACAGAAGACGACAACAGGTGTTTTGACCGGTTCTGCGCCAGCTCAGTAGGACGGAGCCGTGGAACTCTCGATCTGTTCAGCCTCCACCGGTGCAGGGCTCGCACTGGAACCGGCCACAGGCGCACTGTCCCGATAGACATAGAGATGACCGAGGCTCTTCTTGCCGTAGGCGCGCCGCTTCAGGGTCCAGCCAGGCTCAAGCTTGAGTTGAACAAAACCGCTGGCGGCACCACCGGCCCGGGCCACGAGCATGGTGGGCTGGGAGGGATTCTTGGTGGGTGTGGCCAGCAGCTCGATGTCGCTGCCGGTGTTCACCACACTGAGCCTGTAACGGGTGCCAAGGTCATCACCACCAATGCGCAGGGAATAGCCGTTCCCATCGATGTAGCGGTTGCAGACCCCGGTGAAATCAAAGGTGGACAACAGCGGATCCACCATGGCCGGTGATCCGGCGGCCACAGCAAAACAGGGGCGTTTCGTGGTGCGCTGCTCGTAGATGTTCAGCTGTGAACGCTCGCCCTGACCGATCGGGGCCGACACCAAGACGAAGTTGCTTAACTCCACAGGCACTGCCGTGAACAGCGAACCCTGGGCCAGGGCCGCCGGTACCGAGGTCGCTGCGAGAGCGAGGCCGGCAGCGGCCACGGTTCGAAAGCGTGCCATCACGTCCATGGAGGAACTGAGCGGATCGTAAAAGTGATGCCTGAATCGGTCGCCCCCGATCAGGCCGGTTTGTTCAGGCGAATGGCGAACAAAAGGGTTCCCACCGTTCCAGGGGCCGCCAGCGCCAAGATCCAGCTGGTGGTTTTGACCCCGAGATCAGGATCGCCGTAGGCGAGTTCAAACACACAACCAGTGCTGGCGATACCCAAAACACAGGCGAGGGCCAGAAAGACGCCGGCCAGGGGTTTCATCGGCATTACTCAGGCGACGCTCCGCACATCTTGGCGCTCGAAGCCCTTCTCCTTGAGCTCCTTCTGCAGACCGTCTTCATCAGTGACGCGATCGACAAACAACACGCCATTGAGATGGTCCATCTCGTGCTGAATGCAACGGGCCATCAACCCATCGGCCTTCATCTTCCGGGGCCGACCCATCTCATCACGGAAGCTCAGTTCAATCGCGGTGGGACGCACCACATCGAGATACACCCCGGGGATGCTGAGACAGCCCTCTTCATGGGTGTCGAGCCCGGCGCTGGCCGCCGTGATTTCCGGATTGATCAGCACCAGGGGCGGCGTGGCTGCATTTTCAAGGTCGAGATCAATCACCAGGAGCTGCTGGTGAATCCCCACCTGAGGCGCCGCCAGGCCAATGCCCTTGGCGGTGTACATGCTGCGCAGCATGTCGCGGGCTAGCTCACGCACCTGCTCATTCACCTTGCCGATGCGTCGCGCGGGCTGCCGCAGCACCTCATCGCCCAGAGTGTGAATCTCCAGCGGCGGAGTTTCAAGGGCCGTCTTCGGCACCAGCATCGTGTCCCGCGACTTATCGGCCTGACGGGCCAACTCTGCAAAGCTTCCTGCCAAGACCAACGCTGCGTTGATCCAGCATGGTAAGCGGCCTGAATCAGACGACATGGGAGCCGCCCGCTTATCCGCGCAACATGCCGTCGGCCTTTTGCCGGGACTGAAGGAACCGGCCCTGGTGTGCGGTACCGATGCAACGGTTTGGATGATCTGGCTGGAACAGCGCCCCCAGGAGCGCGGCCGCACCACAGCCTTGATCCGGCGCTTCGGTGATTCCGAAGCACCCCCCCAGGAGCTGACGCCAGCCCCCTGCAACCTGCGCAGTAGCGTGCATGACTACGGCGGCGGCGTGCTCGCCACTGCTGTGGAACAGGACAGGCTGATCCTGGCCTGGATCGAGGGCGGCTGCCTCTGGCGTCAGGACTGGCGCTTGCCCCAGACCAACACCCATCAACCCACCCCACTGGCAGCAGCCCAACTGCTCAGCCAGGAGGGCGATTGGGAGCTGGCGGATGGCGTGCTCGATCTGCCCAGGCAGCGCTGGATCGGCATCCGTGAAATCGAGGGCCGTGACGAACTGGTGAGCCTGGCGTTGAGCGGAACCGATCAAACCCCGCGGCTGCTGCATCAACCGACGGACTTTGCGGGCTACGGCTGCTTGAGCCCCGATGGTCACCGTTTTGCCTGGGTGGAATGGCAGCAACCCGACATGCCCTGGGACAGCAGCAGTCTCTGGTGCGCAGAGTTCAGCGACACAGGCGAGCTGCTCCAACCGCACCAGCTGGCCGGAGGCGACGGCGTCTCGGTGTTTCAACCCCAGTGGCTGCCCGACGGGCAGTTGCTTGTGGCGGAAGACAGCACAGGATGGTGGAACCTGATGCTCCAGCCCAGCGCCGACGCCTCCTGGGAGAAGCCCTGGCCGATGGCTGCTGAAACGGCCATGCCCCAGTGGATCTATGGGATGAGCACCACGGCCTGGGATGGCGAGCAGCTGATCGCCGCCGTCTGCAGCCGCGGGGCCTGGTCGTTGCAACGGCTCAGCCTGGATGGAACGGTGCAGCCGTTGCCGCAACCGTTTGATGACCTGGCGGGATTGAGCGCATGCAATGGCCGCGCCGTGGCCGTGGCCAGCAACAGCACAAGCGTGGCCGGTCTGCTGGAAATCGATTTGCGACCGGCCACGCCGCTCTGGGGCCACAGCCCCGCCATCGCGGCACCCTTGCCGGTTGAGGCGATCAGCGTGGCCGAACCGCTGTGGTTCAACGGCCACAAGGGCGAACGCACCCATGCCTGGTACTACCCCCCCAGCGGCAACCCACCAGGGCCTGCGCCTCTGCTGGTGAAAAGCCATAGCGGACCAACGGCCATGGCTCGCCGCGGCCTCAGCCTGGCGATTCAGTACTGGACCTCCCGGGGCTGGGGCGTGGTGGATGTGAATTACGGCGGCTCAACGGGGTTCGGCCGGGACTACCGGGAGCGCCTCAACGGGGGCTGGGGCGTGGTGGATGTGGCCGACTGCGCCGCAGCAGCCCAGGCTCTAATCGAGGCCGGCCGGGCTGATCCCGGCAAGATCGCCATCGAAGGCGGAAGCGCCGGCGGCTTCACCACCCTGGCGGCGCTGTGCTTCACCGACGTGTTCCGGGCCGGTGCATGCCGCTATGCGGTGTGTGATCTCACAGCCATGGCCGAAGACACGCACAGATTTGAAGCGCGCTACGTCGATGGCCTGGTGGGGGCATGGCCCGCGGCACGGGCTTTGTATGAGCAACGGTCGCCACTGCTGCATGCCGATCAGATCCGCTGTCCGGTGCTGTTTTTCCAGGGCATGCAAGACAAGGTGGTGCCTCCGGAACAAACCGAACGCATGGCCGAGGCTCTGCGCAGCAACGGCATTCCGGTGGACGTGAGGCTGTTCGAGGAGGAAGGCCATGGCTTCCGCAACCAGGCCACCCAGATCGAAGTACTGAGAGAGACCGAGGCCTTTTTTCGACGTCAACTAAAACTGGCTGAGCCGCAGAACTGAGCACAAAGAAACGTCCTCAGATCACGACAGTTCAAGACAAACAAGCAAAGCGATTAAAACTTCCCATAACATCAAAGAGCTTCAATAGTCAGATCATGTTTCAGCGGTGGCGCCGGGAATTTGTCGAGTTCTTCTTCACAAAGGGAAGCGCCCTGACAGTCGCCATTGCATTCATTGTGGGGCAGCAATTCACACGAATTGTTGACTCAGTCACGAAAGACCTCTTGATGCCTCTCCTGAATCCATTGGTTCCTAAAGGCAGCTTCCAAGATCTCAAGATTGACTATTTCGGCGGCGCCATTGAAATTGGCAAGCTCGTTGACACCATCATCGAGGCCCTCCTGGTGGCCTGGATGCTGTTCCTCATCTTTAAGGCAATCAAACGGATTGAGCGGCAAACCTCAGGATCCACGGAAGAAACATAGGCAATTGGGAGCTGAGCTAGCAAATGGTTACAACCCACACAACCCCGTTCAGCAGATGTAATGGGTTGAACCAGCAACCAGCAGCAACAGTCAACCTGTGCCCCACGGAACCCACGGAGGAGGTGTGTTCCTGAGAATCTCGTGAAAGTTCTTTCAGATTCGATGCGGATCCTGCGTTATCGCGGCAACAGCTACGCCAGCCCTGAACCGATCAACGCAACGCCCCGTCCCGGTGCACGCTCCTACCGCTGGGTGAAGTACGCCATCGAAACCAACAAGGTTGTTCCCCTGCGGCAACGCGAAGCCGCAGCTCACAACGATCAGCTGGCGGCCTGAGCCGACTTAGCTGTGCTCGCGCAGGAAGGCGACCGTGAAAGCGAGCTCTTCGCTGAAGCGGTCGATCTCTTCAAAGGTGCTGGTAAAGCTCAGGCTGGCCCGCGCTGAAGCTGTCACGTCATAAATGCGGTGCAGGGGCTGACAGCAGTGGTGACCACTGCGGATGCAGATCCCGGAGGCATCGATCAGAGCGGCGATGTCGTTGGCATGCACGCCATCCACAAGGAATGTGGCGAGGGCACCACGCTCGGGCTGTTGATCCGGCGTCGGCCCCAAGACCCGCACACCATCAATGTCCTGCAGCCGAGCGAAAAGATGCCGGGTGAGCTGCGCCTCCCAGGCCTGAATCGCCTCAAGACCCACCATCTGCAGATAGCGAATCGCTGCCCCCATGCCCACCGCCTCACCAATGGCAGGGGTGCCCGCTTCGAACTTATGGGGCAACACCGCCCAGGTGCTGTGGTCCAGGAAAACGTCCTGAATCATCTCGCCGCCGCCCAAAAAGGGAGGCATCGCCTCCAGCAGCGACTCCCTCGCCCAGAGGAATCCCATGCCGGTGGGACCACAGAGCTTGTGGGACGAGCCGACCAGGAAGTCGGCATCGAGGGCCACCACATCAATGGGCTTGTGAGCCAGGCTCTGGCAGGCATCCACGAGCACGCAGGCTCCAACGGCATGGGCCGCGGGGATGACCTGATCGAGGGGATTGCAGCAACCCAGGGAATTGCTGATGTGCACCAGGCTCACGAACCGAGTGCGCTCATTGAGCTGGGCCCGAAAATCCTTGAGATCCAGCTCGCCGGAATCGGTGATGCCCACATGGCGCAGCACGCAGCCGGTGCGCTGGGCCAATAGCTGCCAGGGCACCAGGTTGCTGTGGTGCTCCATCACCGTGAGGAGAATTTCATCCCCTTGCTTGAGGTTGGCGTCACCCCAGGTGCGCGCCACCAGATTGATGGCTTCGCTTGCATTGCGGGTGAAGACAATCTCCCGGGGACTGGCGGCGCCAATGAAGGCCGCCGTCGTGCTGCGGGCCGCTTCAAAGGCATCGGTGGCACGGGCACTGAGTTGGTGAGCGCCGCGATGCACGTTGGCGTTGTCGCTGCTGTAGTAGTGCTGCAGCGCCTCGAGCACCTGACGGGGCTTCTGGCTGGTGGCAGCGTGATCGAGATAAATCAGCGGCCTGCCGTCCGGAGCACGCTGTTCAAGAATCGGAAAATCGGCACGATATCGATACGATAGATCCACAAAATCAGCACTGGATCGTGCTTCAGCAGCGATCGTCATAGGGCAAGACTCTCCATCACGCGCTCCAGGGGGCGCCAGGCCTGCGCAGCTTCAGGTAGCTGCGCGATCACCTCCTGACAGGCACCGCGTAGCAGCAGCGCCGTTGCATCCGTCGCAGCGATGCCCCGACTCTGGAGATAGAACAACTCATCGTCCTGAAGCTGCGACACGGTGGCGCCATGGGCGCAGCGCACATCGTCCGCCACGATCTCCAGCTCGGGTTTGGTGTCCACCCGGGCCCGGCCGGACAGCAGCAGGTTGCGGCTCAACTGCGCGGCGTTGGTGCGCTGCGCATCGCGGGGAACACTGATGGCGCCGTTAAAAATCGCGTGAGACTGGCCGCCGGCCAGGCATTTCTGCAACTGATCCAGCTCCCCCTCCGGCCCGTCGAAGCGAACCGCGGTGTGGGTGGCCAGCTGCTGCTCGGCGCCGGTGACAGCCAAAGCCTTAAGCACGGTCTCTGCCTGGCCATCCACCTGCACCACCCGGGGCTCCACCCGTCCCAGGTTCCAGCCTTGAACCACCGAAGTGAGGGCATAGGAGCTGCGGGGCTCCTGCTCGACGGCCAAATGAGCCATCAGCGATGACGCCCCATCTGCAGTGGCCAGAACGCCATGGCGCAGTTGGGCCTCCTGCCCCAGATGAACTTCCAGCACGTGACTGTGGGCCGACGCACCCTCAGCCAGCAGCACCTGCATCAGCTCCAGCTCTGCCTTTTCCTCCAACAGCAGCAGCACCCGCGTGGCGTTCAACCCGGCACCCGCCGCCAGGACCAGCTCCAACGGGCCAACCCGTCCCCGCACCCTGAGGGCCAGGATTTGCTGGGCTTTGGCATGGTTGAACTCCACGGGCCAGACCTGGGCACAACCGCAGCGATCGAGGGTGTGGCCGAGGGCCTGCACCAGCTCTTCGCCATTCAGCGCCGTGATTCCTTCCGGAAGCACCTGGCCGGCCAGGGGATCATCAAAACCATTGAGCACCAGACGGGTCACCCCGTCCAAGCTGGCCGGCAGAGACGTGGACAGTGGCGAGGCACTGACCGGCAACTCCGAGACAGCCGCAAGGCGTTTGAGGTCGGTGAGCCGCCAGGGCTCCTGGCGACGGGTGGGCAGACCAAGCTGTTCAAGCGCGGCTCGACCGCGCTCCTGCACCGGTGCCAGCACACTGCTCGCCATGGTCAAGCTGCTCCTTGAGCTGCCAGCTCCTGATCAACCCAGTCGTATCCGGTCTGCTCCAGCTCAAGGGCCAGCTCCCGTCCGCCGGTGCGCAGGATCCGGCCTGCCGCCATCACATGCACATAGTCCGGGGTGATCTCATCGAGAAGACGCTGGTAGTGGGTGATCAGCAGCGTGGCGTTATCTTCCGTCGCCAGCTGGTTCACACCACCGGCCACGATGCGAAGGGCATCGATATCCAGGCCGGAATCGGTTTCATCCAGGATCGCCACCACTGGCTCCAGCAGCGCCATCTGGAGAATCTCGTTGCGCTTTTTCTCGCCCCCGGAGAAACCTTCATTCACGCTGCGCTCAAGGAAAGCAGGATCCATCTGCACCACCTTGAGCTTGTCGTTCACGTGATCCTCGAAGGCAAAGGTGTCGAGCTCCTCTTCCCCCTGCTTTTCCCGCCGGGCATTGGTGGACACCCGTAGGAATTCCAGGTTGCTGACGCCAGGGATTTCAACGGGGTACTGAAATCCGAGGAAAACCCCCAGACGGGCCCGCTCTTCAGGCTCCAGCTCAAAAAGATCCTGGCCGCGATAACGAACGGTGCCGCCCGTGACCCGGTAAGCCGGATGCCCAGCCAACACCTTGGAGAGCGTGCTCTTACCACTGCCGTTGCGACCCATTACGGCATGGACCTCACCAGCCCGCACCTGCAGATTCACCCCCTTGAGGATGGGCTTGTCCTCGACGGAGGCATGCAGGTCTTGGATATCGAGCAGCAGCTCAGCGTCTGGGCGAATCACGGAAGGCGTTGTTTAAAAAAAGAGAGACAAGTTGGGGGAAGGGATCAGCCCACGGACCCCTCAAGTTTGAGGGCCAGCAATTTGTCCGCCTCAGCGGCAAACTCCATCGGCAGCTGATTGAAGACGTCGCGGCAGAAGCCGCTGACCATCATCGAGACGGCCTCTTCAAACCCGATGCCACGGCTCTGCAGGTAAAAGAGCTGGTCTTCGGAGATGCGACAGGTGCTGGCCTCGTGCTCGATGGCCGCCTGCGGCTGCTGCGAACGGATGTAGGGGTAGGTGTTCGCAGCGGCCTGATCGCCAATCAACATCGAATCGCATTGGCTGTAGTTGCGAGCGCCCTTGGCATTGGGTCCCATCTGCACGAGACCGCGGTAACTGTTGCTGGAGCGCCCTGCACTGATGCCCTTGCTCACAATCGTGGAGCGGGTGCGCGGTCCGACATGGACCATCTTGGTGCCGGTATCGGCCTGCTGGCAGTTGTTGGTGAGGGCCACGGAATAGAACTCACCCACCGAATCAGCTCCCTGGAGCACGCAACTGGGGTATTTCCAGGTGATGGCAGAACCGGTCTCCACCTGGGTCCAGCTGATGCGGCTGCGATCACCGCGGCACTGGCCTCGTTTGGTCACGAAGTTGTAAATCCCGCCGACGCCGTTTTCATCACCGGCGTACCAGTTCTGAACCGTGGAATATTTGATTGAGGCGTCGTCGAGAGCCACAAGTTCAACCACCGCCGCATGCAGCTGGTTGGTGTCGAACATCGGTGCTGTGCACCCTTCGAGATAACTCACCGAGGCTCCCTCTTCGGCGACGATCAAAGTGCGCTCGAACTGTCCGGTGTCGCCGGAATTGATCCGGAAGTAGGTAGAGAGCTCCATCGGGCACTCAACGCCCTTCGGAATGAAGACAAAGGATCCGTCGCTGAACACCGCTGAATTCAGGGCTGCGAAGTAGTTGTCGTTGCTGGAGACAACCGTGCCGAGGTAGCGCTCGATCAGCTCGGGATGCTCTTTGACCGCCTCACTGAAGGAGCAGAACACCACCCCGTGTTCCGCCAACTTCTCTTTGTAGGTGGTGGCAATCGAAACGCTGTCGAATACAGCATCCACGGCCACGTTGCTGAGGCGCTTCTGCTCACTCAGCGGGATGCCGAGCTTGTCGAAGGTTTCCAGCAGCTTCGGATCCACTTCATCGAGGCTGGCCTTCTTCTCCTGTTGCTTGGGAGCCGCGTAATAAACGATGTCCTGGTAGTCGATCTCGGGATAACCGAGGGCAGCCCAGTCGGGCTCCTCAAGGGTGAGCCAATGGCGAAACGCCTTGAGCCGGAACTGAAGCAGAAAATCAGGCTCCTCTTTCTTGGCCGAAATCAGGCGAACGACCTCTTCACTGAGACCTTTGGCGATTTTGTCGGTCTCAATCTCGGTAACAAAGCCGTACTTGTACGGCTGGCTGACGAGATCCCGTGTGGAGGTACTAGTCATTCAGCTCAGCCGGCGGTGGCGTTGATCGTTTCGGTGGTGATGGACTGCGTCTTCTCAGGGCAAGCGAAGGGGTTGTCCTCGGTGAGGAAGAGCATGCAGTGGCATTCCTTGCGCTCGCGCATCGGAACGCAGGGGCAGTTCCAGAAGGCCTGCGAGACCTCGGCCTCCTTGTCTTCGTAATGGCGGCATGGGCAAAGCGCTCCGCCCAAATCGTCTTTGTGACGTGCCAGACCCTTCAGAACAACCGCCGTCACGCTGGAGTCTGCACAGAAATAAGTGCCGGTGCGCTGCGCGTAAGTTTCAGCGAACTTGCGGATGACCTCCAGGCTTTCTGCTGTCGGCTCTTGAGGGGCGTCGGACATGGAAGTGGAGAGAGCGGCGAATTACGAAACCCCGCGGTTTCCTTACTGGAAGCCTAGGCCAACAGGCCTCCGGTCAGCGGGCTCCCCATTGTGACCCTCAACACGGCCGACATGCCGAGGCAATTCGGTGGCATCGTGTGGGGAGGTTTCGCCTCCCCATGAGCGCCTCGGCCCCCGCCAGCACCCGCGACGCCGTGCTCTCCCTGCTGCTGGAGCGCGGGGAGGAGGACGCTGGCACCCTCGCAGGGGCCGTGGGCATTTCCGTGCAGGCCATGCGGCGGCACCTGCGCTCCCTTGCCGACAGCGGCCTGGTCCGCGCCAGCAGCAATGCCAGAGGTCCAGGTCGTCCCAGCAACCGCTGGTGCCTCACCGACGAAGGACGGGCCCAGTTCCCCGATGGCAGCGGCCGCTTCGCCCTCGGCCTGCTGGATTCGATGCGCAGCCATCTCCCCGAAGCGACTGTGCGCCAGCTGCTCAATCAGCAGGCGGAATCGAAAGCAAGCCAATACAGGCAAAGCCTCGGCGAAGCCTCCCTGGAGGCTCGACTCGAACATCTGGCGCGGCTGCGGCGCGACGAGGGTTACGTAACCGTTTGCAGCCGGGACGACGACGGCATCAGCTGGCGGCTCGAGGAAGCCCACTGTTCTGTGCAGCGCATTGCCGAAGAATTCCCTGCGGTCTGCGACCAGGAATTGCTGCTGATTCGCCGCACCGTGCCGGACTGCCTGGTGGAACGGGTGCATTGGCGGCTCGAGGGGGGCCACGCCTGCGGGTTCCGCATCACCCCTTTGGCGCAGGGCTGATGGCCATCGACAGAGCCACGATTGAACGCATCGATTCAACCCTGCTGCCCCAGCTGGATCGCCATCACCTGCGGGTGCTGAGCCATTGCCTGGACAGCTTTCAATCCATGGCTGCTCCCGGGAGCACTGAAGCGATCCCCGACGAAAACCAACGGCGGCGCTGGTGCCAGCAACAACCCGTGGTCGCTGACGATCCGGCATTCCTCGACACCCTGCTATTGCAACTCAACGCCGCCGCCGATCAGCTGGATCAACTGGCCCACGAGCTGGGCAAGCCTCCCTTGGCGCTGACCCTCGACGATCTGATCAGCGCCGCAGAAGCCCGCTGCCGTGGCTGACAAGGCTGTCGTGGCTGACCGGGTCGGGCTGCCATCATCAATCCAATTCCCCAACGCCGGCGATGCTTGAGATCTCGGACGCCCTCAGCTTCTTTCGCCTGAGCTGTGGCCGCTGGACCTCACAGCGCAGCCAACACCACCTGCTGCATCGACGGGCCGAAGCCGGCGCCTCCTTCATCGTGGTGGAGGAACTGCTGAAGGGCGACGAGCGGCTCGCGGAGATCGCCGAGCGCAACAACGCCAGCGTCGAGCAGATCGTGGGCGGATGCTGGGTGCGCTGGAGTGGATCGATGGCCTGGGATCGCGCCGGTGAATCCCATGAAGACCAGACCATGTTCGGACTGATCCCCGAGGATGAAACAGGGCGATGCGGACTGCTGCTGCGGGATCGCGGCTACGCCGAGAAAGCGCCGGTGGAGGGCCAGTTCCGCATGGATGACGAAAACGGCCTGATCCTCACCACGGATTACGAAATGATGAGCTCCCTGGAGCGCTTCTGGTTCGCCAGCGAGAACGTGCGGCTTCGCACCAGCACAGTGCAAGGGCTCTCCAACAACGCCTCCTTCTGCATTGAGACCCGGCAACTGGATGACGTTGGTCAGACCAGCCCAGCGATGGCTTCGAAGGGAGCCGCTCTCGCTCCCTTCGGCTGGTAAGCACAAATACTTAGGGCAAGTATTACGGCATGTAATCGCTGCAACAGCAGCTGAAGGGGGCAAGACCCAACACTTCTACGATCGACGTCAGTGGATGCTGTAGCTCGCGTGGCCATTCCTCTTCTGGAGTACGCACCGATCACTCAGAACTCTCTGAGATCAGGTGTTCCGAACCTTCGTGTCGGCTCCGAGGAGGGATCCCGGGCTTATTCCCTGGAAATTGCAGACGATCGAGACAACTTCGACACCGTCGTGGAAGCCGGCTATCGGCAGATTTTCTTCCACGCCTTCAAAACGGATCGGGACGTCAACCTCGAGTCCCAGCTGAAGGATGGCCAGATCACCGTTCGCGATTTCATTCGCGGCCTGCTGCTCTCGGACACGTTCAAGCGCGCCTTCTACGGCTTCAACAGCAATTACAAAGTTGTCCGTCACCTCTGCGAGAGGATCCTTGGCCGCAAAGTGAACGGCAAGGGCGAAGAGCTCTCCTGGTCCATCGTGATTGCGACCAAAGGCCTGGAAGGTCTGGTGGATGTTCTGCTCGACAGCGCCGAGTACCTCGACGCCTTCGGCTACGACACGGTTCCTTACCAACGCAACCGCGTGCTTCCTGGCCGCGAGCTCGGTGACACTCCCTTCAACATCACCACCCCCCGCTACGACGAGTACTACCGGAACATTCTTGGCTTCCCCCAACTCGTTTTTACTGGCGGGCCTGCCAAGAGGCTGCCAGAACGCGCGAAGATCAAAAAGGGTGGGTCTCCGCAGGACTACGTGGCCTGGGTGAGCGAAATCGGCAATCCCCGCCGAGTCGGCCCAAGCACCAGCGCCGATATGGACTACCTGACCAAGGTGCCGTATCGCACCATCGGCCGCTGATCCCAGCACCAAACCTGTTCAGAAAAGCGGGGCTTCGGCTCCGCTTTTTTTGTGTGTCTGACTGTGATCCCCGGGATCGACGTACCTCCAGTGGTCAGCATCCACTGACCCTTGGTCCCTAAACGCATCGAAAAGGAATTTTTCGGATCACAATGATCCCAAACGAAACCTGGAGTTTTTGGACGTGTCCCAAACCCTGTCATCACTGGCACGTCTCACCCTTCGTCAACTGCGTCAGATTGCTAGCGACTTAGGGGTGCCGCTCTACAGCCGCAAAAGCAAGGAGACCCTGGTCGACGAGGTTGCTCAGCGTCAGCAGAAGCGTGGTGGAGACCTGAAGGCCATTGAGGCGGAGCTCAACGCACCAGCCATGGACAGCAGTGAGACCCGCGTAGTGTTCCTGCCCCGTGATCCCCAGTGGGCCTACGTGTTCTGGGAGATTTCGGACACCGACCGGAAGGTGGCCCAGAAAGATGGCGCCAGCCGGCTCTGCCTGCGCTTGGCTGACGTGACCGGCATGCAGGACGGCAACGCCCATCCGCACACGTTGCAGGAAGTGCCCGTCGACAGCCACAGCACCGAGTGGTACTTGCCTGTTCCTCTCTGTGACAGGGATTATCGGGTTGAGCTGGGATACCGCATCGGCTCCAACTGGATGTCGTTGGCCTTCTCTTCAGTGGCCCGCGTTCCTGCTCTCCACCCCAGCGAGCAGATCCTTGATCAGTTCGTGCCCTTCAGCCTTGATGCAGCCCCGGCCGAACCGGTTGCAACTCCCGTCGCACCAATTGAGTCCAGCAATAGTGGTCTGCATGAGCGGCTCTACCAAAGCGCCACGGTTCACTATCAGAGACGTCGGGTTGGCTCTGAAGAATTCCAGGAAGGCTTCGACACTTCAGCTGACACCTCCGGCTTGAACGACTCAGGTGCGGGACTCTGGGCCAGCGGCCGTAACGAATCGGGCATTGGTGGCATAGCTCCTCGCCAACGATCCTTCTGGCTGGTGGCTGACGCGGAACTGATTGTCTACGGCGCCACCGACCCTTCGGCCCGTCTCACCATCGGCGGAGAAGAAGTGCCTCTTTCAACCGACGGCACCTTCCGGATTCAAGTGCCCTTCCGCGATGGCCAGCAGATGTACGCCATCGAAGCCACCGCTTCCGATGGAGAGCAAAAGCGCAACATCACGCTCAACTTTGAGCGCCAGACGCCCGAAGACAACAGCAACCCTGCAAGCGAAGCTCGCGCCGAGTGGTTCTGAACCCTTCTGATCCGAAAGCACCAGCGTCTCTGCGTTGGTTCGTGGCCATCACCCCTCTTGCTGGGGCGATGGTCTTTCCTTTGGTCGTGCCCCTGGTGATGGCACGGGTGGGCATTGGAGCCGGCGTGGGCGTCGCTCTCGTGCTGAGTGGACTTTGGTTTGTGGCGATGCTGAAGACATCGGAGATGCCCCACTGAAGATCGGGGAACTCTGATCAAGGCAAGGTCTTGGTCTGAATGCTGAAGAACACGCTGGGATGGATAGCAGCTGTTCTTCTCTGCAGTGGCTGCAGCCAGGCTGGATCGGTCGTAGGCAAAGCCCCGCCCGATCTGACGAGGCCCCATCAGATCGACGTGGCCTTCAACCACAACGCCAGATCGCGCTACCGATCACCCCTCACAGGGGACTGGCGCAATGGTGACGACATGGAGGCATGGCTGATTGACGCCATTGATGGCGCCAACGAAGAGGTGCTGGTGGCCGTTCAAGAGCTCAGCCTTCCGAAGATTGCCCAAGCGCTGATCGCTGCACAACAGCGAGGCGTTCAAGTTGCCGTGGTGCTGGAGAACAACTACAGCCAGGCCTGGAGCAAACTCCGGCCCAGCCGATTGAACCGGCGGGGCAGGCAACGCTGGCATCAGTTGAACAAACTGGCCGACAGCAATGGAGATGGCAGCACAAGTTCAGAGGAAGCCGTTCTCGGGGATGCCATTGCGCTACTCCAAGCGGCAACCATTCCACTGATTGACGACACCGAAGACGGGAGCGGCGGAAGCGGCTTGATGCACCACAAGTTTCTGGTGATCGACCAAACAACAGTGATTACAGGCAGCGCCAATCTCACCAGCTCCAGCCTCCACGGTGATACGGGGCGGCCCTCAAGCCGCGGCAATGTGAATCACCTGCTGCAAATCAACAGCCCTGAGCTGGCCTTGGTGTTCCGCCAGGAATTCGCCCAGATGTGGGGAGATGGCCCCGGCGGCGCGCAGGACAGTCGTTTTGGTCTGCAGAAAACAAAGGGAAGCGTGCAAACCGTGCAGGTGGGGGACATCCGCGTGGATGTGCTTTTTTCACCCCATCCTAAGAAGGATCGGAATCACGGGCTCAACCTGTTGGCAGAGCAATTGAAAGCCGCAAAAAAGAGCATTGATATGGCCCTGTTTGTGTTCTCTGCACAGCAACTCACCAACGCGCTGCGGGAGCAAATGAAGCAAGGCGTTGAGATCAGGCTGGTTGCGGATCCGGGGTTTGCAAGCCGCCCGTTTTCAGAAGTGCTCGATCTACTGGGGGGTCACCCTTCCAGATCACACCTGCAAGGTAGAAGCTGGCAATCGCCCACTGGAGCAGGGCCTGAAAGGGATCGGCACCCCTCGCCTCGCCCGTGGCGACAAGCTGCACCACAAGTTCGTCGTGATCGATAACAAAACCGTAGTCACAGGATCCTTCAACTGGTCGCCCTCAGCTGCTCACACCAATGACGAAACCCTGCTGGTGATCCACTCACCCCAACTCGCGAAACACTTCACCCGCGAAATGGATCGCCTTTGGGAGACCGCTGAACTTGGGATCACACCGCACCTCCAACGCAAACTCGATCGTCAAAAGATTCGATGCAGAGACGGGGTACTGAGAAGATGAAGAGCACTGGCTTCGCTCTAAACTCAAACAAGCGAAGAGAAATGAAGTGGCTGGATTTGGAGGGGAAGCACATGGAAAAACGAGTAAATCGGCGAAAAAGCCGCAACTAAATTTCCAGAAATGGTTCAACCTAGCCATTTATTCTCACAAAACGGGACGACTCCGAGAAGCCGAGTCGATTTATAAAAAAATGATCGCTGCGGGAACATCTGATCCTGCAGTGTTTTGCAATCTTGCAATCCTATGAAAGAACAGCGGCAGAATCGAAGAATCCCTTGAAAACTACGAACAAGCCTTAACTTTTGAGCCGGACGATCCCCAGATCTACAGCAACATCGGGAATCTATACCGAGACATCGGCAAGCTTGATCAAGCACTTCAGTTCACATTGAAGTCGCTCGATCTTGACCATCAGTCATCAACTTGCCAGATGAATTTAGGCAGCATTTACCGAGACCTTGGAGAAACAGATGAAGCCCTAAAAGCCACCATTAAGGCGATCGAGCTAGACGAAGGAAACATCGAAGCACTGCAAAATTTGAAAAGCATTGCCAGTGACATCAAGATCAATACTTTCAATAGGGACTACGCTAAAAAAGCCTACGAAGTGCTGCTCAATTGCAATGACTTTTCCCACCACAAATTGTGTCAATTGTTCGTTCAAGAACACTTGAATGACATCGAAAAAGCCACCAATGCAGACAGCATCATCTCAGACAACAACCAGGCTTTTGATCGACTGGCATCAGACTGGAGATTCAGAAAGTCACTGACAATACTGATCCCACCTCACCAGAAGATTGAGGAGTTCCTCACTCGCCTTAGAAAAGATTTCCTGATTCAAACCAAAAGCGACTGCCCAATACCTTCAAGCTAAAAACACTCCTGGAGGCACTGGCAACACAATGCTTCCTGAATGAATATGTTTATTGGCAATCAAACGAAGAACAACAATTGGTTGAGAATCTGATTAAAAAAGCCAAGCAAAGCAGAGCAGCTTTCAGGGAATATTTGCCCATTATTGGCTGCTATACACCCATCCATAGCATCACCACTCAAGAAGACATCAACAAGTACCCCATCAATAGCGACGAGAACAAGGCCTTCATCGACACCCAATACAACGAGGTCGAAACAGAGAAGAGCATCAAAGCCCGACTCAATGGCAGCAATGAAATAACCGACAAGATCTCACTTGCAGTCCAGAAGATGTACGAAGAAAATCCATACCCTCAATACAAACACGCAGACCACACCCATCCTCATTTCGCAAAACCAACAGCTGAATTCATCTCCTTAGAAACAACCATTGCGAATCCCTCGTTCAACCATGAACTCTTGGCGCCCAACTCCAGGCCAAAGATCCTGATTGCCAGATGCGGAACTGGAAACCAAGTGATTAACGCCAGCCGCTACAAAAATGCGCAAATCACAGCCATAGACATCAGCAAGAACAGCCTGTCGTATGCAGCTAGAAAATCGCAGGACTACAAGATGCAGAACGTTCAGCTCCGGCAACTTGATATTCTTGATGCAAGAATGCTTCCAAATAGCTACGACGTTATTGAATGCAGCGGCGTTCTGCATCACATGCAAGATCCGGCCACTGGACTGGCAGCACTCAACAGCAAACTGAAGCCAGGTGGCTACATCAAGATCGGCCTATACAGCAAACTTGCCAGACATAACGTGACAGCAGCACGAGAGCTGATCAAGAGCCTGGGCATTCAAAGCACGCCAGAGGGCATCAGAGATTTTCGCAGACGAATATTCAACGATGGTCAGCACGAACTGAAAAACTTATCGATCCTTGTGAATGACTTCTATTCGCTCTCCGAATGCCGCGATCTTTGCTTTCACGTTCAAGAGCATCAATTCACCACAGAGAGCCTGCAAAAACTCTTAGAGGCCGAAAATCTGGAATTTTGCTGCTTCATGGTGCCAGAAACAATCAAGATGGCATACCACCGCTCTTTTCCAGAGGACACCAATGGAACATCACTGAGCAGTTGGGGAGAATTCGAGAACAACAATCCATCCACTTTTCAAAGCATGTATCAATTCTGGGCTTACAAACGGTTGTAGCCGTTTACGGCGGATGCAATCGCATCGAGACAGCCCAGGGCGATCAAACCAGGCAATCAACCAACAAAAAGCGATCAGCCGTTATCAACGAGCACAATGAAAAATTTCGTGGAAAGAAAAAAAATGCAGAAAAGACTTGAACATTCAATCCATGATCAAACACTTTCTTGACCTAGCGTCAGTGAATACTGTCTGCAGTTGATCAGAAGCACGCCAGAATGATCCCATGACATCCAAGTTCACACGCGTCCTGCTGCTGCTCGCCATTGCAAGTCCGGCAATGGCGGCTGAGCCCTACGAGCCCTGGCCCAGCAAAGATCAATTGCACAGCATTGAACAGGCCGCCTATGCATGTTCTCGCGACAACGCAACGGAAGCGTGCGCGAGGGTTCGTCAGCTCGCAGATCCTTTGATGGATCACTCCAGGTTGCCGGGGCTCTGCAAAGACGTTCTGTGGACGTTGATGGATCAAGCCAAGGTTGCCAACACCAACGACTTCCGGCGAAAAGACAGCATCACCACGACAGCCCGGCGCATCCCAAAGGTGTGCGCCGAACCCGTGATCAAGAAGGAGAAACCAAAGTCACGTCAGGCATGAGCCTCGGCTGAACCTCAATCAAAGTCGAAGCTGAACCGCTGGCCCTGCATCAGGGTGGCCACCTCGCCGCGAACGGCATCCAAGAGCGCCACGCTCACGTCGGGATGTTTCTTGATCTCGTCCACGAACATCTGCACATCGGCAGCAGTCAATCCATGGCTGCTGATTCTGGAATCAACCTTTCCGCGGAACGTCTCCAGAAGACAGATTTGATCAGCATCGAGGGGCTTTGAACCGGGATGGGTGACGTCCATCGAAGAAACAGAGGCACTCAGTTGGATGTCGCTGAATCACCAAGCAGATCAAGCAAGGTCTCGGATGTAGCGATCATGTCGCTCATGCTGAGTTCGCTTTCCTGACCAGCAATTTCGGAAGCCAACTCACACGCCGTTGAGGAGTGGCCGGATACATCACAACTGTTGGACAACCTCAAGATGGCATTGGAAAACTTGCCACGCAGGCATTCTTCCGAACCTGACTGATCGATTACAGCATTGGCGGCAGTCACGGCTTGCTGAGAGGCCTCTTGCAAAGGAAGGGACCGTTTCCAGCTCTGCGATGCGCCAACGGACGACGTCGTGCAGGCCATTGCGACGATCCACAGCAGCAAAGAGCGATGCATGGTCGACGGATCTGGTGCGGGCCAAAGGGTAGCGGCAACAACTGGTCGCGCCTGACGCCTCGTAAACGGATTTCCATGTTTAGGTTTCGCATACAGCCCCCATCCGTCGTGATGACCGCCTCGGCCCCTGCGCAACCGACCCAACGCCAGGTGCGCCTGGACGCTCCCTTCACCGACCAGAAGCCTGGGACGTCCGGCCTACGCAAGAGCAGTCGCCAGTTCGAAGAGCCCCATTACCTCGAGAGTTTCATCGAAGCATCATTCCGCACACTTCCGGGTGTGCAGGGCGGCACCCTGGTTCTTGGCGGAGACGGCCGTTACGGCAACCGCCGGGCCATTGATGTGATTCTGCGGATGGGCGCCGCCCATGGCCTCAGCAAGGTGATCGTCACCACCGGCGGCGTCCTCTCAACGCCTGCCGCCTCCAACCTGATCCGGCAGCGCAAAGCCATCGGCGGAATCATCCTGTCCGCCAGCCACAACCCCGGTGGTGAGAACGGCGACTTCGGCGTCAAGGTCAACGGCGCCAACGGTGGGCCTACCCCTGCCTCCTTCACCGATGCGGTGTTTGAGTGCACCAAGACCCTGGAGCAGTACACGATTGTTGAGGCGCCAGTCATCCCTCTGGATGCCCCTGGGCTGCACAGCATCGGCGCGATGCAGGTGGAGGTGATCGACGGCGTCGATGATTTCGTTGCCCTGATGCAGGAGCTGTTCAACTTCGATCAGATCCGCGATCTGATCCGCAACGATTTCCCGCTGGCCTTTGATGCCATGCATGCCGTCACCGGGCCCTACGCCACCCGCTTGTTTGAGGAGCTTCTGGGTGCGCCGGCGGGGAGCGTACGTAATGGCACCCCCCTAGAAGACTTCGGCAACGGTCACCCCGACCCCAACCTCACCTACGCCCACGACCTGGCTGCATTGCTGCTCGAGGGTGACGACTACCGCTTCGGCGCCGCCTGCGACGGTGATGGCGATCGCAACATGATCCTCGGCCAGCGCTGCTTTGTGAACCCCAGCGACAGCCTCGCCGTGCTCACCGCCAACGCCACGCTGGCTCCGGCCTATGCCAACGGTCTGGCGGGTGTAGCCCGCTCGATGCCCACCAGCGCTGCGGTGGATGTGGTGGCCAAGGAGCTGGGGATTGACTGCTTCGAAACCCCAACGGGCTGGAAATTCTTCGGCAACCTGCTGGATGCCGGCAAGATCACCCTCTGCGGTGAAGAGAGCTTCGGCACCGGCAGCAACCACGTGCGCGAAAAAGACGGCCTCTGGGCTGTGCTGTTCTGGCTGCAGATCCTGGCCGATCGCCGCTGCAGCGTGGCCGAGATCATGGAAGAACACTGGAAGCGCTTCGGACGCCACTACTACTCCCGTCACGACTACGAGGCCGTCGCAAGTGATGCCGCCCATGGTCTCTACGAACGCCTCGAATCCATGCTGCCAAACCTGGTGGGCCAAGCCTTTGCCGGACGCGAAATCAGCACAGCTGACAACTTCAGCTACACCGATCCGGTTGATGGTTCTGTGACAACGGGCCAGGGTTTGCGCATCCTTTTGGACGACGGCAGCCGAGTGGTCGTGCGTCTCTCCGGAACAGGCACCAAGGGCGCCACGATCCGGATCTACCTGGAGAGCTATATGTCCAACAGTGGCGATCTCAACCAGGACCCCCAGATGGCTCTGGCCGAGATGATCAGTGCTATCAACGATTTGGCGGAAATCAAGCAGCGCACGGGCATGGATCACCCAACCGTGATCACCTGAGCGCGTCAGGGTGTGACGATGCAAACAAGACGCCTTTCCTAGCCCGGGGAAGGCGTCGATCTGAAAAGACAAACGAAATTCAGTGACAACCCAACCTGAACATCACAGGAAGGATCAACACAAAAAAGGGGGTATTGCGATATAGAATCCAAGGAATAAAGCACCGTCAAATGAATTCTTTAATCAAAAAATCACCAGCTATCGCTCTGGCATTCGCAATGAATGCAAATATTGCACAATCGCAGCAGCAGTTTTATTTCAACGCCAACTGCATTTCGCAAATTGAACTCGAAGAGCAGTGCAACGTTAGTTTCATGCGCAGATCCATGTCGGCCAGGTTTGACACGGGCAGAGCAACCAAAATCAAATACAGCAACATCCAAGCCTGGAATTACACCGACTCAACCAAGCTCAAGATGGATACAGAGCTGGCGGCTCGGATCGGCATCATCGGGCTTCTGTTCAAAAAAGCTGTTCATCGCCACGTCTTCAGCATCAACTACAGAGACGACTTTGGAGACAAGCAGAACATGATTGTGAACTTCAGCGATTCGCAATACGTGAACCCGATGCTCGCCGCCCTAAGACGCAAGGCCTCGTCAGCGGAAATCAATTAAAAAAGGGGCCTCAGAGGCCCCTTTGATGAAATGAATTGTTCCCCGAAAATCAATCAACTTTATCCGAGATAAAATCAACAGCCTGATAAATCGCGTCATACAAAGCACCTTTGGCCTTGGCAGACATGCCACCGGTCGAAGAACTTGCACCGTAGGAATAGGAGAAACCAGACGAAGTCTTTTCATCCCGAACGGCTCCTTCAAAACGCTTGGCGCCGATGATATCTTCTTCACGAATGCTAATGATATCGACCTTCAAAGTGACAGTCGCACTCGACTTGGTCTTTGTCTTTGTAGAGCTAGCAAACATCCCGAAAACAGGAACGAAAGCCGCCGGATTGGTCTTGGTCTCAGTGCTTGAGGTATCCGTCATGTTAAGGATGACTGGACGAATGATGTAACGCGCCCCGAGAGTCTTACCAACTTCCATCAATTCGGGAATGAAAGAATCGTTGGTCAGGTCTGCCCGGTTAACACCTGTCTGACCGAATTTCTTGTTCATGGCAGAATTCACCTTGAACCAGGAAATTGTGGTCGCACCAGCCTCACGAATCGAATCATTCAACACTTCGGTTGCGAATTCATTGGTGGTGGTCATTGAGCCACCCGCAGATCCGTACTGCATCGAAGAACCTGATTTATCAAAAACAGGCATCACGATGAATTTTGCCCGCGTGATGAAACGAATGCTGCGGAGTGCATCCTCTGCACTAGCGGCAGGCTGAACAGGAGTATCAGAAACATTGGAGCGGGAGTCTCTCTCATTTCTCTCCGATCCACGCACCTGAGCTAGCTGCTGAGGCGCCACGAAAGAACTCGAGAAACTTGCAGAATTTGCATAAACTGCCGCAGCGGGAGCAGCTGCCGCTGAAGACATGGCAAGCAAAGAGAGAGTCGCGGCGAAGCCCTTCAAAACACTGATACAAGCTCGCGATAAAATATCACACACTTGAAGAAAGGATCGTTATGCGACTTCCAAGCATCGCTTTAGCTCTCACAACCATCGGCGCAACTTTCTCACCGGTCATGGCCAACATGCCGGATTCAGCCGCAGGCAGCTTCAAAGTGGAAGCACTTTGCACAATCTCCAATGCCTATGCGACATGTCATCCGCAAATCAACGGCGACCGACTGATCATCAACTTCCCATCAGAACTCGTGGTTCTTGACAAAGACGAAGTCAAAAGTATTGACCTTTATGACAGCCGGCGCCGTGAATTCATCCGCTTCTTCAAAAAAACAGGCGATATTGATTTCGCCATCTCATTCCTGGAAGGGAAGGAAACCAGAACCGGTTTCATCAGATTCAAGAACAACAGATCAGCCCGCAAGTTTTATAACCGGCTTGTCGAATACAACCCGGCATTATTCAAATCATCCATCAACATCGAGGTTTACTAGTCGTGCTTAGCGACGCTTGCCTCGATGAGAATTGCTGTGCCGATAGGCAGGATCGGTTGTTTCCTCCTGCAACTGACGCATCGTCTCTATCGCAAAGCCGCCGAGGCCTCCCGATGTGATCACCATTAGATAAAAGAGGCGCAAACGGCCCAGCGCGATCTCAGCCGGGCTGTTGTCGATCAGCACCTTGAGGAAATAGGCAACGGCCAGACCAAGGCCGGCACCAATGGCCACTGCAATCAACACACGCATGCCACTGAAGGGCTTGCGCTGATTCACCTCAGTGTTCAACTCAGCCATCAGCTCGGTTGCGGGGTAGGAGTAGGACCGTCCTCAGGAGCCTTGGCATCGGCCTCTCCCAGCAACGTCTTCATCACGACGTAGAAGACAGGGACCACAAGGGTGGAGAGGAAGGTGGCCACCAACAGACCACCGAACACCACCAGACCAAGGGACGACTGACTCTGAGCTCCAGCACCACTGGCTAGCATCAGGGGCAGGAATCCAGTGAGGGAAGAGATCGCCGTCATCAAAATCGGCCGCAAACGCGACTTGGCGGAGAACTTGGCAGCCTCCAGCGCTGACTCGCCCTCACCCATCTTCTGATTGGCCAGGTCGACGATCAGAATCGCGTTACCTCCCGCCAGACCGATCAGCATCACAAGGCCCACCTGGGCATAGATGTTGAGCACCTGGCCGGCACCGCCGAGGAACACCAGGGCACCCAGCAACGCCGTCGGCACCGTCAGCAGGATGATGATCGGGTCGGTGTAGCTCTCGTACTGAGCCGACAGCACCAGGAACACCGCCAGGATGCCGAGCGCGAAGATCACCACCGCAAGGGATCCGGCCTTCACTTCTTCGCGGGAGATACCAGTCCAGTCGAAACCAAGACCCTGATAACTGCCAGCGTTGAAGATCTGCTTCATCGCCCCGATTGCCTGTCCTGAACTGTTGCCCTCCTTGGGAGTGCCGTCGATCTTGATCGAGCGGTAAAGGTTGAAGTGGGGAATGACGCTGGGCCCCACCGTCTGCTTCACCGTGAAGAACTCCGAGAGAGGAATCTGCTCGCCCTTGGCATTGGCGACGTAGATCGCCGACAGACGCTGCGGGGTAGCCCGGCTGACCTCATCGGCCTGCACATACACCCTGCGCACCTTGCCCTCCTGGAAGGTGTCGTTCACATAGCGCCCACCGAAGTTGACGCTGAACGAAGACATCGCCGAGGCGAAATCGACACCGAGCGAAGCCATCTGCTCCCGATCCACATCGATCTTGTATTGCGGAGCCTGGGGGGAGAACAGCGTGTAAACCTGATTGAGAACGGAATCGCTGTTCGCCGTCTGAATGATCTGCTGAGCAGATCCGAAAAACTCATTCAACGAATACACACCGCTGCTCTGGTCGAGCAGCTGGAACTCAAAGCCACCACCGGTGCCATAACCGGGAATCGAAGGAGGCTCCACAACAAACACACGCCCCCCATCA
The DNA here is from genome assembly GCF_014280075.1 of Synechococcus sp. A15-62. Lineage (NCBI taxonomy): Bacteria > Bacillati > Cyanobacteriota > Cyanophyceae > Synechococcales > Synechococcaceae > Synechococcus > Synechococcus sp. A15-62. The sequence continues at coordinate 1,940,290 of NZ_CP047950.1, forward strand.
ATCGCGCCGTACAACTTGGCGTTGAGACGCTTCACCACCGCTCCCACGGTGTGATCCTTGCCGGGCCGCTCATCCCAGTGGTTCATGCCGATGAAGAACAGGCCCTTATTGGGAGCGTTTCCATCGAGGCTGGCGCCGCTGAACAGAGCCGCTGATGCGATGTCTTCCTCGGAGCGCAAAACCTCCGCCACCTGACGGTTGATCGCCAGGGTTTTCTCGTTCGATCCACCCTCAGGAGCCTGAACGAAACCGATGGCGTAGCCCTGATCTTCGATCGGCACGAATCCACCAGGAATGCGGGTGAAGGCGAATCCCGTCAGCAGAATGCCGGCCGCCAGGGCCGCCATCACAATCGGACGGGCCTTGAGCACGGCGTCGAGGATCGACGCGTAGCGCTTCTCAAAGCCGCCATACAAACGGTTGAAGTTGGTGAAGATCACCGGGATGAAGTAGCCAACGCCTCCTCCAATGGCGGTGAACAACACCACCGGGATCGGATTGGAGACGATCACTCCGGTGGTGATCACACCCACCGCAGCACCACCGGCGGTGAAGGGAAGCCGCAGGGGCAGACCGCTGATCTTGCCGGCGATGAAGCCCACCACTGCACCGATCACTGTTGGGATCAACGCTGCTGCAGCTCCATTGCCAGCACTGAGTAAGCCGTAAATGAAACCAAGCACCACACCGGCCGTGGCGTACTGATTGCGGCTGAGCTCCTTGGTCTCCCGAGACAACAGGAGGGCCGACAGCATCGGCGAGAAGGTGAGGGCGTTGAACGTGGAGATGCCGATCGAGAAAAGGATCGTGGCGGCGAACTGCTTGTAGATGGTGCCGGTGGCACCCGGAAAAAACAGAACCGGCAGGAACACCGCCATCTTCACCAGGGAGGTGGCGATCACAGCCCCGAACAGCTCATCCATGGTTTCCATGGCGGCCTGCACCGAGGTCATCCCTTCCGCCTTCTTGGCGGAGGTGTCTTCCACCACGGTGATGGCGTCATCCACCACAAGGCCAGTGGCCAGCACAAGACCAAACAGAGTGAGCTGGTTGAGCGAGAAGCCGAAGGCCAGCACCAGGGCGAAGGTGCCGATCAAGGCCACCGGAATCGCAATCGCGGGCACAAGCGTGGCTTTCCAGTTCTGCAGGAACAAAAACAGGATCAGCACCACCAGGATCACCGCGTCCCGTAGGGAATTGGTCACACCTTTGATCGACTGGTTGATGAAGTCGGTGGTGTCGTAAATCTTCTGCACCCCGAGGCCAACCGGCAGGGTTTGCTCGAACTCACCCAGCACCTCCTTGACGCCATTGGAAACCTCAATGGCATTACTTCCGGAGAGCTGGTAGATCGCAATGCCAACCGAAGGTGTGCCTTTGAGATCCATGGCATCAATGCCGTAGGTCTCACCGCCGAGCTCAACGCGGCCCACATCCTTGAACCGCACCAAGCCTCCGGCATCGGTGGTTCTGAGAATGATGTTCTCGAATTCCCTAATGCTGGTCAGACGTCCCTGAAGTTGCACAGTGAAGGTGTATTCCTGGCCCTCAGGGGCGGGGGCGCCGCCGACCTTGCCAGCAGGCACCAGACGGTTCTGACTTTGTAACTGGTTGACCACATCGGTGGCCGTGAGGTTGTTCGCGGTCAGCTTCTCGGGATCAAGCCAGAGGCGGAAGGCGATCTTGCGGTTACCGAAGTAGGTGACATCGCCGACGCCCTTCACCCGTTTGACGTTGTCGGTGAGGTTCTTGTCGAGATAACCGCTGATCGTCTCCACCGAGTATTCGGTTTTGGCGGGGTCTTCGTTGACGAAGTTGTAGACGAGCAGGATCGAGTTGGAGGCCTTGTTCACCGTCACACCCGACTTGCGCACCTCCTCCGGCAGCTGAGGTTCCGCCAGGGAAACGCGGTTCTGCACGTTCACCTGGTTGATGTTGCCGTCGGTGCCGCTGTCGAACGACACGGAAATCGAACTCACACCATCCGACGAGCTATTGGAGGTAATGAAGTCCATGTTCTCCACCCCGTTGATCTGCTGCTCGAGCACAGAGGTGACCCCTTGCTCAACGGCAACGGCGTCAGCGCCCACGTAGGTGGCCTGCACCTTCACCGTGGGAGGGGCAATGTCGGGAAGGTTTTCGATCGGAAGGATCGGAATCGCGATCAAACCAACGATCACGATCAGCAGGCTGCAGACCGTGCTGAGAACCGGCCGGGTGATGAAGTTATTGGAAGCAGACATCGATCAACCTCAGTTCGCCTTGGCGGGCTGCACCTGCACGGGCATGCCGTGTTTCAGGTTGAGCAGATTGGTTGTGGCAACCATCTGATTGGCTTCCAGGCCTTTGGTGATCGGATAGAGCTGGTTCTCCAGTTCGCCCACCGTGACTGGCGTCTGCAGGACGAACTTGGCATCAGCGGGAAGTTTGCCGGCCTTGATTCCCTTCTCGAGCTTCTCGAGATCCGCCTTGCCAGGATTCTCTTTGAGTTCCTCAAAGCTGCCAAGGCGGAAGACGAAGCTCTGACCCGAGGTCTGGGTGACAGCGGCGAAAGGAACGGCCAATTGTTGCTCAGCCTTGATTTGCACCCGCGTGCGCAGACGCTGGCCATCCTTCAGTTGTCCATCGGTGTTGGGGAAGACCGCCTTCACCAACAATCCCTGGGTCTGCTTGTTGATCCGGGGATCAATCGAACCAACTTGCCCAGTTGCGAACACATCCTCACTGCCTGGGGCACTGAGCAGCACCGGCTGCCCCAGGGCCAGACGCGTCGAGAACACCGCCGGTACCTCAACTTGTGCTTCCAGTTCGTTGTTCTGCACCAGGCTGGTGAACACCTCGCCCTGCCGAATCACATCGCCCACCTTCACATTCACGTCAGCAACCGTGCCGGCAGAGGGTGAAGTGAGATTGCTGTAGTCAAGCTCGGCCTGAGCTGAGATGTATTGGGTGCGGTAGCGATCCAGATCCTTCTGCGACGCGGCGCCCGTCTCAGCCAGATAGACGTAACGCTCGTAATTGGCTTTGGCGTTGTCGGCTTTGGCTTTCTTCTCAACCTGATCGAGCACCACCAAGAGCTGACCGGGCGCAACTTCATCACCCTGGCGAATCTTCAGTTCCAGAATTCGTCCCCCCGACTGGGCAGCGAGCTCGACAAGGTTGCTGGCCTCCAACGTGCTGACGGTGTCAACACTCTCGGTAAACTCAGCCAGCTGGGTGGAGACGGCCTGCACCTTCGGCGGCGGCGGCTTCGGCGCTTCGCTCTTGCAGGAACTGACCGTGATCAGAGCCGCGAGGGTGAGAAGAAGTCGCTGCGGGTGACGCACGGCAAAGGGGCATTTGCCGGATTATGCAGGGTTCCTGATGGCCTGACTGCAAAGGTTTGCAGGGCTGAAAACAGGCACTCTGAAAACGTTCGATATGTCCCAGCTCAAGCACTGATTGAGAACGTCAGGGACACTGGGGTATCGCCGATGGATTGTTGGCTCAGGACCTCTTCGCTTTTCACGGTGAGCAACAACGGCGGCGGCTGGCCCCTCTGGCCGATCGCATGCGCCCGCGAACGCTGGAGGAATTTGAAGGCCAAAGCGGGATCCTGGCCGACGGACGGCTCCTGCGCCGTGCCATCAAGGCCGATCGGGTTGGCAACTTGATCCTGCATGGCCCGCCCGGGGTCGGCAAAACCACCCTGGCGCGGATCATTGCCAACCACACCCGCGCTCATTTCAGCAGCCTCAATGCCGTACTGGCCGGCGTCAAAGACCTGCGGATCGAGGTTGATTCTGCACGCCAACGCCTTGAACGGCATGGCTTGCGCACAATCCTGTTCATCGACGAGGTACACCGCTTCAACAGCGCCCAGCAGGATGCGCTGTTGCCTTGGGTGGAAAACGGCACCGTCACCCTGATCGGCGCCACCACAGAAAACCCCTACTTCGAAGTCAATAAGGCGCTGGTCAGCCGCTCACGCCTGTTTCGTTTACTGCCACTGGAGCCGGAGGATTTGCAACGGCTGCTGCAACGCGCCCTGACGGACAACGAGCGGGGCTACGGCGACCGCTCCATCACCATCAGCAGCGATGCCTTCAACCACCTCGTTGATGTGGCGGGAGGAGACGCCCGCAGCCTGCTCAATGCCCTTGAACTGGCGGTGGAGAGTTCCGAACCCGATGGCGACGGCGTGATTCAGATCAACCTGGCCATCGCCGAAGAATCGATTCAGCAGCGGGCCGTGCTCTACGACAAGCACGGCGATGCTCACTACGACACGATCAGCGCCTTCATCAAATCGCTGCGGGGCTCCGATGCCGATGCGGCGCTGTTCTGGCTGGCGCGGATGGTGGAAGCCGGTGAAAACCCACGCTTCATTTTTCGGCGAATGCTGATTGCCGCGGGGGAAGACATCGGCCTGGCCGACCCACAGGCCATCGTTGTGGTGGAAGCCTGTGCCGCGGCCTTCGAACGGGTGGGGCTGCCCGAGGGCCTGTATCCCTTGGCCCAGGCCGCGTTGTACCTGGCGGGCACCGAAAAGAGCAACAGCGTTCTGGGCTTCTTTGATGCCCTCAAAACCGTGCGCGATGCGCAAAAACAAGACGTACCAGGGCATTTGCGCGATGCCAACCGGGATGGAGCCGCCTTCGGCGATGGCGTGGGCTACCGCTACCCCCATGCCTACGCCGAACACTGGGTGGAGCAGCAATACCTCCCCACAGCCCTGCAAGGCGAGGTGTTCTGGCAGCCCGGACAACTCGGATGGGAGGGGGAACGTCGCCAGCGGATGGCGGAACGCCGGGCAGCCCAACTCGCCGCGGCCGCGGAGCTGGCGGCCGACCAGCCTTTGCTGTTGAGCAGCGGACCCGAACGTCCCGGCGTGGACCGCTGGGTGCAGCGCCAACTGGGGCAGGAAGGAGAACGGCTGCAGCGCCTGCGCGAGCGGCTCTGGCGGGATATCCCCTGGACCCGTCGAGATCGTGTGCTGCTGCTGGGGATGCGCTCGCTGATCTGGGCTCTCGATCCATTGAGGGCTGCTCCGGAGGGAGGCGTCACCGTGCTCTGCGAAAACGAAGCCGACCGCAGCCGGCTGGAAGCGCAGATGGATCTGCTCGAGCCGGAGCATCGGCCCGACCTGTTGACCGGCAGCCTCGATGCTCTGCCACCGAGCCAAGCCTTCGACTGGATCGGAGGACGGCTCGCCGCAGCCGACCTGCAAGGGCAGAACTGGACGGCGCTACTGAAAACAATCAACCAACATGCCGAGCCAACAACAGGCTTACGGCTGCTGATCAGCCGCGCCGAACTGGGACCCGCCGGTGCACTGCTGCAAGACGACGATCCAACCGAGCTGTTCAGCGATCTTGTGGCTCAAGAACAGCAATGGCTTGAGCGGCAGCAGCGGCCGGAGGAGTTATTGAAGAACGCCGGCTGGCAGCTCCGTTGTGAGGAGTGGCTTGAACATCTCTCGCTTCCAGGGGGCACGGCACTGGCTGACCGATGGCTGGCCGAAGGGTCGCCCTACCGGGAGGCCATGGGGGAGATCAGCACTGAGATGCTGACGCAGTTGCGCCGAACGTTGAACGGCTTGGGCAAAGGTGGTTTACGGCTGCCAATGCGCCATCAACTGATCCAGGGCGAGCGAGGCACGCCATAAAAAAACCCCGGCCGAAGCCGGGGCTGAAGGCAAAGGGCTCAGTGCCTGATCACCAGAGGGGACGGGCAGGAGCGACGTAGGCGGGGCGAGCAGCGGGCTCGGGCAGCACGGAGTTGGCCTGAATGCAGGCAGGCAGGAACACGTACCAGGAGAGCAGCGAGGTGCACTGGGCGTCTCCTTCGCAATGGTTGGGAGCACAGACGTTCTGGGTGCCGTCGTAGGTGCCGCAGGTGTCAGCCAGACGGAAGTCCACGGGCAGCTCAGCCATGATGCCGGCGGAAGAGATTTCACCGTCGATGGAGTCGGCGATGATCGCGGACCGCAGAGCCACCACGGAAGTGGGCGTCATCGTCCAGTAGGGGAAGTAAGAACGGGTCTGATCCTTCAGGAACTTGACGCCGTCATTGGAGTACAGGAAGCGGGACACCCCGATGATGTCAACGGCATAGGTTTTGGTCATGCCTTCCTGAATTTCCTCGGCAGTCCAACCGGAGTTGCTGATGCCGGCATCCAGGGCACGGTCGTTGATTTCACCAGATTTAAAGAAAGCCTTGAAATCCTTGGATGTGGTGGTCCACACGGCGCCACCGGTGTTCCAGCGAACGGGACGCTTGGTGCCTGCTCCAGCGGGAACAGCCAGAGCAGCGAGGGAGGCGACGGCCAGCAGGCCAACGCCGAGACGAGAAAACACGGACTACAAGGAGCACGTCAAATAAAAACTAGCCCTCTAAAAAAGAAACGCTGACATCACCTAATTGCTTAAGAATTAGGGAACATTGAGAGAACTAGCTTCCAGCAAAAGAGACGCACGTGACTCGAAAATTCAGCTCGATCTGGACCTGCTCGAAACCAAGAAGTCAGGGGATATTTCCCGAACTAGGCCATCTAGAAAGCATGTGTGGGGTGAAAACTCTTTAACTAGAAAGATCCACCTGAAACCCAACACTGGAGATCAGTTTGTTCCTAAAGAGGACCCCAAAGTGGAACGATCTGATCACTTCAAGGAGATGCGTTGCCAACCATCCGGACAATGCCCGGCCGCGGCCTCGCCTATTCCCTTCCGATCCCCTCGGCAGTGGTGAATCCGCAGCCGACCTCCGGAGCGCGCCACCTCTGCCAAGTAGGCCTCCGTGCCGTGATGGGGCTCAAGCCACAAACGGGTCTGAACAGCGTCGCGATCCACCGTCGCCAGCAACTGCGGTCCGGCAGACAGGCCCAGATCCTGGAGCGAGCCTGCGAATTCACCCCAGTAATGGCGCGTCATCTGCGCAAGGGTGAACTCCTTAAGCAGCGTTTCGGCTTCGCTGCGTTGATGCAGGGTGATTTCGCGCTGCATCAGCAGCCGGCTGAGATTCACCTGCGACGACTGAGGAACAGCGTGATCCAACGAGAACCCATGACGCGGCGCAACAAGTGCGCTCAAGCCCATGGCCAAAAGGCCCAGAGCCGCCAGGGAGCGCGCGATTTGCTCGACCCGGATCCGCGACGCCATGGCCTAACAGCTTCAGGTTGCTTGCAACGTAGGCAGCACGAACAGTCTTGTCCTAAGGGCCGTACGCTGCCGCCACTATTCAAGCCCTTTCCGTGAGCCTGCAAATCGGCGACGCCGCCCCCGACTTCACCCTTCCCGATCAAAACGGTGATTCCATCAGCCTCGCTTCACTGCGCGGGAAGAAGGTTGTTCTGTACTTCTATCCCAAAGACGACACCCCAGGCTGCACCAAAGAAGCCTGCAACTTTCGCGATCGCTGGGAGCAACTGAAAGCCAACAACATCACCGTTCTGGGCATCAGCAAGGACGGAGCCACCTCCCACAACAAATTCATCAACAAGCACGAGCTGCCCTTCACCCTGCTCACCGATGAGGAGCCCTGTGCCGTCGCCAACCTCTACGAAAGCTATGGGCTGAAGAAATTCATGGGGCGCGAATACATGGGAATGATGCGCCACACTTTCCTGATTGATGAAGAAGGAAAACTGGAGCGGATTTATCTCAAGGTGAAAGCGGCCACCATGGCCGACACATTGATCAGCGATCTCGGCCTGAGCTGAGCCCAGCACCCAGGCTCAGCAGTGCTTGCAACTGAAGATCACCCTCCAGCTGCAACAACTTCGTTGCACCGGTCCAATGTTTCTTCAACAGGGCAGCGTCACCACCGCAGATCCACAACAAGCCTTGGGCGTGCTGCTGAGCCGCTGCAATGGAGGCCAACATCGCCTCGAGCACACCGCGCTGCATGGCAGCCACGGTCTGTTGTGGAAACACCTCCTGCAAAGCGTCGTTATTGGGCACCTCAGGGGTTGATGGCAAGCCGAGGGTTCCCTCGGCCATGGCCTGGAGTTGGAGCCGATAGCCCGGGATCAGCTGGCCACCTCCAAAACAACCGTCCGCCGTCACCCGGGTGAGGCTCAACACGGTGCCGGCATCCACGAGCAGTAACCCCCTGGAACAGTCGAGCTGTTGCTCCTGACTGCAGCGCCAAGCCATCCAAGCCCCGAGAGCTCGGTCCACACCCAACCAAGGAGGAGCCTTTGGCAAGGGCACATCCTCAAGGCGAATGCGCAGATCCTGGTGGGCCATGAGCGACTCGGGCACCGGACCCACCGCCGCCCAGACCGGAGGGTCGTTCCCGATGCGACCAGGTTCAGGAGGCCCGTGATCGACACGTAGATCGTGGTCTTGACGCTGAGCCCAATGCCAACGGCTGTTGCCAATCAGCAGAGCGCGACCGCCGCCCCGTTCAGACCCTGTCACTCAGATGCCTTCGCCCATCAGCCCTTCATTGACCTCCTGGGGCACGTGAATTCCACACTCCTGCTTCAACCCACCGAAGCGGGTGTCGCGGCCACTCAGATCTCCCACGTCCGGGCTACTGGAATGCCAGTCGCCAACGGTGGAATAGCCCTGCTCGAACAACGGATGCTGGGGGAGGTTGTTCGATTGCATGTAGTAGTAAACGTCTCGCTGCGTCCACTCGAGCAAGGGGCGCAGGGACCAACGCTCCCGAATCGGATCCAAGGCGGTCATCGAGCGGCGGTGATCGGTCTGCCCTCGACGCACGCCGCTGGCCCAGCAGCGCGTCTCCAAATCGTTGAGCGCACGCTCTAAGGGTTCAACCTTGCGAATCCGGTGATAGGTCTCCAGGTCTTCCACGCGACCGGACTCCCAGAGCCGCCCGTGCAGGGCCTCCATCCGAGCCGGGGACATCTCGCTCTGACTCACCACCAGACGAATCCTGAGCTGCTGGGTGAGTTGAGCGGCATAGGTGTAGGTCTCAGGAGGGAGATAGCCGGTATCGATCCAGATCACCGGCACAGCATCACCCCCGGGGAGGGTGCTCAACATGTGCAGAAGCACAGCCGATTGGATCCCAAAACTTGTGGTGAGAGCGAAGTTCTCCCCGAACTGCTCCAATCCCCAGGCCAAACGCTGCTGCGGCTCCATCGACTCCAGCAGCTTGCGCCCTTCGAGCAACTCGTTTTGCACCGCCATGGACACCATGGCCCCAGGAGCCTCCTTCATCACGCCATCTTCCCCTGTCGTGGGACCGGGTGTGGTTCCTATCGTTCGTGTACCAGCAGATCCCTTCATGCGTTCACCCTCGTCCCCATCGGATGCCGTGGTGATCGTTGGCGGTGGATTCGGTGGACTGTTCACGGCACTTGCTCTTCAGCGACGACAGCCCAACTGCCCCATCGTTCTGATCGAACCGCGGGATCGCTTTCTGTTTCAACCGCTGCTGTACGAACTGCTCAGCGATGAACTTCAAGGCTGGGAAGTAGCCCCCCGCTACGACCAACTGCTCAACAACGGCATCTGCTGGATCCAAGACAGCGTTGTTGGTGTCGATCTAACCAGCCAGAGCATCGAATTGGCCTCCGGAGACCGCTTGGGCTGGTCACAACTGGTGCTGGCGACGGGCTCGAAAGCAAACGATTTCGGCATTCCAGGCGTCAAGGAGCACAGCTCAAGCTTCCGTGACCTCAGCGATGTCAGCCGCCTCAAGCAATGGCTGAACAACCTGCACCAGCAACGGGGTGAAGCGGCCGGACTGATCATTGTTGGCGCGGGACCCACCGGCGTGGAGCTGGCCTGCAAGCTGACGGATCTGATCGACGGTGCTGCCAGCGTTCGACTGGTGGAGATGGGCGATGAAATCCTTCCCGGCAGCACAGCCTTCAATCGTGAGCGGGCCCAGGCCGCGCTGGAACGCAAAGGGGTGGTGGTCCAACTCAACACCAGCGTGAGCGAAGTGAAATCCAGCACCGCGGTTCTTGCCGATGGTGCTGTTCTGCCTCACGCAGGTTTGGTCTGGACGGCAGGAAGCAGCCCCTCCATCCCCCCCATCTCACCCACACCTGTGCTGGAACGGGGGCGTTTGGCCGTTGACGATGACCTGCGCCTGGTGGGCAGCGCCAACACATTCGCCCTCGGGGATCTCTCAGCCCGGCCTGGTAGCCCATGGCCCGCCAGCGCCCAGGTGGCGATGCAACAGGGCGATGCCACAGCCGCAGCCATCGAGACGTTGCGCATGGAGCAAGAACCACAACCCTTTGAATTCGAGGACCGAGGCGAAATGCTCAGCCTCGGTGTCGGTGACGCCACCCTCACCGGCATGGGGCTCACACTGGCTGGCCCCTTGGCCTTCCAGTTGCGACGAGCCACCTACCTCACCCGTCTGCCAGGGCTCTCCCTGGGTCTGCGCTCTGCAGGCGCCTGGTTGCTGAACCGTTGAAGCAATCCCACCTCGGCGGGCGTTGCCGTGGTCTGCGCCCCAGCCAGCAACGGCAACTGGAGCGATTAAGCCATCGGCGCCATCCTGAAGACTGCGGCGCCGATCTGCTGAGCCTCGAACGCTTGGCCGACCTGGTGCTTGATCTAGAGATGCCACTGCATCTGGTGCTGGACGGCCGTGGTCTCTGCCGCCTGCTCTGGCTGGGGCCTCTCAACGGCAGCGATTCGCTGCTGCAGCATCTGCCGGCAACCCCTCGGCGGAGCAGCGGGGGATGGCGACTGATCAGCTGCCCTTTCGCTCGCAAAGGGCTGCCCCACGATCCCCGCGACGCTGTGGTCGCCCTCGACATCGCTCCTCGACACTGGCTGCGCTTTGCACCGTGCCCAGCCGCCGATGGAGCTCGCCCTGCCGAGCTCCTGATCCCGGACCCGTCGCAAGCCGATGGCTGGAGGCCGTTTGAACAGGGCGACCTTCGGGACCTTTGCCTCCTCACACCGGACGAACCCCAACTGCAGAACAGCAGCGCTGCGGCCGGAGACGAGCGGGTGCTTCTGCTCACGCTGATCAGTGGCAATGAACGGCGCGACCAGCGGGATCTGGCTGAGCTAGAAGGCCTGGTGCGCAGTGCCGGTGCCGAACCGGTGGCCCGGACCAGCCAGCGCCGGGGCCAAACCAATCCCCAGACGATCTGGGGCTCCGGAAAACTGCAGGAAGCGGCCCTCGAGATCCGCCGCTGCCAGGCCTCCCTCGTCATTACCGACCGGGAGCTCACCCCCGTACAGGCCCGCAATCTGGAGCGGCTGCTCAGCTGCCCTGTCTCCGACCGCAGTGAGTTGATCCTCGACATCTTTGCCCAGCGGGCCGGTAGTGCGGCAGGGCGGCTTCAGGTGGAACTGGCTCAACTGCGCTATCGGTTACCGCGCCTGCTGGGACGGGGCAGCAGCCTGTCGCGTCAGGGCGGCGGCATCGGCACGCGCGGCCCAGGGGAAACCCAGCTGGAAAAAGACCGCAGGGCCATCAGCCGACGCATCGAACGACTTCTTCGCGATCAACGCCAACTTCAATCCCACCGCAGCCGCTTGCGGGATCAACGGCGCGGTCTGCCGCGGGTGGCGCTTGTGGGCTACACGAATGCAGGAAAATCAAGCCTGCTCAATGCCTTGTGCGGCAAACGGGCCAGTGACCGTGTGCTGGCGGAGAACAAGTTGTTCGCCACCCTGGACCCCACCACCCGCAAACTCGACCTGCCCTGCCCTGGCGCACGCCCTCAACGGTTGCTGCTCACCGACACGGTGGGGTTCATCCGCGATCTCCCCGCCCCACTGGTGGAAGCCTTCCGCGCAACGCTGGAGGAAGCACTGGACGCCGATGTGTTGCTGCTGGTGGTGGACCTTGCTGACCCCGACTGGGAAGGCCACTTGGACACGGTGCATCGCCTGCTCGATGAGCTCGGCAGCACCGCCCTGCGCCGGGTGATCGCCAATCAGATCGACCGCTGTGAGGCGACTGCGATCGAGACGATTCACCAGCGGGACCCCGATGCCCTGTTTCTCTCGGCCGTGCGGGGGGATGGGCTGGAGGGCCTACAGCAGTGGTTGCGCGAGCAATTTTTTGATCCCGGGGCAGAATCGCCGCAATTGACGACCGGCGATTCGCCGCCATGGCCGAGCTGAGCAGCGCTCTTCAGAACCCTCAGGCGTTGATCACCCTGGCCGTCTTGGGTCTGGCGGTGGTGCTGTTCATCACCGGAGTGATTGCCCCGGAGCTCACCGGGTTGCTGAGCCTGAGCCTGCTGATCGCCACCGGGGTGCTCAATCCCCAGGAGGCCCTGGCGGGGTTCGGCAGTCCTGCACTGATCACCCTTCTGGGCCTGTTTCCGGTCTCCGCAGCCCTGTTCAAAAGCGGTGCCCTGGATCGCCTGAGGGCCCTGATCGCCTCAGAGCGGATCCGTTCCTCGCGCCGTCTGATCGCGCTAATGGCCTTCGTGATCGCGCCAGTATCGGGAGTTGTACCCAACACGCCCGTGGTGGCATCACTGCTTCCCGTGGTGGAGGGCTGGTGCCAACGGCGCGGCATCTCACCATCCCGGGTGCTGCTGCCGTTGTCGTTTTCAACGGTTCTGGGGGGCACCCTCACCCTGCTGGGCAGCTCGGTGAATCTCTTGGTGAGCGACATCAGCGAACAACTGGGCTATGGCTCCCTCGATCTGTTCAGCTTCACCCTGATCAGCCTGCCGGTCTGGCTGGCCGGCGCCCTCTACCTGGTGATGGCTCCGAAAGTGCTGCTGCCGGACCGTGGTGCCACGACGGATGACCTGGGCAACACCAATAAAACGAGCAGTTACTGCACAGAAGTGCGCATCCCCCCCGACTCGGAGCTGGTGGGCCACTCTTTGCTGAACAGTCGGCTGCAGCGCCGTTTCGACGTGGACGTGCTGGAGCTGCAACGCGGTGGGGAGAGGTTGCTGCCCCCCCTGGCAGACCGGCGCCTTGAAGCGGGCGATCGCCTGCTGCTGCGGGTCACCCGCCCGGATCTGCTGCGTCTCCAGCAGGATCACACCGTTCAGCTCACCACCCAGGGGCAGAACGCTGGATTCAGTGCGAACACCGAAGAAGCCAGCGGCCAGAAAACCGTGGAAGTGTTGCTGCCGGCTGGTTCCACGCTGGCCGGCGCCAGCTTGCGGGAATTGCGGTTCCGGCAACGCCACAACTCCACGGTGCTCGCCCTTCGCCGCGGCCAGGAAACTGTTCAGGAACGCCTTGGCCAAGTGATCCTGCGTGAGGGCGATGTGCTGCTGCTGCAGGCCCCGATCGACTCCATCCGCGGCCTTCAGGCCAGCAACGACCTGTTGGTGCTGGATCGACTGGAGGATGACCTCCCCACCGTGCGGCGCAAGCCCGTGGCCGTCAGCATCGCCCTGGCCATGCTGCTGCTGCCGAGTCTCACCCCCATGCCCCTTGTGGCCGCAGTGCTGTTGGCCATGGTGAGCGTGGTAGCCACCGGCTGCCTTCGCCTTGGTGAACTGCAGCGCTCGATCCGGCTGGACGTGATCCTGCTGTTGGGGTCCCTCACCAGTTTCAGTGTCGCCATGCAGAGCACGGGACTGGCCGATGCCCTCGCCCTGATGCTCCAGCAGGGGCTAGCGGGCTGGCCGAGCTATGCAGCCTTGATGGTGGTCTTCATTGGCACCACGCTGTTGACCCAGGTGATGAGCAATGCCGCCTCAGTCGCCCTGCTTGCGCCTGTGGCGGTGCAACTGGCTCCGTCCCTGCAGTTATCTCCCACCGCCTTACTCATCACAGTGCTGTTCGGTGCCAGTCAGTCCTTTCTCACCCCCGTGGGATATCAGACCAATCTGATGGTGTTCGGCCCAGGTCGTTACCGTTTTCTGGATGTCACCCGCTACGGATTCGGCCTGACGGTGATCATGACCGTTCTGGTGCCGGCCTTGATCCTCTGGCATTACGGCGGATCCTGAACAACACTGGTCAGATCTCGCGCGCGCCTGTGCCGATCGGAAGGGCCATCGAACGCAGCCAGGGCTGGCATCGTCGGCTCACGGTTCCCCAGTTCACCGTGGTGACCGGCTTGCTGGTGGTGCTGATCGGCACCCTGCTGCTGGCCACTCCCCTGTGCTCCTCAAGCAGCGTTGGGCTTTGGGAAGCGTTGTTCACCGCCACATCCGCCATCACCGTGACGGGCCTGTCGATCATCGACATCGGCACAGATCTCACGACCTTCGGCCAGGCGGTGCTGGCCCTGATGATCCTGGCGGGGGGCCTTGGCTTGATGGCCATCACCACGTTTCTCCAGGGCTTCGTGGTGCAGGGGACAGCCTTGCGACGCCGGCTGGACCGGGGGCAGGCCCTGGATGAATTCGGTGTGGGAGGCGTCGGGCGCACGTTTCGTGGCATTGCCCTGACGGCGACGCTGGTGATCCTGGTGGGGGCTGTGATCCTGTATCACTTCGGCTTCGATGACATCCCCAACCACGGAGAACGCCTCTGGGCGGCGGTGTTCCACAGCATCTCGGCTTACAACAACGCGGGGTTCGGGCTCTGGAGCGACAGCCTCGAGCGCTACCGCAGCAACGGAGTTGTGAATGCCGTAGTGATGCTGCTGATCGTGACCGGCGGCCTGGGGTGGCGGGTGACCAGCGATCTGAGCACGCAGCTGCTGCCCAGGCGGCGAAGCCGCCGCCGTCTGAGCCTCCATTCACGGCTGGTGCTGCGCACCAGCATGCTTTTGATCGCCTTCGGAGCTGGGGGACTGGCCCTGACGGAATGGTTAAACCAGGGCGAGATCTTCGCAGGGATGCCGTGGTCCGAGCGCTGGCTCACGGCCTTGTTCGAATCAGTCACGGCACGCACCGCCGGCTTCAGCACCGTGCCGCTCTCGCTCGACACCGTCACCGAATCCAGCCTGCTGTTGCTGATGGTGCTGATGTTCATCGGTGCCAGCCCTGGCGGCACCGGTGGTGGGATCAAAACCACCACAGTGGCCGCCTTGATGGCGGCCACCCGCTCCACCCTGCGGGGGCGGGAGGTGGTCGTGATCCGCAACAGAACCATCAACGACAAGGTGGTGCTGCGGGCCGTTGGCATCACGGTGGGCTCCCTCCTGTTCGTGATGGCCATGGCGATGCTGATCAGCATCGCCAGCAATTTGAACGGCAAGGATTCGTTCACCTTCATGGAAATGCTGTTCACCTGCATTTCCGCCTTCGCCACGGTGGGGCTGGATCTGGGGGTGACCGTTGAACTTCCCCGCTTCGGTCAGGCTGTGCTGATGGTGGGGATGTTTGTGGGACGGCTGGGGATCCTGCTGCTGCTGAGTGCGATCTGGGAAGCGATGACCCAGGAACAAATCCAGATGAATCGCCAGAATCGAATCGGTTACCCCAGCGAGGATCTGTATGTCTGAGCGCGATCAGCCGGGGAGGCAGCAATGAAGGAGTGGTGGCAGTGGAGCCCAGCGCAGGGCAGCGAGAGACTCGGCTTCGCGATCATCGGCGTGGGCCGTTTCGGCATCGCCGTTTGCCGGGAACTGCTCCAGAACGGAGCGGATGTGCTGGCCGTGGACCGCTCAGAGCGGGCGGTGGATGAACTGCGTCAGGTGGAGCCCAGCGTGGAGGCCCGCGTCGTGGACTGCACCGACGAAGAGGCCCTGCGGGAAGCCGGCGTGCTCGACATGGGCACTGTGGTGGTGGCGATCAGTGAACCGATCGAGGCCAGCATCACCGCCACCTTGATCGCCAAAGACAGCGAGGGCAGCCGCGTGCGCCAGGTGATCGCGAGGGCAACAAGCGATCTGCACGAAAAAATGCTGAAGCGGGTGGGGGCCGACCGGGTGATCTTTCCCTCGCGCATGCAGGGGGAGCGTCTGGGGCTGGAGCTGGTGCGCCCCAACCTGATGGAACGGCTGGCCCTGGATGAACAGCACTGCATCGAGGAGATCAAGGTTCCTGAACCGTTTGTGGGCCGCTCGCTCCGGGATCTGAATCTGCGCAAGAACTTCAGGGTGAACGTGCTGGCGGCAGGACCGCAAAGCAGCCTGATGGTGAACCCACCCGCCTCCCACGTGCTGGAGGAGGGGCACCTTCTTGTGGTGATGGGACTGGTGGACGACCTGCAGCGGCTACCCAAAAACTGAGCCGATGCACTGCCTCGGGCTGATGAGCGGAACCAGTGCTGACGGTGTTGACGCCGTGCTGGCGCGCTTCGACGGCCCACCCCAGCGTCCTCAGTGGTCCCTGCTTCGCCACCACCATCAGCCCTATCCGCTCAAACTGCAGCGGCAGGTGGTGGCAGCCGGCCAGGGCGCACCGATGCCGGCTGCCCTCTGGCTGGAGCTGGCCGAAGCCATCACGGAGGTGCAAGCCGAGGCGGCCCTGGCCTGCGACCCCGATGCCAAAGCTGAGCTGATCGGCTGCCATGGCCAGACCGTCTGGCACCGCCCCGCGGCCGAAGGAGCACGAGGGGCCAGCTGGCAGATGCTGCAGGCCCCACTGCTGGCCCATCGGCTGCAAAGGCCCGTGGTGCATGACTTCCGCGCCGCTGATCTGGCGCTTGGTGGGCAGGGAGCACCGCTCGTGCCCCGGGCCGATGCGGCACTGCTGGGGAGCACGCAGGGCTGGCGGGCACTGTTGAACCTGGGCGGCATTGCCAACCTCACCCTGATCCCCCCCTGCAGTGGAAACGACCGCCATGCCGCG
This sequence comes from Synechococcus sp. A15-62, assembly GCF_014280075.1. Classification (NCBI taxonomy): domain Bacteria; kingdom Bacillati; phylum Cyanobacteriota; class Cyanophyceae; order Synechococcales; family Synechococcaceae; genus Synechococcus; species Synechococcus sp. A15-62. The sequence goes on from NZ_CP047950.1 coordinate 1,956,887, forward strand.
GTCTTGGGCTGGGACTGCGGACCAGCCAACAGCCTGATCGACCTGGGCATGCGCCAGTTCACCAATGGCGCCCAAAGCTTCGACCAGGGTGGGGCGATGGCAGCGCAGGGCCATGCGGATGAGGTCTGGATCCAGCGCTGGCTCGAGGAGGAGTACTTCCAGCTGGCACCTCCGAAATCCACGGGACGGGAGTGTTTCGGACAGGCCGACCTCAACCGGCGCCTGAAACAACTCGGTGGAGCCTCAGCGGCAGATGCCATCGCCACTTTGACGGCCTTTTCCGCGGCTGTGGTTGCCCAGGATCTGGAGCACCTGCGCCAGAGCGTTGGCATCGCACCGATCGAACTGATCACAGCCGGGGGCGGCAGCCAAAACCCGGTGTTGATCCATGAGCTGCGGCGACGCTGCCGAGGCGCGCAGCTCGATGAAAGCAGCAGTCTGGGGGTGCCGACGGAAGCCCGAGAAGCCCTGGTCTTCGCGTTGCTGGCCTGGTGGCACGAAAGGAGGCATCCCGGCAATGTCCCTGCCGTCACCGGAGCCAGCAGGGAAGCCGTGCTCGGGGTGCGGGTGAATCCGGCCTAACCGGGCCTGTGCAAGCGCAAGCGCCGGGGAGCGCCCCGCAGACGGCGTGGCTGCTGTGATTCCAGGGCAGACCGAAGGCGCTCCTCACGGGTCGGGGCCGGTACGGACGCCTCCAACTCCTGCTCATGGCGTTGTACGCCTTGCTGGATCAGCACCCGCGCCATGTTGCTCACCGTGCGGGATTCCAGCTCCGCCATCGCCGTGAGACGCGCGCAAAGATCTTCAGGCAGAACCACCTGAATTCTCGGGGACTTGGGCTTCCCGCTGGATGAGGTCTGACGGGTGGGCACGACCGGATCCCCAGGCAGGGGCTCTGCTACTGAAAAGTGTACAGAGATGGTCAAGGGTAGTAACCATGACTATGGTGGGGGCATTGGTCCTCCTCGGAGTACCCCATGACCCAAGCCACACCACGCCCTCGTCGCAGCCCAGCCGGCTCCCGCGCTCGGTCCCGACGCCCCCGCCGCAGTGCTGAAAACAGCGATGTGCTGGTGTCAGCGGTGATCAGCACCTATCTGCTCACACACCTGCACCACGTGTTGCAACGGGCCGAATACGGCGCCTCCCAGGAAGGGCGCAGCACCCAGGCCGCCAACTACGCCCAACTGCGCAAGGTGCTGTGCATGGATGCCCGCAGCATGAAGGACGCCTCGGCCCTGGGGCAGCACGATGACGGCATCGAACAAGCCGCCTGACAAGAGCTTCGGCCCTGAATAGCGTTCGAGCAGTAGCCCAGTTCGCGATGACTTCGAACGCCGCATCGCTGTACGCCCGAATCAGCAGCAATCCGGAGCAAACCCAGGCCCTATTCCGTCAGGCGCTGCAGGATCCCAGCGGCGCCATGGCCAGCATCTGCAGCCTGGGCGACCAGATGGGGCTACCCGTCACAACCCAGGAGGTGCGCGAGCATCTGGCCAGCCTCGACGACGACGACAGCAAGCGCTGGATGGTCAAGGCGAGAGGCGGTCTTTGAACTCGGAAGGGCCGGACGTCAGAAACGCCTGGGGCTCAGTGCGCTGACGGCGTTCGTAGCCGCCGCCTCCGGCCCAACTGAAGAAGAGCAGATAGCTCACAATCGCCAAACCTGCGGCCACCACAAGAGCGGCCAGCTGCTCCAGTTTCAGCACGGCGACCAGCCTCCGGGAACCCTCACCAGTTTGCCGACAGGGATGATGGGGGGCATCACGCCTTCCGCCGGTGCTGCGACTCGAAAACGTCAGCAAGATCTACCCCACGGGAGAAGTGCTCCGCGCCGTGACCTGGGAGGTGAAACCCGGAGACAGAATCGGCCTGGTGGGGGTGAACGGCGCCGGCAAGTCCACCCAGATGCGTCTGATCGCCGGACACGAAGAGCCCACAAGCGGCCAGGTGGTTCGGCAGGGGGAGCCCCGCATTGCCTACCTCCAGCAGGAATTCGACGTGGACCTGGAGCGCACGGTGCGCCAGGAACTGTTTCAAGCCTTCGGCGAAGCGGCCGAGGTGATGAACCAGCAGAAGCAGGTGGAAGAGGCGATGGGCTCCGAACGGGCAGCGGAGGACCCCGATCATCTGGACGAGCTGATCCAACAACTTGGAAAGCTGCAAAGCCGTTTCGAAGCGCTGCATGGCTACGAGCTCGATGCCCGCATCGACAAGCTCCTGCCCACGATCGGCTTCACCCCAGAGAGCGCTGAGCTGCAGGTGAAGGACTATTCCGGGGGCTGGCAGATGCGGATCGCCCTGGGGAAAATCCTGCTGCAGGAACCGGATCTGCTGCTGCTGGACGAACCCACCAACCATCTGGATGTCGAGACCATCCAGTGGCTGGAGAACTACCTGCTGGAGCAGAGCGCAGCCCTTGTGGTGATTAGCCACGACCGCACCTTCCTCGACCGGGTCTGCAATCAGATCGTCTCCACCGAACGGGGGGTGTCCCGGAGCTACCTCGGCAACTACACCGCCCACCTGGAGCAGAAGCAACTGGAGCGGGAGGCCACACAGTCGGCCTTCGAACGGCAGCAGAAGGAAATCGCCACGCAACAGGCCTACATCGATCGCTTCCGCGCCAGTGCCACCCGCAGCACCCAGGCCAAAAGCCGTGAGAAGCAGCTGGACAAGGTGGAACGGGTGGAGGCACCGATCGAATCCGTGGCCGGGCCGAGTTTTCAGTTTCCGCCTGCCCCACGCTCCGGAGCCCAGGTTGCCCTGATCGACAACCTCACCCACAGCTATGGGGACAAAATTCTGTTCCTGGGTGCTGAGCTGGAGGTGGAGCGGGGCGACCGCATTGCCTTCGTCGGCCCCAATGGTGCGGGCAAATCCACTCTGCTGCGGCTGGTGATGGGGGTTGAAACCCCCGATGAAGGCAGTGCCCGGCTCGGGGAGCACAACGTGATTGCGGGGTACTTCGAACAGAACCAGGCCGAAGCCCTGGACCTGTCCAAGACCGTGATCGACACGATGTACGAAGCGGTTCCCGACTGGACCCAGACCCAGGTTCGTTCGCTGCTGGGCAGTTTCTGCTTCAGCAACGACACGGTGTTCAAAGAAGTCGGGAAGCTCAGTGGGGGAGAAAAGGCCCGCCTGGCCCTGGCCCTGATGCTGCTCACCCCCTGCAATCTGCTGGTTTTGGATGAGCCCACCAACCACCTCGACATCCCCGCCAAGCAGATGCTCGAGGACGCCTTGATGGCCTACGAAGGAGCCGCACTGCTGGTCTCCCACGACCGCTATTTCATCTCCCGCGTGGCCAACCGCATCGTGGAACTGCGGGACGGAGAGCTGGTGATGTATCGCGGGGATTACAACTACTACCTCGATAAAAAAGAAGAGGAAAGGACAGCCGCCAAGGAGAAAGAACTGGCTGCAGAACGGGAGGCCAAGCGGAAGGCCAACAAGGAGAAGCAAAAGGCACGGGACGCCCGCCGTAAAAAGGCGGCCTGACTGGGATCAGAAGGCCGCACAAAGAAAACTTCACACAGGTTTAGGCAGGAAGACTCATTTCTCTTTACCTGCAGATTTCATCTGCATAGGCTGACAAAACTGACCCACAGCCCCGATGAGCATGGTTCCCGGCCCCGGCAACAGCGAACCCGTTGGCGGTTCAACAGCCCCCGGTCCGGCACCCCATGAACAGACCTGGGACGCCGTGGAAACCTATTTCCAGTGCATCACCACCTGCTCACTCGACGATGGCGACTGCATCACCCAATGCGTTGAACAACTAAGGGACGCCGACGACGCCTGAGCCCGCAGCATCAGCCAGGAGTCAAAGCCGAAAGATCGACTGGCTTGACGTCAATCGTGACCAGCTCCTGACCACGCTTCACCTCAAGCGCAACCGTGGCACCGACGCCGCGGCGTTCAATGGCACTGACCACCGCAGCGGGGTCAGCGACAGCCTCGCCATCAAATCGCGTGATCACATCATCGACCTTGAGCCCGGCGCGGTCCGCCGGGCCTCCAGGCTGGACCGCACGAATCACCGCACCTGGCGGCACCGGGGATGTGGGGGTGGGCCGAGGGACCGGCGACAAACGGATGCCGATCACCGGATGACGGGCCTTGCCGCTGGCCACCAGCTGCTGGGCGATGGCGCGGGCCCGATTGATCGGGATGGCAAAACCCAGACCTGCCCCAGGCCCTGATCGCACCAGGGTGTTGATGCCGATCACCTCACCGTCGGCATTGAGCAGTGGCCCGCCCGAGTTACCGGGATTGATTGCCGCGTCGGTCTGAATCAGATCAAGACGTTTGCCGGAAATGCCCAACTGAGCAACGTTGCGGTTGAGGTTGCTGATGATTCCCAGAGTCACCGTGCTCTCCAGGCCAAAGGGATTGCCCACGGCAATCGCCCAGTCGCCCACGCTGAGCCGGTCGGAATCCCCCAGATCCGCGACAGGCCAGGGCCCGGGGCCGTCCAGGCGCACCACCGCGAGATCGGTGAGACTGTCTTTGCCCACCACTTGGGCGGGAACCCTCCTGCCATCGGAGAGGTCCACGGTGAGTTGATCCGCCCCCTCCACCACATGGGCGTTGGTAAGCAACAGGCCCTTGGCATCGAAGATCACTCCACTGCCTTGACCGCGCTGCACCCTTGAGCGCGGGGCTGTGGAGCGGGGGATGCCGAAGAACTGGCGAAACAAAGGGTCCTGCATCAGGGCCGGCGGCACACCGGCAACACTGGACTGATTGACGGTCCTGGCCGTCTCCAAGCTGACCACTGCCGGACCACTGCGCTTGACAGCGGCTGCAACGAATGAGTCCCTACGGATCGCCGGGCGGGCCTCGGCCTGCTCGAGGCCAACGATCAAGGGAAGCGACGACACGCCGGCCACCAGCAATCCCCCCGCCAAAGCAGAGGCGACAAGCGAGCGGGACGGGGAGTTGACCACAGCTTCAGGGCGATCGGCTGCCTCGACGCTACGCAGAGCAGATCCAAAAACAGCCACGTTCCATGTCAAAGCTGTGACCACATGCGACCGGGGTCCCGATAGCGTGAGGATGCAGACATTCAGCTGGGTCGGAGGGTCATGCTCGGTTCGCTGTTTCCCCTCATTTACGGAGCGCTGTTCGTGGCCCTGTTGTGGCAGGCCTTCCGCGTGATGAGCAAAGGGTTCCGCGCTGCCAGTGGTCCAATCAACAGCGCGCCCAGCAACGCTCCGAACGACCGCACCGGCCAAGTCACCGTCCACCCGGAACTGCTGGATAGCGAGGGACGCATCACGGAAGAAGCCCTGCTGACGGTGCGCTTTGGCGGTGACGATGACGATGCCTCGACGGCCGCTGGACCCGGCACTGAATAAATTGGACGCTTGGAGTCGACAGGGGTCGCCTGAGTGGATCAGAGAACACGCATCGTTGCCGCGGTCATCAAGGGCCTCAAGCTGCCTCCCCGCTTCCGGCTTCGGCTGATGAAAGAAGACCCCGTTCGCCTGGAACTGAGCCTGACACCGGCCTACGGCAAGGCCCCCATCACCGTGGGACTTGTGGAATCTCTTGATCTGGTGGCCCGTCGTGACCGGGAAGGCCGGATCCCCCGCGACCTTCAGGGCACCTGGGACTGGACCGTCCGCCACGGCCAGGTGAGCACCGGAGGCTGGAACCCCTATCTCAAGGAAGCACTGCAGACCATGTTTGAGACCGGCCTGCCGGCCATCGTGTTTGAAGAGCTCACTGGAGAGGAGTACCACCCCGTGGATGGGACCCGCCACGTGCGTTGATCCAGCAGGGCGGGTTGTGTAAAGGCGTGCGAATGAATGCAGCGACGCGACAGACAAGGGGGCTAGACCGGAATCAATCCGGCCTTTAAGAAAGTCTTCATGGCCTCCCTTGTTGTTTCGATCGGCCCGCTTGTGCGGCTGTTGGCGGCCGTTGGCGCCATCAGCAGCCTGATGCTTTTCGGCCTGATGAATCTCATCCCGTGAATCGAGCGGCAACACCGCTTTGAGCCAGTTCCCGATCGACGCCCTGTTGGAGCAGATCTGTTCTGCGGTCCGCCCAGGCCAAACAGTTCTGCTCCAGGCACCGCCCGGGGCAGGAAAGACCACAAGGGTCCCCCTGGCACTGATCGGGGCGCTGTCGGAAGGTCAGAGCATTTTTGACGAGCATCAGAAAATCTGGATGATCGAGCCGCGGCGGCTGGCCACCAAAGCTGCCGCCGCCCGCCTTGCTGCAAGCCTTGGAGAAGACATCGGTGCGCGCATCGGTTATTCCGTGCGCGGGGAACACAAGCGATCAGGCCGCACCCAGGTGGAGGTGATCACCGACGGGCTCTTCCTGCGGCGCTTGCAGAGCGACCCCTCGCTGGCTGGGGTGGGGTGCGTGATCTTCGATGAATTTCATGAGCGGGGGCGCGATGCGGACCTATCCCTTGCCTTGCTGCGCGAGGCGAGGCCTCTGCTGAATCAAGATCTCGCCGTGATCTTGATGTCGGCCACGCTGGATCTGTCCGACCTGAGGGAACGGCTCCCCGAAGCGACGGTGCTGGAAAGCCCGGGCCGCTGTTACCCGGTAGACACCCACCATCAACCACCACGGCCGGACGAACCCCTGCCGAAGCAGGTTTTACGGGCCATCGAGCAACACGCACTCGACCAACCGCAGGGCAGCGGTGTTCTGGTCTTCCTGCCGGGGCTGGCGGAGATTGAACGCTGCAGGCAGACCCTGACGGCCGCCCCTTCCCTGCAGAACTGGAAGATTCAGTCGCTGCACGGTCAACTGCCTTTGCAGCAGCAGAGTTCAGCCCTGCAGCGCTGCGACCCAAACCAGGACGGCAGCATCATCCTTGCCAGCGCCATTGCCGAAAGCTCCCTCACGATCGATGGGGTGCGCCTGGTGATTGACAGCGGCCTCAGCCGTCAACTGCGTTACGACCCCAACACCCGCATGGAGGGCCTGGAGACCGCCGTCTCCAGCCTGGCCAGTGCAGAGCAGCGCCGGGGCAGGGCAGGGCGGCAATGCCCGGGCCGCTGCATCCGCCTCTGGTCACCGGCAGAGCAACAGCGACGGCCACCCTTTCACCCCCCTGAACTGTTGCTGGCCGATCCCCAGCCCGTGTTGATGGAATTGGCCCAGTGGGGGGCTGGGCTGGGGGAAGAGCTGCCGTGGTTGGACCCTCCTCCCGCAGCAGCCATGCAGGAGGGACAGCACGGCCTGCAACAGCTCGGCCTGCTGGAGCAGGACGGCCGCATCAGCGAACGGGGACGACTGATCGGCGGCCTCGGCGTTCACCCTCGTCTCGGCATGCTGCTGCTGGAGGCCCATGAACAGGGCGCCCCCCAGCTGGGGTGTGATCTGGCGGCCATCCTCAGTGAACGGGATCCCTTTGACCGCCGCCAGATCGGCAGCGATCTCGAGGCCCGGCTCAACACCATCCAGCGCCATCCATCCCTGCGAACGCTCAGCCAGCAACTTCGCCGCCAACTGAATCGACTGGGTGCCTCACCCCAGGAGCGAAACGCTTCCGTCAATGCTGGCGAGCTGATCCTGGCGGCCTTTCCGGAATGGCTGGCGCAACAGCGTCCAGGCCAGGTCGGTCGCTATCAGCTGCGGCAAGGCCGCGGAGCAACCCTGCTGCCCTGGGATCCGCTCCAGGGCAGTCCAGCCCTGGCCGTCGCCAGGGTCGACATGGGCGGCCGGGACACGCGGATCCAGATGGCCGTGGCCCTGAGTCAGGGCGCCCTGGAGAGCATCGCTGAGCAGGATGGCCACTGGCATGACGAGGCCAGCTGGGATCCCGAACGCGAGCGGGTCCGTGCCGAACGCCAGCTCAAACTGGGGGCATTGGTGGTGCGCCGAACGCCACAACCTTCGCCAGCCGCAGGGCTGTGCCGCACTCTGCTGATCGAACAGCTGAAGAAGATTGCCAGCCTTGATGCCCTGCCCTGGACGGACAGCAGCCATCAGCTGCGCCAACGGCTGGCATGGATGCACCAACAGGTGGGCGTCCCCTGGCCTGGTCGCGATCTGACAACCCTGCTGGCGCAGGCTGACACCTGGCTTGGTCCAAGCCTGGAGGGCTGCCTGGGCTGGAGTGACATCAGCGCGACAGCCTTGGAAGAAGCACTGTGGGGCGATCTGGATTGGAGCTTCAGGCAACAGCTGGATGACCTGCTGCCGCGCCGCATCCCGATCCCCTCCGGCCGGCAAGCCGCGCTGCATTACACCGCCGACGAGGTGATCCTCGCCGTGAAATTGCAGGAGATGTTCGGATCTGACGACGGCCCCCACGTGATGAATGGCCGCATTCCCGTCACGCTGGAACTGCTCTCACCAGCCGGACGCCCCCTGCAGCGCACCCGTGATCTGAAAGGCTTCTGGCAAGGCAGCTACCAGGAAGTGCGCCGGGAGATGCGAGGGCGCTACCCCAAACACCCCTGGCCCGAGGATCCCCGCCAGGCGCTGCCGACGGCCCGGACCAAACCCAGATCGGACGGGCGACAACCTTGAAAGAGGGACAAAGGACCAATTGAGTAGCCCTTAGCACATGCAACAAAACTCCAACCTTTGTTACATTGATGCACATCCACCTGGTTCACACCATGTCCGACAACGCACGCTTCGGCTTCGTCAACTTCGCTGAAACCTGGAACGGTCGTCTGGCAATGCTGGGCATCGTGATCGGCCTCGGCACCGAGCTCCTGACCGGCCAGGGCATCCTGTCCCAGATCGGCCTCGGCTGATTTCCGCTCCACGGATTCACAGAACCCCTCGGCTCGCCGGGGGGTTTTTTGTTGTCTCTCCACCGGCCACCGCTGATGCAGCACAGTGGGGGGGATTCCACCGAGGCAGTCGTTGGCACCGCTTTACGTTCAGAACAGACGTGATGGATCAAGGCTGCTCAGCAGCGCCTTGGTGATCTGCACGATTGGTGCCACCCAGATCCACCAACACTGGGGCGTTCTGCTGACCAGCATCTCGGCGATTGTCTGCATTTACTGGGGTTACGCCTATAGCCGTCTTGAGCGCTGATCGTCTTCCGAGCTATTCCGTCGCTGAGCTGAACACAGCCATCGGAAGCCTGCTGGAACGCGGCTTTGCGCCGCGTTTTTTGTTGGAAGCCACAGTTTCCCGTCCTCAACTCAGGAAAGGTCACCTCTGGCTCACCCTCACCGACGGGTCAGCCAGCATTTCAGGGGTGGTGTGGGCTTCGAAGCTGGCCCAATTGAGCTATCAACCCAAAGACGGTGACGGCGTCACCGTGGTCGGCAAGCTCAATTTCTGGGCGGCGCGGGCCAGCCTCACTGTTCAGGCGCTGGACATCCGCCCCAGCCTCAGCACGGTGCTGCGCGACTTTGAACGGGTGCGGCAACTGCTGGGACAAGAGGGGGTGATCGACCGCAGCCGTCTGAGACCGCTTCCAAGCCAACCTGCCTCCATCGCGGTGCTCACCAGCGTGCCCAGTTCCGCCCTGGCCGACATGCTGCGCACCGCAGCGGAACGCTGGCCCCTCACGCA